>CAWKJW010000070.1:0-48685 GCA_963849665.1 uncultured Alphaproteobacteria bacterium | reverse complement strand
CGCCCAGGCTTTCCAGATGGGGCGTGAGGAATTGCGCGTCGAGCAGCGAAAAGCCGCCGCAGCGCAGCCGCGCAAAAAGATGCACAAGGCAGATTTTCGACGCGTCGGCGGCGCGATGGAACATGCTTTCGCCGAAAAATGCGCCTCCGAGCGCCAGGCCATAGAGGCCGCCGACCAGTTCGTCGCCGCGCCAGGCCTCGACCGTATGGGCGTAGCCCATCTCGAACAATTGCCGGAACAGCCCGGCGATGCGCCCGTTGATCCAGGTTTTCTCGCGGCCCGGCCGGCTCTCGGCGCATTGGGCGAGCACGGCGTCGAAATCATGGTCCACCTTGATCGCGAATTTTCGCGCGCGGACGCTTTTAGCCAGGCTTTTCGAGACGATCAGTCCGTCGAGGGGAAAAATACCGCGCTCGCGCGGGTCGAACCAGTGCAGATGCTCGTCGCCTGCATCCTCGGCCATGGGAAACAGGCCGGCGGCATAGGCCCGCAGGAGAACGCGGGGCGTGATGGGATCGGCGCCTGGGTCGGGGGCATGCATGCCCTGATGTTACACGCCTCGCCGGAGAAACTGAACGAGCTTTCTCGAATGGATCAGTTGCCGCGGCTGACGTCGCCGTCGAGGAAGGTCAGCCGGCCGTTGTCGTCGGCGCGCCAGTAGACGAAGGCGTCGGGGTGGGACCAGTCCGGGCTGAGCCAGCGCGCGCCGAAGACGCTTTCGTCATTGGCGCAGGGGCTGAATTTGTTGAAATGCTCGCGCTCCAGCTCGGCTGCAAGGGCGCCGGCGTCGGAGCCGGGCGGAAATTTCTGGCGGAGCCTGTGGCCAAGCCCGGCTTCCGGGAGGACGCCCCGGTTCATGCGGGCCTTCTGTTCATAGAGCGAGCGGGCGGGGCAGGGCGCGGCGCGCAGCCCGTCGTCGCCGAGGCCGTCGATCAGGCGCGGCGGCGGCGCGGGGCTCGGCCACAGCGTCCAGAGCGCGACAAGAACCGCGAGCCCGCCGGCGAGCAGGAACAGGACGCGGGACGCCTTCAAGGGTTCGGATGATCCATGCCGCCCGCCGCCAGGAAATGTTCGAGCCAGTGGATGTCATAGGCGCCGTCCTGGATGTCGGAATTGCGCACCAGCGTCCGGAACAGCGGCAGGGTCGTCTCGATGCCGTCGACGATGAATTCGTCGAGCGCCCGGCGCAGGCGCATCAGCGCCTCGTTGCGGGTGCGGCCCTGGACGATCAGCTTGCCGACCAGCGAATTGTAATTGGGCGGGATCGTATAGCCCTGGTAGACGGCGGAATCGACGCGCACGCCGACGCCGCCCGGCGTATGGAAATAGAGGATCTTGCCCGGCGAGGGCATGAAGGAGCCGGGGTGCTCGGCATTGATGCGGCATTCGATGGCGTGGCCGCGCAATTCGAGATCGGCCTGGGCGAAGCTGAGCGGCGAGCCGCTGGCGATCTTGATCTGCTCGACCAGCAGGTCGAGGCCGGAGATCATCTCGGTGATCGGGTGCTCGACCTGGATGCGGGTGTTCATTTCGATGAAATAGAACTCGCCGTCCTCGTAAAGGAATTCGATCGTGCCGGCGCCGGAATATTTCAGCTTGCGCATGGCCTCGGCGCAGATTTCGCCGATCTTGTTGCGCTGGTCCTGATTGAGCGCGGGCGAGGGGGTCTCCTCCAGCACCTTCTGGTGGCGGCGCTGCAGCGAGCAGTCGCGTTCGCCGATATGCACGGCGTTGCCCTGACCGTCGCCGAGAATCTGGATTTCGATATGGCGCGGCTTGTCGAGAAACTTTTCGAGATAGACCGCATCGTCGCCGAAGGCCGCCTTGGCCTCCGTCCGCGCCGAAGTGAGGGCGTCCGACAGGTCTTCGGCCGTGCGCGCCACTTTCATGCCGCGTCCGCCGCCGCCCGCCGCCGCCTTGACCAGCACCGGATAGCCAATTTCTTCCGCCACCCGCAGGGCCTCGGCGTCGTCGGTTATGCCGCCTTCCGAGCCCGGCACGCAGGGAATGCCAAGGGCGCGGGCGGTGCGCTTGGCCTCGATCTTGTCGCCCATGATGCGGATATGCTCGGGGCTCGGGCCGATGAAGGCGATGCCGTGATCGGCGAGGATCTCCGCGAATTTGGCGTTTTCCGACAGAAAGCCGTAGCCGGGATGGATGGCGTCGGCGCCGGTGATTTCGCAGGCGGCGAGGAGCGCCGGGATGTTGAGATAGGATTCGCGCGCCGGCGCCGGTCCGATGCAGACCGATTCGTCGGCCAGCTTGACGTGCATGGCGTCGGCGTCGACGGTCGAATGGACGGCGACGGTGGCGATGCCCAGCTCCTTCGCCGCGCGGAGAATGCGGAGGGCGATTTCGCCGCGGTTGGCGATGAGAATCTTCTCGAACATAACTTTCTTTCTTCTTTGATCGCGAGGCGATCAAAGCATCCCTCGCATTAGCTCGGCATCGCATTCGCTCCTGATCCATCCTCCCCGGCTTCCGCCGGCGAGGACGGCGTCAGGCGATCACGAGCAGCGGCTGGCCATATTCGACCGGCTGGCCGTCCTCGACCAGGATCGCGGCGATGGCGCCGCTCTTGTGCGCGACAATGTCGTTGAATGTCTTCATCGCCTCGACCAGCAGCACCTTCTGGCCGGCGGACACGTGCGCGCCTACCTCGACAAAGGGCTTGGCGTCCGGGCTCGGCCGCAGATAGACCGTGCCGACCATCGGCGACTTGAGGGAATCGGCGGCGTCATGGGCGCCGGCTTCCGGCGCCGCGGCCGGCGCGAGACCCATGGGGGCGACGGGCGGCGCGGCGAAGCCATGCTGCGCATAGGCCGGCGCGGCGGCGACGAGCGTCGTCTGGCGCGACACCCTGATGCGCAGGTCGCCCTTCTCCACCTCGATCTCGGTGAGATCGGTGTCGCCCAGCAGGCTGGCGATTTCCCGCACCAGATCGGTGTCGATCTTCTGGCTGGCGGCGGCGCGAGCGGGCTTGTCGGTGGAGGAGCTGGATTTGCTCATTCTTGTTGCGGCCTTCATTGGGTAGGGGGCTTCTTTTGCAGCGGAAGCTTTTCGGCTGGGCGGGGTCCAAAAATCTGAACTGGCGGCCATTCACGTGAAATTCGGAGCCCACGCCTATAGACTTTTTAGCGAGCCATTGAAAGCGCCATCGCGGAAACGGCGGCCAAGTGAGTGAAATCATCCACGACTTTCGCCGCCGCCTTGTTTTTGCGGCTTCGGGGCACTAGGTTGCGCTTTCTAGCGCCCGACGCTGATTGCGCGGCTGTTTTTCGCCAAACCGGAGGTTTTTCTTCATGGGCGGTCTTTCCTTGACCCATCTGCTGATCATTGGCGCGGTCATGCTGCTCCTGTTCGGCGGCAAGGGCAAAATCTCCGACATCATGGGCGACGTCGCCAAGGGCATCAAATCCTTCAAGAAGGGCCTGCAGGACGACGACGCGCCCGCGCCGACGACGGCCGAGCCGCCGCGCACCATCGAGCACCAGGCCCCGACGCCGCTCGACGCCTCCCGCGACACCCACAAGGTCGGCTGATCGCGCGCCTTACGCGGCAAAGGGTCCGACATGTTCGATTTCGATGTGGGCAAGCTGCTGCTGATCGGCGTCGTGGCCCTGATTTTCATCCCGCCCAAGGATCTGCCGCAGGCCCTTCGCCAGATCGGCCGCCTGGTCGGCCAGGCGCGCCGTCTCGCGGCCGATTTCCAGGCCCAGTTCAACGAGGCGATCCGCGACACCGAACTCGATGACCTCAAGAACGAATTTCGCCAACTCAAGGAGCAGGCGTCGGTCGCCGGCGCCATGAGCCAGATGGCGGAAATCATTGAGGACGCTGGCGTCTCGGCCCGGCCCGCGCCTCCGTCCGCGCCCGTTCAGGCCGAAGTCCTGGCCGCGACGAAACCGACGGAAGCGCCGGCCGAGACAGCGCCGCAACCCGCCGAGTCGCAAATCGCGCCGCAACCTGCCGCCGCGACGCCTTCCGCAGCAACGGAAACCCATTCATGACCCAGGCGGACATCGACGCGACCAAGGCGCCGCTGATCGAGCACCTGATCGAATTGCGCGCCCGGCTGATCAAGGCCCTGCTGGCCTTTCTCGCTGCTTTCGTCGCCTGTTTCTACTTCTCCCATCATATCTACAATATCCTGCTCGGCCCTTACGTGTCGGTGGTCGGCGTGGAGAACGCCAAGCTTATCGCCACGCATTTCCTCGAGCAGTTCTTCACGCAGATGAAGCTGTCGATGTTCGGCGCGGGCTTCATCGCCTTTCCGGTCATCGCCGCGCAGATCTACAAATTCGTCGCGCCGGGCCTTTACCAGCACGAACGGAAGGCCTTCGCGCCCTACCTTATCGCCACGCCGGTCTTCTTCTTCATGGGCGCGCTGCTGGTCTATTTCGCGGTCATGCCCTTTCTCATCAAGTTTTCGGTGAGTTTCCAGCAGATCGACGTTAAAGGCGAGCCGACCATCGAGCTCCTGCCTAAGGTCAGCGAATATCTCTCGCTCATCATGACCCTGGTCTTCGCCTTCGGCGCCGCCTTCCAGCTGCCGGTGATCCTGACCCTGCTTGGCCATGTCGGCGTCATCGACCAGCAATTTCTGCGCGACAAGCGGCGGTACGCTATCGTCATCATCACCGTTGTCGCGGGCGTCCTGACCCCGCCCGACATCATTTCCATGTGCGCCCTTGTCGTTCCCATGCTGCTTCTTTACGAAGGGGCGGTTTTCGCGGTGGGCATGATCGAAAAGAATTGGCTGAAGCCCGACGCAAACGGGTGAAGTCGGGCTGCAAACGGCAGTTTCCTGCGCTCCGATGCTCACGTACAAAAGTACGCTCCGCTTCGGTGCTCGGAAACTGCCGTTTTCGCCTCGACTTGACCCATTTTCGTTCGGGCTTCGCGCCAAGACTTTGGAAGTAGAAAATATGCACGACATCAAATCGATCCGCGAAAACACGGAAGCGTTTCGCGCGGACCTGTTGCGGCGAAAGCCCGACGCGGAAGCAGCCGACGCGCTGCTGGCGCGGCTGATCGAACTCGACGACGCCCGCCGCTTGGCGATTGCGCGGGCGCAGGCCGTGCAAGAGCGCCGCAACGCGGCCTCGAAGGAAATCGGCGCGGCGATGAAGGCCAAGGATATGGCGCTCGCCGAAAAGCTCAAGCAGGAGGTGGCCGAGCTCAAGACCGGCATGGGCGCGATCGAGGCTGAGGAAAAGGCGGCGATCGAGGCGCTGGAGCGCGAACTCGCCGCCATTCCGAACCGGCCGTCGCCGGACGTGCCGCCGGGCGCCGACGAAAACGACAATGTCGAACTGCGCCAGATCGGGGAAAAGCCGAAACTAGCCTTCAAGCCGAAGGAGCATTTCGAGATCGGCGAAGCGCTGGGCATGATGGATTTCGAGGCGGCGTCGCGGCTGTCCGGCGCGCGGTTCGTCGTGCTCAAGGGAAAACTCGCCCGGCTCGAGCGCGCGCTGATGCAATTCATGCTCGACCTCCACACCGATCAGCACGGTTACCAGGAAGTCGCCCCGCCGCTGCTGGTGCGCGACGCCGCCATGTTCGGCACGGCGCAATTGCCGAAGTTCAAGGATGACCAGTTCGCCGCGCTCGGCATCATGGGCGTCGAGGGCCTGAAGGAGACGCTGCAGGACATCGAGGCGACCGCTCCGGCCGATCTCGCCGCGAAAATCGCCGACGCCCCGAAGGCGGACTCCTTCGAGACCGACCATTTCTGGCTCATTCCCACCGCCGAAGTGCCGCTGACCAACCTGGTCCGCGAGCAGATTTTGGACGAGGCGGCGCTGCCGCTGCGGGTGACGGCGGGCACCGCCTGTTTCCGCGCCGAAGCTGGGGCGGCGGGCCGCGACACGCGCGGCATGATCCGCCAGCACCAGTTTTCCAAAGTCGAGCTGGTGTCGATCACCGCGCCGGAGCAATCGCTGGCCGAGCACGAGCGCATGACCGCCTGCGCCGAGGAAGTGCTGAAAAAGCTCGGCCTCGCCTATCGCGTCGTGGCGCTCTGCACGGGCGACATGGGCTTCGCATCGCAGAAAACCTATGACATCGAAGTGTGGCTGCCTGGCCAGGACCGTTTTCGGGAAATCTCCTCCTGTTCGGTCTGCGGCGATTTCCAGGCGCGCCGCATGAACGCGCGTTTTCGCCCGGCCGACGGCAAGCGCGCCGCGCTTTGTCCACACGCTCAACGGCTCGGGCGTGGCGGTCGGCCGCGCCCTGGTGGCGGTGCTGGAGAATTACCAGAACGAGGACGGCAGCGTGACCGTGCCGGAGGTCTTGCGGCCCTACATGGGCGGGCTGGAGAAGATTGCGCGCGGCGCTGGGGCGTGAGCGCTCGACAGCCTTTCCTTGCCATTTGCGATCATTGCCCGGCGGCTTATAAGTCGCATCCGGGAAGCTTCACGATTTGGGCGGGTGGCAAGGAATGCGCATTCTGATCACCAATGACGACGGCGTGCATGCGCCCGGCCTGAAAGTGCTGGAGCGCATCGCCGCCAAACTGTCCGACGACGTGACCGTCGTCGCGCCGGAAACCGACCAGTCGGGCGTCGCTCATTCCCTTTCCCTCGCCGACCCGCTGCGCCTGCGCAAGATTTCCGACCGCCATTATGCCGTCAAGGGAACGCCGACCGATTGCATCATCATGGGCGTGCGCAAGCTGATGAGCGACAACCCGCCAGATCTCATTCTTTCCGGCGTCAACAAGGGACAGAACGTCGCCGAGGACGTCACCTATTCCGGCACCATCGCAGGGGCGATGGAGGGCACGCTGCTTGGCTATCCCTCCTTCGCCTTGTCGCAGTGCTATTCGCCGCAAGGGACTTTCTGGGACTGCGCCGAGACCCACGCGCCGGACCTGATCAGCAAACTGGTCGAAAAGGGTCTGCCGGCGGGCGTGCTGATCAACCTGAACTTCCCCGCCTGCCACGCCGGCGAAGTCACGGGAACGGCGCTGGCGCGGCAAGGCCGGCGCGACGCCGAACTGATGAAGATCGAGCCGCGCTTCGACGGGCGCGGCAATCCCTATTACTGGATCGCTTTCGAGCGGCCGGAATTCACCGCCGGCGCCGGCACCGACCTCGAAGCCGTCGCGCAGAGAAAAATTTCGGTCACCCCCCTGCGTCTCGACCTCACCGACGATCCGGCGCTGAAGCATTTCGCCGGACTGTTCGGCTGAGCTCCGCCTTATGCGGCCCGGCTCCGGCGCTCCCCCTGTTCTCACCGCCGCGGCGCAGGCGCGGGCCGAGGCCAAGGCGCAACTGATGCTGCGGCTGCGGGCGAAGGGCCTGCGCGACCTCGCGCTGTTGCGGGCGCTCGAAAGCGTGCCGCGTGAAAACTTCGCCGGCGCCGCCTATGCCGACCTCGCCCTGCGCGACGTCGCCGTTCCCCTGCCTTGCGGCCAGACCATGGAGCCCCCGTCGGCGCTGGCGCAAATGCTGACCCTGCTCGCGCCGCAGCCGCATCACCGGATTCTCGAAATCGGCTCCGGCTCCGGCTATTCGGCCGGCGTATTGTCACGGCTTGGACGCGACGTCATCGGCGTCGAATGTTTCCAGCGGCTGGTGCTGGAGGCGCGCGAAAGGCTGGAGCGGCTCGGCATCGCCAATGTCAATCTGCTCTGGGCCGACGGATTTGACGTGTCGCCGTCCTTCGGCCTGTTCGACCGCATTCTCGCGCACGGCGCGATGGAGACGCCGCCGCCCAATTTGCTGGGCGCGCTCGGCGAAGGCGGCGTTCTCGTGGCGTCGCGCCTGCGGGACGGGACGGGGCAGGCGGAGTTGCTGCGCTACCAGCGCAGCCAGGGCGACCGGATCGAGGCCGAGGTTTTCGGGCCCTGTCGGGCGCAAAAGCTGCTGCGCGGCCTGTTCCAGTCGGATTAGGGTGAATAAACCCTTAACACTAAAGGTTTTTATGAATTTGCGTTCATCTTAAACGCTCCTTTAACCCGCATGCCCTTTAATCGCCTCGTTGGTAGATGCGTAGGGATGCGTGATGGACAAGGCGCTGAAAATTTCCGGCACGACGGTCCGGTTGGCCCTGATCGGCGTGGCCACAATTGTGCTCAGTGGATGTGCGGATTCGACCCGCCTGAGCGATCCATTCTCCGATCCGTTCCAGCATTCGGCGCGTCTCGACCGAAACCCCACCGGCACGATCAGCCAGCCGCAGCAAGGCTCCGACTCCAATTTCTTCACCGAGGCGTTCCGGCCCTTCGGCGACAATTCCGGCCAGCGTCCGGCGCGGCCGCCGGCCGACATCGACCCGCCGCGCTATGCGCCGCAACATTCCTCCTCCATCCAGAGCGAGCCGCTGGCGCCGCCGAGCGCCGCTCCGGCGCACGCCGCCTGGTCGGCTCCGGCCTATGCTCCGGGCGTCACGCATTCGGCTTCGCTGGCGCGCCCAAAGGCGACGGGCGTCGGCGGCTGGAGCGCCGAAGGCGGCACGCCGATCGTCGTCGCCCAGGGAGAAAGCGCCGAAATCATCGCCCAGCGCTATGGCGTGCCGCTGTCCACCCTGCTGCATGTCAACGGCTACAACAATCGCGCCCAGGTCCAGCCCGGCGCGCGGATGGTGATCCCGGTTTATAACGCCAACGGAGCGCGCAATGCCGCCCTGCCTCCGGCCGAATCCCGGCCGATGCGCTCGGCGCGGATGGAAGCCCCGCGGCTGGAGACGCCTCGCGCGCAGCCGGCCATGAGAGAGGCGCGCGCCGAATCCGCGCCCCGGCGCGAAGCCGAGTTCAAATTCGACGTGGGCCCGAAAGCCGCGGCGATGGAAAAGCATGACGCAGCGCCCAGCCTTGCCGAGAAACGCGCGAAGCTCGCCGAGGCCAAGGCGGCCGACGCGACGCGCAAGGCCGCCGAGGCCAAGTTGCAGGCGCAGGCCGCGCGCCTCGCGCAGAAAAAGGCCGACGCCGAAGCGAAAAAGCTCGCCGCGGTCGATTCGGCCAAGGAGACGGCCGCTGCGGAGTTGACGGCGCCTCAACCGGCTGCGTCGGGCTTTGAAAAGCCGCGGGCCGCGGCCGTGGACAAATCCGCCACCACCGCCAGCCTGCCGCCGGTCGCCGCCAGCGTGGCGAGCCGCGACGATTCCGCCAATCCGGAGTTCCGCTGGCCGGCCCGCGGCCGGGTGATCCAGGCTTTCGGCGCCGGCGGCAACGACGGCATCAACATTGCGGTGCCTGAAGGCACGCCTGTCAAGGCGGCGGAAAGCGGCGTCGTCGCCTATGCCGGCAGCGAGCTGAAAGGCTATGGCAATCTCGTGCTGATCCGCCACCCGAACGGCTTCGTCTCGGCCTATGCCAACAATGGCGCCCTCGACGTCAAGCGCGGCGATACGGTCAAGCGCGGCCAGACCATCGCCCTGTCCGGCCAGAGCGGCAATGTCGCCTCGCCGCAATTGCACTTCGAATTGCGCAAGGGCTCGAAGCCGGTCGACCCTTCGGCCTATCTGGCGGGACTCTGACGCTGTTCCCGCGAGGGAACGCGACGCCGAGCTGATGCGAGGGATTGCCGACCGCAATGCGGTCAGCGCGAAATGAAAATGGAATTCTTTCCTGGAGCCGCGAGACACGGCCGGGAAAGCAACGGGGCGGCGGGGTCAAAAGACGGGCCCTCGCCGCCCCGATTCATTTTTGCCTACAATGTAAGGCGCAAGATCCTGACCGGCGCGCCGGGTTCGCAGGCGGGGGCTCTGGAGGCGCGCACGATCAGCGCCTGCGATTGCGACAGCACCCGATTGAGCGAGGAATCCTGATCGTCGGCCGGCGTGGCGATCATCCGCCCGGCCTCATCCAGCCTCAACGTCGCGCGCAGGAATTCCTGGCGCGCGCCGCCCGTCGGCAAAGCGGCGCCGGCATAGGCGGGCTCGGTCCGGTCGGCGCCGGCGAGAGGGTCGCCGTTGAGCGCGCGGATCAGCGGTTTCAGGAACAGTTCGCCGCAAACCGTGGCCGAAACCGGATTGCCGGGCAGGCCGAGCACGGTCATCGGGCCGATATGGCCATAGATCAGCGGCTTTCCCGGCTTCATGTTGACCCGCCAGAAATCAAGCTTCATGCCCTCGCGCGACAGCGCGCCCCGCACCAGATCGCGGTCGCCGACCGAAGCGCCGCCGATGGTCACGAGCACATCGAGTCTCTTCCGCGCGGGCGCGCCCGATGGCCGCTTCGATTTCGTCCAGCCGATCGGAGGTCATGCCGAGATCGACGGGCTCGCCGCCGGAAGCGGCGATCAGGCCGAGCACGGAAAAGCTGTTGGAGGCGACGATCTGGTCCGGCCCGCGGCTTTCCCCTGGCGCGACGAGTTCGTCGCCGGTCGCGAGCACGCCGACGCGCGGCTGTCGCGCCAGCGGCAAGGCCGCATGATCGGCGCT
Source organism: uncultured Alphaproteobacteria bacterium (assembly GCA_963849665.1). Lineage (GTDB taxonomy): Bacteria > Pseudomonadota > Alphaproteobacteria > Rhizobiales > Beijerinckiaceae > Rhodoblastus. The sequence continues at coordinate 38,296 of CAWKJW010000070.1, read as the reverse complement.
GGCGGCGAGCGCGATGTCGCCAGGGCTGAGCTTGCGGCCCCGGGCAAGGATTTTCTCGCCCTCGCGGAAATCTATCCCTTGCAGGCGGACGTTGCGGCCTATCGCTACAAGTGCGGTCGGACTGACGATGTCGCCCTCGCGCTGCGCCTCTTCCTGGATGAGAACCGTATCGGCGCCTTCAGGCATGGGCGCGCCGGTGAAAATGCGAACCGCCTCGCCGGGGCCGCAAATCCCGTCAAAACCGCGCCCGGCCGAGGATTTGCCGATGACTTTTCGCGATCCCCGGTCCTCGGCGCGCAAGGCGTAGCCGTCCATGGCGGAAAGCGCCTTCGGCGGCTGGGTGCGGCGGGCGAACAAATCTTCCGCAAGCGTCCGGCCGAAGCTCTGGGCCAGCGGCCGATGCTCGACCGAGAGCGGTCCATTCGCGCCGACGAGGATGGCTTTCAACGCGTCGTCGACCGACAAAAGCGGCTTGTTCTCGGCCATGGGAAGGAACTTCGACCTATTTTTCGCGAATATAATCGCCGGATTCGCCACCGGATTTTTCCGCAAGCAGCACGTCTTCTATCCGCATGGCTCGGTCGGCGGCCTTCAGCATGTCGTAGATAGTCAGGCAGGCGACGGAAACGGCGGTCAGCGCCTCCATTTCGACGCCGGTCTCGCCCAGCACCTTCGCCGTGGCCTTGACCCGCACTCCCGGCAACATGTCGTCGGCTTCGATATCGACCTGGATTTTCGTCAGGTTCAGCGGATGGCAGAGCGGGATCAACTCGGACGTGCGCTTGGCCGCCATGATCCCGGCGATGCGGGCGGCGGCGAACACATCGCCTTTTTTCGCCTGGCCGGAAAGACATAGCGCGAGGGTTGCCGGCGCCATGACGACGCAGCCCTGCGCGACTGCGGTGCGCGCGCTGCGTTTTTTGGCTGACACGTCGACCATGCGGGCCTCGCCGGACTCGCCCAGATGGGTGAGCCGGCCTTTTGGCGTCGTCATGCCGGCTGGGCCGCCGGCGCGCCCGTCAGCAGGCTTTTGGTCGCCTTGGTCACGTCGGCTTGCCGCATCAGGGATTTGCCGACCAGAAAGACATTGATGCCGGCTTTTTGCAGCCGCGCGATGTCGGCGTGGGCGCCGATGCCGCTCTCGGCGACGATCAGGCGGTCCTTCGGCGCGCGCTGGCTGAGCTTTTCGCAGGTTTCGAGATTGACCTTGAAATCGCGCAGGTTGCGGTTGTTGATGCCGATCAGCGGCGTCTCCAGCGCCAGGGCGCGGTCGAGCTCGGCCTCGTCATGCGCTTCGACCAGCACGTCCATGTGCAGGTCGTGCGCCGCGACATTGAGGGCGCGGGCCTCGCGGTCGTTGACGCAGGCCATGATGATCAGGATGCAGTCGGCGCCGGCGGCGCGGGCTTCATAGACCTGGTAGGGGTCGAACAGGAAATCCTTGCGCAGGACGGGCAGGCGGGTCGCCTCGCGGGCGCTCGCGAGATCGTCGAGCTTGCCCTGGAATGAGGGCGTGTCGGTCAGCACGGAGAGGCAGGTCGCGCCGCCGGCCTCATAGGCGCGGGCAAGGGCTGCTGGATCGAAGTCGGCGCGGATGAGGCCCTTGGACGGGCTGGCCTTCTTGACCTCGGCGATCAGCGCAGGACGACCGCCTTCCACCATGGCCTCCACGGCGCGCAAAAAGCCGCGCGGCGGATCGTGGTCATGCGCCTTGCGCTCCAGGGTGGAGAAAGGCACGCGCACCTTCGCCTCGGAAATTTCCGTTCTTTTGTAAGCTTCGATTCTTTTCAGAATATCGGGCATGTCTCAACCTTAGCGCCTAAACCGTCGCCTGTGTACCGGCGCGTGTAACGTCATTCGAGATTCTTATCAATTTTTCGAGCGTCGCGCGCGCTTTTCCGCTGTCAAGCGCCGCCTCGGCCATGCGCGCTCCCCCGGCGAGGTCTGTCGCCTTTCCGGCGACGACAAGCGCGCCCGCGGCGTTGAGCACGGCGATGTCGCGATAGGCGTTCTTCGCGCCGCCGAGCACCGCGCGCAAGGCTGCGGCGTTATGGGCCGGATCGCCGCCGCGCAGGTCGTCGATTTTCGCGCGCTCGAGCCCGGCTTCTTCCGGCGTGATCTCGAAACGCCGAATCTTTCCGTCTTCCAGGGCGACGACCTTGGTCGGGCCGGTGGTCGTGATCTCGTCCAGCCCGTCGCTGCCATGAACCACCCAGAGCCGCTCGGCTCCCAGCTCCTGCAATGTCCTGGCGATCGGCTCCATCCATTTTTCGGAGAAGACGCCGAGCAGGATCCGCGTGACGCCAGCGGGATTGGAAAGCGGCCCGATCAGGTTGAACAGGGTGCGCGCGCCCGTCTCCCTGCGCACAGGCGCGACATGCGCCATGGCGGCGTGGTGGGCTTGCGCCATCATGAAGCCGATATTGGCCTCACGCAGGCTCGCCTCGACCCGCTCGGGCGCAATGCCGATGCCCACGCCCAGCTCGCCGAGGACGTCGCTCGCGCCGGTCATGGACGAGGCGGCGCGGCTGCCGTGCTTGGCGACGGGAACGCCGCAGGCGGCGACGATGATCGCCGCGAGAGTCGAGACATTATAGGTGTTCGCGCCATCGCCGCCGGTGCCGACGATGTCCATCGCGCCTTCCGGCGCCTTGACCCGCAGCATTTTCGCGCGCGTCGCGGTGACGGCGCCGGTCAGTTCGTCGATGGTTTCGCCCCTGACGCGAAGTCCCATCAGAAACGCGCCCATCTGCGCATGGGTCGCCTGTCCCGAAAGCAGCATCTCGAAGGCGGCTTCGGCTTCCGCGCGGCTCAGGCTCTCGCCATGCGCGATTTTGGTCAGGACGGGCTTGAACGCCTCCATGTCGGGTCAACCCTTGCGGCGGGCCGCGTTCCAGCTTTTCGCCAGATCGAGGAAATTGCGTAAAAGCGCGTGGCCGTGTTCCGAAGCGATGCTTTCGGGATGAAATTGCACGCCATGCGCGGGACGGGTGATGTGGCTCAGGCCCATGATGAGGCCGTCGGCGGTCTCGGCGGTGATCGCGAGGTCCGTGGGAAGAGAATCGCGGCGCACCACGAGCGAGTGGTAGCGCGTGGCCTTGAAGGGCGTCGGCAGCCCGTGGAAAACCGTCTCGCCGGTGTGGCTGATTTCGGCGATCTTGCCATGCACCGGGCTTGGGGCGCGCACGACTTCGCCGCCGAAAACCTCGCCGATCGCCTGATGACCGAGGCAGACGCCGAGAATCGGAATTTCGTGGCTCGCCCTGCGGATCAGGTCGAGGCAGATGCCGGCCTCATGCGGCGTGCACGGGCCGGGCGAGAGCACCAGGCAATCGGGCTCTTCGCCGATGATTTCTTCCACCGTGGCCTGATCGTTGCGCACGACCTTCACCCTGGCGCCGAGCGCGCCGAGATAATGCACCAGATTGAAGGTGAAGCTGTCGTAATTGTCGATCAGGGTGACGGATAGCATGGAAAGAAACCTCTGCCGCTTCGCGGCCTCCCTTTGCGGGCCTTAATTCCCTGTGTTTTGAGCGGAAGGGCCGGCGAAGTCAATGCGGACAGGGGAGGCGGGCGGCCGGGCCGCCTTTAATCGAGCCGCCCGCGATGCTATATTCGGATTGTCGCAGAATTCGCCGGCGCTTGAACCGGTTGAAGGGGACTCTTGAAATGGCTGCAGCCCGTTCGCTCATGACAATCACCGACGCCGCCGCGTCGCGCATCCATTCGCTGGTCGAGAAGGCCGGCGGTTCGGCCTTTGGCCTGAGGGTCGGCGTAAAGAACGGCGGCTGCGCCGGCATGTCCTATACGGTGGAGATGGCGGAAGCGGCGCGTCCCGGCGAAATGCTGGTCGAGGACAAGGGCGCGAAAGTGCTGATCGACCCCAAGGCCGTGCTGTTCCTGATCGGCGCGAAAATGGATTTCGTGGTCACCAAGATATCGGCGACCTTCGTGTTCGAAAATCCCAACGAGACCGCGTCCTGCGGCTGCGGCGAATCGGTGTCGCTGACCCCGGTGTCGGAAGAGGCGCTGGCGGATTATACGGCCTGAGGGCGTGTTAAAATCGTTCCGTCTTGATCCGGCGCATTGCTTCAGGGCGATGTCGCCTTCACCTTGATCGTCAAAGCAAGCTGGAGGCTCCATGTCCCTGACATACCAACCAGGCGTCCTTGCGCCCATTCCCCGGCATGGACGATCCCTTTCCTTCTCCGTCCGGCATGAAACCGACCCTCGGCCGGCGCTTTCGCGCCTCGCCCGGGAGTTCGCCCCCGATTGCGGCGTCGTCGGCCTTGGCGAGCCTCTTGTGCGATCGCTCGGGCGCGAAATTCCGGCCCTGCGGAGTTTTCCGGCGCTTTCCGGCGGTCCGCATCCGATTCCCTCGGTGCAGCGCGCCCTGTGGATTTTCCTCCGCGCCGAGGATCGTGGCGCGATCTTCGATCTGTCGCGCAAGGTTTTCGGCCTGCTGGGCGATGGTTTCGAAATGAGCGACGCCATGGACACATTCGCTTATGCCGGAGGGCGCGATCTCACCGGCTATGAGGACGGGACCGCCAATCCGGGGCCGGAGGAAAGCGTCGACGTCGCCATCGCCAGGCCGGAGAGCGCCACGCCTTTCTCCAGCTTCGCCGCCGTGCAGCGCTGGGCGCACGACTTGAATTGCTTTTGCGCGCATTCGCGCGACGAGCGTGACGCCATGATCGGGCGGCGGTTGAACGATAACGAAGAGATCGACGACGCGCCGAACTCAGCCCATGTCAAACGCGCGGCGCAGGAGCTTTTCGATCCGCAGGCTTTCATGTTGCGCCGTTCGCATCCCTGGGCGTCGAACGAAGCGCAGGGACTTGAATTCATCGCCTATGGCCGCACGCTCGACCCCTTCGAACAGGTGCTGCGGCGCATGGCGGGGCTGGACGACGGAATTGCCGACGCGCTCTTCACCTTCTCACGCCCCGTGAACGGCGCCTATTTCTGGTGTCCGCCGGTCAGGGATCGTCGGTTGGACCTGTCGCTGATCGGGCTTTGATGGTCAGCAAGGCGATCCGGAACGTCGCGTAAAAAGGCTTCCGCCGCGCGGCCAGCAGACGGCGCAGACCGGCGGACGAGGCCGGGCGATGTCCTGGCGGCGATTTTCGTGCGCCGGTCTGCTTGAGGCTCTGCAGAAAGCGCCGGGCGTCCGGATAGGTCGCGACGAAGGCTTTCGTTTCCACCTCCTGGCTCAGGCCGGCGCTGAAATCAGGATCGGGGAAGGACCACAACCCGTCGGCGACGCCGGAGGCGCGGCAGGCGTCGCGCCATTCGGCGAGACTCCCCGCGACAGGCAGGGCGACGAACATCATGCCGCCCGGCGCCAGCAGTTCGCGCCATTTTTCAAGGCTTTCGCGCGGATTGGGCAGCCAATGCAGCATCATGCTGGACAGGATCAGCTCGTAACCGCCGGTGTCCTCGAGGTCCGAAGCATCGGCGCAGACGGTCGTCACACCGGGAAACTTGCCTTTCAGCGCCGCGAGCATGGCGGGCGCGGCGTCGAGCGCAATGATTTGGGCACGCGGCCAATGGCGCAGCGCGTTTTCAGCGACGTGGCCTGCGCCGCAGCCGAGATCCAGGATTTTCCTGGGCCTTCCAGCAAAATTTGCCGCCGCGCGCAAAACCAGTTCATGCGCTATTTCGCGCTGCACTTGCGAGGCCGCGTCATAGGTTGCCGCCGCTGCGTCGAAGGCGCGGACAATGGAGGCGTTGATGTCGTCACCACTCATGAGCGCGCCAGAAATTCCTCGATTTGCGCGGCGCAGAATTCCGGCGCAGTCCAGGGCAATCCATGCCCGCCCGTGGAGCTGAAGACAAGGCGCCCGCTCGAAATCCGCGCCAGGTTTTCGCTTTCATCGGGGGGCGCGAGACGATCGTCACGCGCCGCCAGGAGCAGCAGTTTATCAGGCAAATGCGGCGCTGCGTCGAAATCTCGCAACAGCGCCAGCCCCTCGGCCAGCGCCGCTTCCCGCGCCGGCCCGGCAGAAGACGGCGCGCCGATCGAGGCGCGGAACGCCTTCACGCAATTTTGCGCGTCCTGCGCCAGATTTTTCTGCGTCGCGCGCAGCGCCGCGGGTTTGACGCAGCCGCGCCCCAGCGCGTCGAGGCAGAAACGCGAGAAAGAATTGATCGCGACCACGCCGGCCCAGTCGTGTTTTTCTCTCAGCCCCCACAGAAGGCCCGCCGAATGGCCGACCAGAATGTCGCCGGCCATAAGCTCGGGCAGGCGAGGCGGCCCAAAATAGCCGAGATTTACGCGCGCTTGCGCATAATTTTCGAGCTTTTCCGCAAGCGCGTCCCATATTTCCGGCCCGAGCGCCCAGCCATGGACGAAAATCAGCCTCACGCCAGAACCTTCGCGGCGCAGACGGGCGCGAACTCGCCAAGCGCGGCGATGAGCGCGTCGACATCCTCCGGCTTGTGCGCGGCGCTGAGCGACAGGCGCAGACGGCTCGATCCCTGCGGCACGGTCGGCGGGCGGATGGCCGGGACGAGAAAGCCGCGCCGCTCCAGTTCCGCCGAGAGCTTCAGCGCGTCGGCCTCGGCGCCGATCATGACCGGCGTGATCTGGCTGGCGCTGGCCCCGCAATTCCAGCCTTGCGCCGTGAGGCTTTCGCGCAATCTTTGCGCCTGTCCGAGCAGATTGGCCCGCTCCCTGGCCATTTGCGGAACAAGCGCGAGGGCGGCGTCGATGGCGCCCAGCACGGACGGCGGCAAGCCGGTGCTGTAAACCAGCCCGCCGCAGCGCTGGATCAGGAATTCGCGGGTGTCTTCCGCGCAAGCGAGATAGGAGCCGAAACCGCCGAGCGCCTTGCCGAAGGTGCCCATCGCCACGTCGGTCGTTTGCGAGAAGTCCTCGCACAGGCCAAAGCCTCTTGCGCCAAAAACGCCGGTGGCGTGCGCCTCGTCCACATAGAGCAGAGCGTCGTAGGACTGCGCCAGCGCGCCGATGCGGGCGAGGTTGGCGAGGTCGCCGTCCATGCCGAACACGCTTTCGGTGACGATCAGGCAGAAATCGCCTTTTTCCCTCCGCGCTTTAAGAAGAGTTTCCAAGTGGTCGCAATCATTGTGCAAAAATCGCATCAGTCGCGCGCCCGAGAGCGTCGCGCCTTGCAGCAGCGAATGATGGGCGAGCCGGTCGGCGAGAATCGTCACCGGCCGCCCGGCGACCTCCTTGTCGGCCAAAGCGGCGACGGCAGTGAGATTGGTCTGGTAGCCGGCAGCCATGACCAGCGCCGCAGGCTGGTTTTTCGCCTCGGCGATCCGCGCCTCGAGCGCTGCAAAGGCCGGGTGTTCGCCGGTTACGAGCCGCGAGGCGGCGACGCCCGCGCCGTATTTTTCGGCATAGGCGCGCGACGCCTCAATCAGGGCGGGGTGCAGGCTGAGGCCGAGATAATCGTTGCTGGCGAAATTCACCAGCAGGCGGCCGTCGCGGAAAATGCGGCCGTCCGGCGCAAGCGCGCTGGTTTTCAGCCCGCGCAGGCGGTCCTGGGCGGCTCGCTCTACGCAGTAGGCGCGGTAAATTTCGGTTTTTGCCATTTGCCGGCAACCTGATATTAGACCCGCAGCCAAAAGTCACGGGCAATAGTCACGGGAATATCATGACGCTGAACCCGCAATTTTCCGAAAAAGCCGCCATCCGCCACGATTGGACGCAAGGCGAGATCGAAGCGCTCTTCGCCCTGCCGCTGCTCGACCTCGTGCATCGCGCGCAAACGATCCACCGTCAATATCACGACGACACGATCCAGCTTGCGAGCCTGCTGTCGATCAAGACCGGCGGCTGCGCCGAGGATTGCGGCTATTGCCCGCAGAGCGCCCATTACGCCAAGCAGACCGGCGTCGCCAAGGAAACGCAGATGGACGTGGATTACGTCCTGTCGCGCGCCCAGATCGCCAAGGACGCCGGCGCCTCGCGCTTCTGCATGGGCGCGGCCTGGCGCTCCGTGCGCGACGGCGCGGAATTCGACGCGGTGGTCGACATGGTCAAGGGCGTGCGCGATTTGGGCATGGAGGCCTGCGTGACGCTCGGCATGCTCAAGCCGCACCAGGCGAAGCGCCTGGCGGAAGCGGGCCTCTCCTCCTACAACCATAATCTCGACACCAGCCCGGAATTTTACGGCGAGATCGTCTCGACCCGCACCTATCAGGATCGCCTCGACACGCTGGCCATCGTCCGCGCCGAGGGCATCAATCTTTGCTGCGGCGGCATTATCGGCATGGGCGAGAAGGAATTCGACCGCGCCTCGCTGCTGCGTGTGCTCTCCGAGATCAATCCGCATCCCGAAAGCGTGCCGGTGAATGCGCTGGTCGCCGTGCGCGGCACGCCGATGGAAGGAAAGCCGAAGGTCGATGATTTCGACATGGTGCGGATGATCGCCGTCGCCCGCATCGTCATGCCGCAATCGCGCGTGCGCCTATCGGCCGGCCGCTCCGAGATGAGCGCCGAAGCGCAGGCTTTGTGCTTCATGGCCGGCGCCAATTCGATCTTTTACGGCGAAAAGCTTTTGACCACGTCAAACAACGACGCAGCGGAAGATCGCGCCCTGATCGACCGGCTCGGCCTGAAAGTGCTCGAAACCACGGAAGGCCATTTCCATCACGATCTCGACAACCAGCCGGGCAGGGTCGAGCAAATGGCGGAGGTCAAGGCGGCGAGCTGATCTTCCGAAATCGTGAAGGCCGGCGTCAGATAGACGATATCGCCGAACGGGCGGATCCATAGCCCCTTCTCAGTGAATTTTTCCCGCAAGGCGGCGGCGTCGCCGAGCGAGGCGCATTGCACCACGCCAATCGCGCCCATCACGCGCACGTCCAGCACGCCGGGGATTGCCCGGCACGGCTCGAGCCCTTCGCGCAAAAGCTCCTCGATGCGCGCGACCTGGGCGAGGCGCGGCTCGGTCTCGAACAGGTCGAGCGAGGCGTTGGCGGCGGCGCAGGCGAGCGGATTGGCCATGAAGGTCGGTCCGTGCATCAGCGCCTTGGCCGGATCGTCGGAGAGGAAGGCCTCGTAGACATGCGGCCGCGCGATCGTCGCGGCAAGGGTGAGGGCGCCGCCCGTAGACCCTTGCCGAGGCACATGATGTCCGGCGTCACGCCGGCCTGCTCGCTGGCGAAAAGCGCGCCCGTGCGGCCGAAGCCGACGAAAATCTCGTCGGCGATCAGCAATACGCCATGTCTCTTGCAGGCGTCGGCGATGCGGCGCAGCGTCGCCGGCTCATGCATTTTCATGCCGCCGGCGCCCTGGACGAGGGGCTCGACCAGAACTGCAGCTATGTTAGATTTATTGATACCCAACAATATGTTGAATTGTTCGTCTAAAGTTTCATCTGAAGGCAGTTCGGCCAGGATCTGCTTTGGCAGATAGTCCTTGAACAGGGCATGCATGGACTCGTCGGGATCGCAGACCGACATGCAGGCCATGGTGTCGCCATGATAGCCGTAACGAAAGCTCACCATCCGCGAGCGGCGCCGGATCGCCCCGGTTGAGCCAGTACTGCACGGCCATTTTCATCGCGACTTCGACCGCCACCGAGCCGCTGTCGACAAAGAAGACGTGGCTCAGGTCGCCGGGCGTCTTTTGCGCCAGCCGCTCCGCTAGCCTTTCCGCCGGCTCGTGAACGAGCCCGCCGAACATCACATGCGGCATTCGGTCAATCTGGCGGTGCAGCGCGGCCTGAATGTGCGGATGGTTGTAGCCGTGGCAGGCGGTCCACCACGAGGCGATCCCGTCGATCAGCTGGCGGCCGTCCTTGAGCCGGATCAGCGAGCCTTGCGTGGAAAAGGCTTCGGGCGGCTGGCTCGCCGTCTGCATTTGGGTGTATGGCAGCCAGATGTGTTCGGGGGGCGGGGGCTTGGCCATGAAATATTTCGTCACCTCGACCGGCACCGGGGTCGGCAAGACCTATGTCACGACGGCGCTGATTCGCCAGGCGCGGGCCAGACAAATGTCCGTCGCCGCCACTAAGCCGGTAATCTCGGGCTTCGACAAGCGGGAAATCGAAGCCAGCGACACGGGGGCGATTCTCGCGGCGCTCGGCGACGCGCCGACGCCCGAAGCGGCGGCGAAAATCTCGCCCTGGCGCTTTGCTGCGCCGCTCGCGCCGAACATGGCGGCGCGGGCTGAGAACAAGGTCCTGGACTGCGAGGCGCTTTATGCGCACAGCCGCGCCTTTCTCGGGGAAAAGGCCGATCTGCACCTGATCGAGGGCGTTGGCGGCGTCATGGCTCCGCTCGACGACAGGCGCACGGTGCTCGACTGGATCGTCGCGATGAAGGCGCCGGTCCTGCTGGTCGTCGGCGATTATCTCGGCACGCTCAGCCACACGCTGACGGCGGTCGAGGTTTTGAGCGCGAAAGACGTGGAGCTGGCGGCGGTGGTGTTGAACGAAGGCGAGGGCGCGACGGTCGCCTTCGACGATACGCTGGCGGAAATTTCCGCGCGGCTCGCGCCGGTCCTGGCGATTGGCTTGCGACGCGGCGACGACGGCTCGGCGCTCGCTCGGCTGCTCGGCTAACGCTTCGTCGGACCAGCCAGGAGCAAGCTTCGGATTTTAGAACGGCTCAGCTGTTTCAAGGGAGTCTTTTCCGGATGCCCAATTTCCATTCCATGTCATTTCGCATCGCGCTTGTCGTCATGCTGGCAATTGTCGCCATTGGCGGTGTCGGCGCTTTCGCCTATGTCGACCTGCGCGGCGCCCTCTATGACCAGAAGCGGGTCGAATTGCGCCATCAGGTCGAAACGGCTGTGGGGGTCATTGACGGTTTTCGCGCCCGCGCCGCCAAGGGCGAAATGACCGAACAAGAGGCGAAAGCCGCGGCCGTGGCTGCGATAAGATCCGTCCGCTTCGGCGAGGCGCACAATTATTTCTTCATCTACCAGCCCGACGGCGTAAATATTCTGTTCCCCGACAAGCCCCAACTCGAGGGCGCGAGCCTCATCGACATGAAGGATCCGGCGGGTTTTCCGGTCATACGAAGCCTGATCGAGGCCGCGCGCGCCGGCAGCGGCCCGGTATCCTATCTATGGGTCAAGCCGGGCGATTCCGCGCCGAGCGAAAAAATGTCCTATGCGGCGCCGGTCCCCGAATGGGGTTGGGTCGTCGGCACAGGATTTCATGTGCCCGAAATCGAAGCGGCGCTGGCGCACAATTTAACCGTGATGGTTTCGGCGACGCTCGCCGCGCTGCTGGCGATCGGCGCCGTCGCCCTTCTGGTGACGCGAGGCGTCTCCAGGTCTTTGGCCGCGTTGACGCATTCCATGGATCGATTGCGCGGCGGCGATCTCGACGCCGACATCGACGGGGCGGGACGGCCCGACGAGATCGGCGTGATCGCCCGGTCTGTGACGCAGTTTCGCAATCTCCTGCGCGAGAAACAGGCCAGGGACGCCGTAGCCGAGGCTAACAGACGCAAGGAGGCGGAAAGTCTGCGGCGCGAGGCGCTGGCGCGGCTCGCCCTGGAGTTTGACGGGTCGGTGAGGCAGGCGGCGCAAAGCATCGACCAGACGGCGATCGGCTTCGAATCCGTGTCTGCGGAGTTGCTCGCCATGTCCGACGACACGAGGCGCCAGGCGTCCGCAAGCGCCAGGGCCGGAGAGGTGGCGCATGAAAACGTGCAATCGGTCTCCGCCGCTGCCGAAGAGCTGTCGGCCTCGATCAAGGAAATCCTGAGCCAGGTCAATTCCGCCGCGCAAATCTCGGGCGACGCCGTGCGCGAAACCGGGCGCGCCGCCGAAGTGATTCGCGGTCTCGAGGCCGCTTCCGACGAGATCGGCAAGGTCGTGGCCCTCATCCAGGATGTCGCCAGCCAGACCAACCTGCTGGCGCTGAACGCCACCATCGAGGCGGCGCGCGCGGGCGAGGCCGGCAAGGGCTTCGCGGTCGTCGCCGCCGAAGTGAAGGGGCTCGCCGGCATGACCAGCAAGGCGACCGAGGAGATCTCGCAGCGCATCGAATCGATCCGGCAGGGAACGCGCGAGGCGGTGACCGCGACCCATCGGGTCGAGGCCAGCATCGGGCGGATCAGCGTGTCGTCGCAGTCCATCGCCTCGACGCTCGACCAGCAGAATGCGGCGGTGTCGCAGATCGCGCACGCCATTTCCGACACGCTCGCCGCCGTCGGGGGGCTCGCCGAGGACATGCGGCATTTGACGACGAATGCGGTTTCGGCCGACGCGAAATCCAGGGAGGTCGCCGAGGCGGCGCGACGCATGCGCGGCGGCAGCCAGGCCCTGCAAAGCCAGCTCGACCGCCTGACCCGCGAGCTGCGCGCGGGATAAGGCGTCAGGACTTCAGGCGCGTGGAGGCGCTGCCCCTCACCGCCGGCATTTCGCAGCCGGCGGGAATTCAATTCCCGCCAATTCGCCGGTCATGACGAAATCGCCGTAATCGAGCTTCAGCCCGGTCGAGACGCCATTTTCATAGAGATTGAACGACAGAACGTAATCCGGGGCGCCGTCGCGGCGGTCGACGGGGAAATAGGCGAGCGCCACCGGCCAGCGCCGCAATCCGCGCAGCACCGGGCTGTGCGCGCCCTTGTCGGGGTCGGGCCGGGTTTCGGGCTTGCCGATGACGGCGGTGACGTTGAAGATTTTCTGTCCGTCGTCCGATCCGTCGTAGACGCGGGAGAGCAGGATCTTTTCGCCCTTTTCCGCCGCCTCGATCACCGTTTCGATATGCTGGGTCGGAAAAAGAACGCCATTCGCGGCATTGAGCGTCAACGGTTTCGGGCTCGTCAAGGCGATGGCGACCTTGCCGCCGGGAACGCGTTCGGCGTGGCCGTCGACTTCCGCGGCGCGGCCGCCGGGCGAGGCCGTGTTGAAGCGGAAATCGTCGCCCCTGGCGTCCTCGTAAGTGCTGGAGCGCGTCTCCGTCAATTGCCTCGCGCCTTCCTGCGGCTGCATGTCCACCACCTGCCGCAAGGTCTGGGCGTAACCTTCGCAGGCGGATGAAAAGTCATAGGCAATTCGGCCGCTGGCGCTGGCCGGCGCATTGGCGCCGGCGCCGTCGACCAGCTCAAGGTCGTAGATCGCCTTGTGGCTGACCAAATGCGGAGCCGCGATGTCCGTCAGGCTGGGGCCGGGCGAGGCGGGGCCGGCAAAGGCAGGCGCCGAAATTGCGGGCGAAAGAGCGACGGCGAAGCCGCAGGCCGCGCCGAAAAGCTTGGGGGAAATACGCATGAGGCTCGATGTCCGCAAAAAGCGCCGGTTGTGATTTGTGTAATGTAGGCGTGAGAAAGCATTGCGGGAAGGGCGTGGCGAATTTACGGTCGCGAACGACGCGGCTTGTACAAGGATGAATCGATGGGACAGATCGCCAGCGAGGTCGAGCGCCGTCTCGCCAATCTCGGGTTTGTCCTGCCGGAGCCCGCCGCGCCGCTGGCCAACTACGTCCCCGCGACGCGGAGCGGATCGCTTCTCTTCGTTTCCGGGCAATTGCCGCTCGGGCCGGACGGCGCGCTCGCGCCCGAGCATGTCGGCAAGGTCGGCGCAAAGGCCGGCCAATCCGTCGACGACGCGGCGGCGCGCCGGGCGGCGGGGCTCTGCGCGCTGAATTGCCTCGCCCAGGCCCGGGCGCATCTCGGCGACCTCGACCGCATCGGCCATTGCATCCGGCTCGGCGGCTTCGTCAATTGCGCCGACGATTTCACCCGCCTAGCCCTGGTGATGAACGGGGCCTCCGACCTGATCGCCGCGGCGCTCGGCGAAAAGGGGGCGCATGCGCGCTCGACCGTCGGCGTCGCCAGCCTGCCGCTCGGCGCCTGCGTCGAAGTCGAGGCGATTTTCGAAATCTCGCCATGAAGACGCGTCCGATGCAGGCGCGCCCGCTCAACGCGCCCGATTGGCTGACCGCGCGGCCGATCGCCCATCGCGGCCTGCACGATCCCTCCCTCGGCCTGCCGGAGAACTCGCTCGGCTCGGCCCGCGCCGCCACGGCCGGGGGCTATGCGGTGGAATGCGACCTGCGCCTGTCGCGCGACGGCAAAGTCTTCGTCTTTCACGATGAAACGCTCGACCGGCTTTGCGGCAAAAGCTCCGCCTTCGCCGCCCATGACGCCAGCGAGCTGCAAAGCATGGTCCTGAGCGGTTCGAGCGAACGCATCGCCTCGCTCGAACAATTGCTCGGCGTTGTGGAGGGGGGCTGCCCGCTCATTCTCGAGCTCAAGAGCGATTTTTCGGGAAATGTCGCGCTTGCCGTCGCCGTCGCCGCCGTCCTGCCCGCCTATTCCGGGCCGGTGGCGGTGAAAAGCTTCGATCCCGCGCTGATCGCGGCCCTGCGCGCGACAAATGCGCCCTGGCCGCTCGGCATTGTTTCGCAGGCCGACCATGACGAGGAGGAATGGGCCGGCCTGAGCTACGCGCAGGTCCATGAACTCGCCCGATTCACCCATGCCGCCGAAACGCGGCCGGATTTCCTGTCCTGGCGGGCGCGCGACCTGCCCAATCCCCTATGCGAATTCGCCCGCGCCTGCGCGGGGACGCCCGTGATGACCTGGACAATTCGCTCGCCGGAGCAGGCCGAGGCGGCGAGACGTCACGCCGACCAGATCGTGTTCGAGGGATTTCTGGCCTGAACCTTCGCCATTGATGCCGACGTCTGCTGGGCTCGAGCTCTGCTGAAACGCAAAAAGCCGCCCGAAGGCGGCTCTTGACCCCAAGAGTTCAAGCCTTACTTGATTTTGGTTTCCTTGAACTCGACGTGCTTGCGCGCGACGGGATCGTATTTCTTGAACGCCAGCTTGTCGGTCTTGGTGCGGGCGTTTTTCTTGGTGACATAGAAAAAGCCGGTGTCGGCGGTCGACAGCAGCTTGATTTTGATCGTGGCGGCCTTGGCCATGGCGGTCTTCCTGCAAAGCTTTCGGCGCGTAGGTCGCCGGAACAAAAGGGGCCGGAGACGATCCGGCCCAAACTCGCGGGCAACATACGGATCGTCATGAGTTTGTCAAGCAGCGCCGCGCCTCTTCATGAGCGGAAAAGGGCCGGCGAGCGCTGCGATCATCGCCAGATAGGCGACGAAAAACAAGGCCAGCGCGTCGAACAGCCCATGCGGCGAGGCGAGATCGAGGCCGAGGCCGAGGGCCGGAGGCCCGGCCATCATGCCAAGCGCATACATCATGATATAGGCGGCGTTGGCCGAACTCAGCCGCGCGCCGTGGAATTTCTCCGCCAGCAGCGCCAGCCCGACGGGATAAAGCCCGCCGATAAGTCCGCCCCAGACGAACAAGGCGAGCGCATAAAGCGGCTTGCCGGAGGCCAGCGCCGGCAGGCTCAGCGCGCCGAGCAGGCCGCACATGGCGAAAAAGGTGAGCAGCCTGATCTTGTTGACACGGTCTGCAATGAGGCCGATCGGGATCGGAAAGACCACATTGCCGAGTGCGAAAAGCGTGAGCTGGAAGGTTGCCCAGCCCTGGGTGAAGCCGGAGCGCAGGCCGAAAACCGGCAGAAGGCCGTTGAGGCCCGTCTCGATGCCGCCATAGAGCAGGCTGGCGGCCAGCGCCAAGGGCGCGGCGGCGAAGATTTTCCGCAAGCTTGGGCGCGGGCCGGCGGTCATTTCCACGGAGCCGTCCTCGCCGGCGAGCGCCACGGGAATGGCTGCTGCGCCGATGAGGCCCGCGGCGACGAGGAAAGGCGCCAACCCCTGCGCGCCGGTCAGGCTGAGCAGGGCGGGGCCAGTGGCGAAGCCGAGCGCCAGCACCGTCGCATAGAGGCCCATGACCATGCCGCGCTGGCCGCGCGGCGCGGCGGCGGAAATCCAGTATTCGCTGACCACGAAGATCACGGTGAGCGCGAAGCCGAAGGGCGCGCGAATGGCGAGCCACAGCCGGTAATCGCGGCAGAAGGCGAAAGCCAGCAGCGAGGCGACGCCGAGGCCGATGGACAGGAAGAGGAGCCGCCGTATGCCGAGCGCCCGCGACAGCCACGGCGTCAGCGGCGCGCCGACGAGCGTCGCGACGCCGGTCACCGCGACATGCAGGCCGTTGGTCCGGGCCGGATAGCCGGCGGCCTCCAGGCGGATGCCGAGCAGCGGGATGACCAGCGAAAGGCCGATGCCGACAATGGAAATGCAGGAGATGGCGGCGGCGAGCTTTTGGCGCGTCGGCGAATCGAAGGCGGAGAACATGGCGCGTTATAGGCCATGATTTCGTGTCGGGCCAAAGGCGGGGGCCTATAATTCGTCGCGCCGCCATTGGCCGTAATGCTGGTAATAGAACGGCGCGGAAAGAAACCGGCTCATCCCCGCCTCAAGCCGCGTGCGCAATTCCGCCAGCACCCGCTTTGTGATTTCCGCCAGGTCGAGCCGCTCCGCCTCGTCGAGGCTGATCCAGACGAGCTCCACCAGTTCGGCGTCCTCGTGCGCGTAACCATCCAGCTTTGCCGCGATAGCGCGCGCGTCCAGCGCGAAAAAGCGGGTGTCGAACCGTTTCGGGCGCGACGGCGGCGTGATCGCGCGAGCGATGAAATGCAGGTCCTGCAGATCGGGCATGCAGCCGGTCGCGGCATAGTCGCTCCAGGCGCCGGGCGGCGCTTTTGCCGGCGGGCCGAATTCCTTCGTGCCGAGCGCCAGCCCGGTCTCTTCGAAAGTTTCTCTTATCGCCGCCAGCGCCAGCGCGCGCGCAAAAGTCGGGCCGGCGGCGGGACGGCGCTTCAGCAGCCGCGCCTCGACCAAAGCGTCGAGCGCGCCCGCTATGTTCATCACCCGGTCGCAGGCCTCAACTCGCCCGCCGGGAAAGACGAATTTGCCGGGCATGAACTTGTGCCCGTGATGGCGCTTGCCCATCAGGACGCGGGTCTTCCTGCCCTTGCCGTCGAGGAGGATGAGGCTGGCGGCGTCGCGCGGCCGCAGGGGTCTTGGCGCGGCTTCGTTCATGCGGGCTCCTCCGGCGCGCCGCCGCCGAACCCATGCATGCGCAAGGCCCACTGATAGGCGATCAGCGCGCCCTTGACGATCGGCAGCAGCCACAGGCAGGCCAGCGCCGCGACGAGCGGCCACAGGATCATCTGCGCCCAGTCGGGAAAATTGGGGAAAAGGTCCTGTCCGAGGAGCAGGCCGGCGACGACGAAATGGCCGGTGATGAACATCGTGACATAAGGCGGCATATCGTCGGCGCGATGGTGGAAAAGCGCCTCGCCGCAATGCGGGCAGCGATCGCTGACCTTCAGATAGGCGTGGAAAATCCGGCCCTCGCCGCAGGCGGGGCAGAGCTTCTTCATGCCGCGCCGGAGAGCCGGCCAGACCGAGCGTTTCTCGACGACGATGTCGGCGCTGTCCTCCGGGCTCATCGGCGCCCTCTCTTCTTTGGCGGGCGCGCTCTCGCGGCGCCGAGCTTTGCGCCGCCGGACTTGCCCGCGCCGGCGCGGCCGACCCGCGCCTTGCCTTCGCTCTGCATTTCAAAGCGCAAGGCGCCGGCGAAAGGCGCGGCCTCCATCAGCTTCACCGTCACCGCGTCGCCAAGCTGGAAGGATTCGCCGCTGCGCGAGCCGATCAGAGCGTGGTGCGCCTCGTCGTAATGGAAATAGTCGCTGCCGAGCGTGGCGGCGGGGACGAAACCGTCGGCGCCGGTGTCGGACAATTTGACGAACAGGCCGGCGCGGGTGACGCCGGCGATGCGGCCCTCGAAAGTCGCGCCGATGCGGTCGGCGAGAAAGGTCGCGATCAGCCGGTCGGTGGTTTCGCGCTCGGCCGCCATGGCGCGGCGCTCGGCGGCGGAAATGCGCGCGGCGATCTCGGCCAGATGCTCGCGCCCCATTTCCGGCAGGCCGCCGGGGCCGAGCTCCAGCGCTCGCACCAAAGCGCGATGGACGATCAGGTCGGCGTAACGGCGGATCGGCGAAGTGAAATGCGCGTAGCGGCGCAGGTGCAGGCCGAAATGGCCGTAGTTTTCGGCCACGTATTCCGCCTGCGCCTGGGTGCGCAGGA
The DNA here is from genome assembly GCA_963849665.1 of uncultured Alphaproteobacteria bacterium. Lineage (GTDB taxonomy): Bacteria > Pseudomonadota > Alphaproteobacteria > Rhizobiales > Beijerinckiaceae > Rhodoblastus. Next base: position 20,354 of record CAWKJW010000070.1, on the reverse strand, counting down.
CGATCTCGTTGACGACGTTCTCATGCTCCGTGCCGCGCACCTTGGCGAGGATTTCGTTGAACTGCATCGGCTTCAACACCTGGCCCTTGGCCAACTTGATGCCGATGGTCGCCAAAAATTCCGACAAAGCGTTGAGCTTCTCGATCGAGGGCTCGTCATGGGCGCGATAGATCAGGTGCGACTTCTCCGCCTCCAGCGTCTCGGCGGCGGCGACATTGGCGAGGATCATGAATTCCTCAATGACCTTGTGCGCATCCAGCCGCGGCGGCGTCAGCACCCGATCCACCGTGCCGTCGGGCTTCAGCAGGATCTTGCGCTCGGGCAGGTCGAGATCGAGCGGGGACCGCTTCTGGCGAGCGATTTTTGTCGCTTCATAGGCGCGCCACAGCGGTTTCAGCGCCGATTCCAGCAAAGGCTTCGTCGTCTCGTCGGGGCGGCCGTCGATGGCGTCCTGCGCCTGTATGTAGGAGAGCTTGGCCGCCGAACGCATCATCACGCGGTGAAAGGAATGGTCGAGCTTGTGGCCGTCCTTGCCGATGCGCATCCGCACCGCCATCGCCGGCCGATCCTCGCCCTGGCGCAGCGAGCAGAGGTCGTTGGAGATGCGCTCCGGCAGCATGGGCACGACGCGGTCCGGGAAATAGACCGAGTTGCCGCGGTCGAGCGCCTCGCGGTCCAGCGCCGAGGCGGGCCGGACATACCAGGACACGTCGGCGATGGCGACGGTGACGACAAAGCCTTCCCTGTTGTCGGGCGCGTCGTCGGGGCAGGCGAAGACCGCGTCGTCATGGTCCTTGGCGTCGGGCGGGTCGATGGTGACAAGCTGCAGCAGCCGCCAGTCCTCGCGCCGAAAGCCTTCGGCCTCCATGCGGGCGGGTTTGGCGGCCTCCGAGGCCTCGATGGTTTCTGGGCGGAACAGGTCGGGAATGCCGTGGATATTGATGGCGATCAGGCTGATCGCCTTTTCGCTATTCATCGAGCCCAGCCGCTCGCGCACTTTCGCGACCGGCAGGCCGAGCCGCCCGCGCGCCAATGTTTCGACGCTGACGAGATCGCCGTCGCGCGCCTCGCCGCGATCGGCTTCCGCGACGATGAATTCCTTGTCGCGCTGCTTCTTGTCCACCGGGACGATGCGGCCGCCGCGCGTGCGCAAATCCTCGCGAAAGACGCCGAGGACGCGCCGGGCGGCGCGCGACAGCAGCTTGACCACGCGGCCGGAATAGGCGGGGCCGCCGGCCGCATGCAGGGGCGAGACGCGCAGCAGCGCGCGGTCGCCTATTCCCGCCGCCGGCAGCTCCTTGCGCGCCTTCCGCGGCGCGAAGACGACGATGCGCGGAGTCGGTCCCAACGCTTCGTCCCATTCGGCGGGAACGGCGATCATTTCGCCGTTGCGGTCGCGCGACACGATGTCGGCCAGCACGATCTGGGGCAGGGCGCCCGCCTCGTGCAGGCCCGTTCGCGAGCGCGCGACGGCGCCTTCCAGCTCAAGCTCCTTCAGGATTTTCTTGAGCAGGATCTTGTCGTCGCCGCGAATGCCGAAGGCGCGGGCGATCTCGCGCTTGCCGATCTTGTCGGCAAGCGTTCCTCCAATTCTCGCGGCGCCGGACTTTTGCGCCTCCTCGCGCTCGCGGGCGATAAAGGCGACAATGTCCTCGCGGCTGGGAAAAGGCTTTTTGGGTTTTATCGGCATGGGAACAGCATAGGGGCGGGAACGCCCGCCGTCATCCGGGGATTTCCTCGCCGCTTGCCTTTTGAGCCCGGCGCGCCATCTTGGCCCCAGCAGGGCAGCCATATGATTCTAGCCAAAAAATCCGACCGCGCCAAAATCGTCAAAATCGGCGACCGGGAATTCCTGGCCAAGGGGCTCGACCAGTCGTTCTGGAACGACGCCTTCCACAACAGCATGAGCCTGTCCTGGCCGAAGTTTTTCTTGGGCTTCGCCGTTTATTTCTTCGTCGCCAACGCGTTCTTCGCGCTCCTGTTCTGGCTCGGCGGCGATTGCATCGCCAACGCCCGGCCAAACTCCTTCGCCGACATGTTCTATTTCTCGATCGAGACGCTCGCGACCGTCGGCTATGGCGACATGCATCCGCGCAATGATTACGCCCATTTCATCGTGACGCTGGAAATTTTCCTGGGCATGTCCACGCTTGCCGTCTATGCGGGCCTCGTTTTCGCCCGCTTCTCGCGTCCGCGCGCAAAAGTGATCTTCGCCAATACGATGACGCTGGCGCGGCACGATGGCCTGGAGACGCTGATGGCGCGGCTCGCCAACGCCCGCTATAGCGCGGTCAACGAGGCGCAGGCGGAAATCTGGCTGATCTATTCGGACCTGTCGGCTGAGGGGGTGCATTTCCGGCGGTTCAGGCAATTGCGCCTGACCCAGCGCCGCAACCCGATCTTCCGCTTTTCATGGACGCTGTTTCACCCGGTGGACGAAGCCAGTCCGCTCTATGGCCTCGGACCGGCGGAGCTGGAGGCGATGGACGCCTATTTCGTGGTGATTTTCGAAGGCCTCGACGACGTGTCCGGCCAGAAGGTGCATGTGCGCAACAATTACGGCCACGCGGACTTGCGTTTCGGCCATGTCTTTTCCGACATTCTCTCGGCCTCCGAGAGCGGGCCGCCGCGTGTCGACTACGGCTTGATCCATGAGACGGAACCGCAGGCGCAAGGATTAGATCAGACCGAGTATGGATAGCTCGCGGCGCAGCTCTTCCGGCATTTCAGCCAGGGAAGCGCCGACGGAAGCAGCGAGATCGGGCGGCGCGTCCGCCGCCTCGAGATAGCGCCAGCCCTGGAAGGCGCGACAGGGCCTCGGCCGCACCGGGACGATTGCGTCCTCCAGTTGCAGGGCGCAGCGTTTAATTCCGGCGGAATCGACGAAAGGCTCAACGCCGATCAATTTCTGGCGGGCGCAAAGCTGGCCCTTGATCACCCAGTAGAGCGAGCCGCCGTCGAGCAGCTCAGCGGCGCGTTTCGGCGCCATGCGCGTGACATGCGCGTGGACCCCGGGATTTTTGTTGCGACGGAGGTCGATCCAGGCCTGGAGGTCGGCGATGGACTCCGCCCCGACGCAGAGTTTGATCAGATTCAAGGCCATGAAAATTTCTAGTCCGGGATCGCGGCAACCGCAATCGGCGCGGCTTGCCTTTCGCTCGCCGCGCGCCATTTATTCGTGATCAGGGGAGGCGGGGATGGGCGACGCGGACAAGCGGCAGAACGCTCTGGCTGCCGAAGAAAAGGCCCAGATCGAGGCCTTCCTCGACGCGGCGAGAAGAAAACCGGTCAGGACCTCGTCGGATCGCGGGCGGCTGATTTTCGCCCTCGACGCGACAATGAGCCGCCAGCCGAGCTGGGATCTCGCGCAACAGCTCCAGGCGCAGATGTTCACCACCGCCTCGGCCTGCGGCGGCCTCGACATTCAGCTCGTATATTTTCGCGGTTTTGGCGAATGCCGCGCGTCGCCCTTCGTGCGCGACGGCGCCGGACTCGCGAAGCTGATGGGAAAGATTTCGGTGCGCGGCGGCCAGACCCAGATCGGCAAGGTTCTGCGCCATATCCGCGCCGAGCAGGCGGAGGCGCCGGTGGGCGCCTTTGTGTTCATTGGCGACGCGATGGAGGAAAAGGCCGACGACCTGGCGCGCGTCGCCGGCGAGTTGGGCCTGCGTGGGATCAAGGGGTTCTTTTTCCAGGAAGGCGCCAATGTCGACGCGGCCGCCTGCTTCAAGGATCTGGCGCGATTGACCGGCGGCGCCTATGCTGTCTTCGAACTCTTCGGCGCCGGGCCGACTGGCTGGACTTTTGAAAGCGGCGGCGGCTTATGCCGCCGGCGGTTTTGCTGCGCTCGAAGACCGTGCGCGGCAGGGCGAGGCCGAAGCGCGTCATCTGCTGTCGCAAATGCGATAGGGATTGACTTTGGAAGACGCAAATCTGGGCGCGCTGGATAGGCGCGAATGCGACCAAAAGCTCGTCGAAAGACGGGCGTCTATCGACGCCTTTTGGCCAGTGCGGGGGACTCGCCGACCGCGGCCTGCCGCAGTCGGCGAAACGAAATAGAAGGAGCAAATGCCCATTTTCTTGATCGGGATCCTGGCGCTGATTCTCTGCGTCTACGGCTTGCGCCAGTTGGGGCAGGCTTCGCCGGCGCAGGTCGCCTCTGGCATGCGCAACGGCGGCGGCCTTCTGGCGCTGGCGGTCGCGGTGATCGTGCTTTTGCGCGGCCGACTGCTCGTGGCGCTCGGCCTTGGAGGCCTGTCGCTCTATCTTTTCTCGGGCGAGAAGATTTCCTGGAAGAAATTCGCCGATTTCGCGGCGGAAAGGCAAAAGGCCAGGAGAAAATCGCAGGCGCGCACGGCGACCCTGGCGATGACGCTCGACCATGTCAGCGGCGAAGTGGACGGAGAGGTGCTGGCCGGCCCCTTCGCCGGCAAGAAGCTCTCGGAATTGCCGAAGGAAAGCTGCGACCAGCTTTACCGCGACTGCCTGGGCCGCGATGCGGATTCAGCGCGTCTCCTGGAGACTTATTTCGACCGCCGCTTTGCCGGATGGCGCACGGCAGGTCAAGGTCACGCGAATTCGCGGAGCGGAGCGGGGCGCTGGAGCGGTGGCGGCGAAATGTCCGAGCAGGAAGCCTATCAGACGCTCGGTCTTCGTGCGGGCGCGAGCGCCGAGGAGATCATTCGGGCGCACCGGCGACTCATGAAGGAACGCCATCCCGACCACGGGGGGACGACGGATGACGCGGCCCGGATCAATCAGGCCAAGGACAGGCTGCTGCGTCGACACGGCTGACAAGCTCCAGAAAAGAACAGACAAACGAACTCAAGTTGCATCGGGCAAGAGCGGGCTGACCCCGCTCAGTTTTTGGTGGCAAAACAGGAGAAGCCGGAGGTCTTGAGCGCCTTGCAGGCGGCTTCGGCCTTGTTTTCCTCCAGTCCGGCGAAACGGGCGCGATAGAGGGTCTCGCGCCCCTTGCGCACCTTCTCGGTAAAGGGGCGGGCCGAGCCCAGGTAGGCGTGGCGCTGGCTTTTTGCGCGGGACAGCAGGGCGGCGGCCTTGTCGGCGGCGTCGGTCGCGCCGATCTGGATCATCCAGCCGGACACCGGCGGCTTCTCCTCGGCAACTCGCCGGGGCTGCTCGACTTGCCGGGGCTGCTCGCTTGCGACTTCTTCCGCCCGCGCTTGTTCGGCTTTCGCCCGCTCTTTCGCCGAAGCGACGAAATGCGTGGTCGAGCGATAGGCCGCGACGGCGTTCGGGCCGGCCGTCCAGCGCATCGCCGGCGTCGCGGCGCTGCCGCGGACATGCGACAGGCGGGAGGTCGAGCCGTCCGCCGTCTCTTCATGGTGCGGAATCGAGGCTGTGGGCAGACGGGCGTCCTCGTTTTCGCGGCTGGCCTGCGCCGCTGCGGAAACATAGGCGGGGCGCGGGCGCGCTTCGGGAATGACCGCGGCGATCGGCAGCTGCGGCGCCTCGTCGTCCAGGCTGGCGCTTTCGCGGCGGGCCGTTTCCCTGGATTTCGCCTCGACGTCGGGGGCTTCGGCCTTGGCGGCTTCGACCTTCGCGGGGGCCTGTTCTTCCTGTCGGGCGAAGCCGCGCGGCGGCGCCGCCCTCTTCGATATGATTGTCGATCAGGGCTTCCATGTAATTGTCGCGCGCGCGCGCGGTCCTGCCGCCCAACACCACCGAAACGATATAGTGGCCGTCGCGCTTGACGGAGGTCAGCAGATTGAATCCGGAGGCGGCGGTATAGCCGGTCTTGATGCCGTCCATGCCCTCTACGCGGCCGAGAAGGTGATTGTGATTGCGCAGATGCATGCCGCGATAGCTCGCTTCGCGCAGCGAGAAATAATGGTAATAGCGCGGGAAACGCGTCTGGATGTCGCGGCCGAGGATCGCCAGGTCGCCGGCCGTGGTGATCTGCGCGTTGTTGGGCAGGCCGGAGGCGTTGACATAGACCGTATGGCTCATGCCGAGCTCATGCGCCTTGCGCGTCATCATCGCCGCGAACTCGCTCTCCGAACCGCCGACCTTCTCAGCCACGGCGACGGCGATGTCATTGGCGGATTTGGTCACGATCGCCTTGATCGCGTCCTCGACGCGGATGTCGTCGCCGGGACGCAGGTTCAGCTTGGACGGGGCCATCGAAGCGGCATGGCGCGAAACCGGAATTTCGCTATCGAGCGTGAGGCGGCCCTTTTCCAGCTGCTCGAAAAGGAGATAAAGCGTCATCACCTTGGTGATCGAGGCGGGATGGCGCGGCGCTTCCGCGTTCATGCTCCAGATCACGCGGCCGGTTGCGCCGTCCTCGACGATCGCGGCTGTCGCCCCGCCGGCCGCCGCCGCCGGTGCGTGGCGGGCGCCGTGACGCGAATGAGAGCGGACATGGGGGTGATGGGCGTGGCGGCCAAGGTGGTGATGGCGGGCTTGCGCAGGGGTTGCAATGCTTGCGCCGATCAGGGCGAGGATGAGGGCGGGCAGGGCCACGCCGGACGTGATACGGCCTTGGACTTTACGCTTCAACATACCAACACATCCCGAAAAAACAACAAACTGGGCGTCGCCGCCGCCCCGCTGCGGGCGCTCTGGCGTTATCGTGTCCCGACTGTATGAGAACGCGGTTACCCGGCGGTTAAAAGGCCAGGGGAAATTCGGGCGAAAATTATTTGGCGAAAAAATGGTGCGCCGCAGCAATCGCAATTGACTTTTTGTGCAGTGCATATAAGTTGGCTTTGAGCAGCGGGGAGAACGTTTGCTCTAGGTTCCCGGCCGCACAGCGGCCCTCATCATAGGTGTCGATATGGCTATCAATTTCGAAGAATATCAGAAGTTCGGCAAGGAACAGATGGAAGCCGTCCAGGCTGCCGCCGCCGAAGTCTCGAAGCAGCTCCAGGCCATCGCCGCCGAGACCACCGACTATTCCAAGAAGACGGTCGAGTCCGGTTCGGCTCACGTCGAAAAGCTCCTCGGCGTGAAAGAGCTGAACGAAGCGATCGCGCTGCAGCAGGAATTCGCCAAGACCTCCTATGAAGGTTTTGTCGCCCAGGTTTCGAAGCTCGGCGAGCTCTACACCAACGTCGCCAAGGAAGCCTTCAAGCCGGTCGAAGGCGCCATCGCCAAGATCAAGGCTTCGGCCAACTGAGGCTCCGCATCCTTCGCGTGGCTTGTTGAGTCTGCGTATCGGGGGCGTTTTTCCCGGTCCGCCATGCGAGCGGGATGACGTTATTTTGAGAGCCCGGCCCCTGTGGCCGGGCTTTTTCTTTTTGAAACGATCTGCCCTTTTGAGCGTAGTATTTCATGAGCCGGAGGAGCGCGACCATAGCGTGGCGATCCGCAACCGGACTTAGGTTTCGCGCAAGACTGCGCGAGCAGATTGGGAGCTTGAGCAAAAAGTTTCGGGTTCGCTCTGGCGGGGGCGGCATGCGGCGCATAAATTGCTTCTTGTTACCTGAGCTGCAGCCTGCGCCTGCCCGGAAATTTTCGGGCGCCCAAATTAAAGGCGAATTTGTCGCGTTCAATGGGAGGCAGCGCAGGTTTTGCGGGTTCTTGCGATCTTGAGGAGAGGACGGTCTTGGCGACGCAAAACACTCTACCAGGGCGCATTGGGGGCTTGGCGGCCCAATCCTCGCCGCGTCTGGCCACAAAGGGCGGCAAGAAGTCGTCCGGCGACGGCCTGGGGTCGGGCACGGCGGTCATTACCCGCACCAAAAGCCTCACCCAGCGACCCTCCATGTACCGCGTATTGTTGCTGAATGACGATTACACGCCGATGGACTTTGTCATCGGAGTTTTATGTACGTATTTTCACAAGAATATCGACGACGCTAATCGCATCATGTGGCAGGTGCATAATAACGGCGTCGGCGAATGTGGCGTATATACCTACGAAGTGGCTGACACCAAGGTGACCCAGGTCATGGATCACGCCAGAAAGCATCAGCATCCGCTGCAATGCGTCATGGAAAAGAAGTGAGGCTGGACTTATGCCGTCGTTCTCGCGCAATCTCGAACAGACCCTCCATCGCGCTCTTGCCGTCGCTTCTGAGCGGCGGCACGAATATGCGACGCTCGAACATCTCTTGTTGAGCCTGCTGGACGACGCCGAAGCAGCCGCCGTCATGCGCGCCTGTTCGGTCGACATCGAAGCCCTGCGCAAGAGCCTTGTCGGATATATCGAGCACGAACTCGACAATCTGACCACCGAACTGCATGAGGACCCCAAGCCGACGTCGGGCTTCCAGCGGGTGATCCAGCGGGCGGTGATCCACGTCCAATCCTCCGGCCGCGAGGAGGTCACGGGCGCCAATGTGCTGGTCGCGATTTTCGCCGAGCGCGAGAGCCATGCCGCCTATTTCCTGCAGGAGCAGGAGATGAAGCTCTCCCCGGACTACGCTCTGGCCAAGGAAGGACTGGCGAAGGTCCGGCACAAACTTCAGTAGCTCCGCCGGCCGGCCGCCCGCCTCCACCCTATTCGGAGTTTACTAATGCCTAAAGCTGAATTGCAATATCTTACCGACGAACTGGAAAAACTGCGCGAGCAGAAGCTTTACCAGAAGCTGCGCGTTCTGGAAACCGAGCAGCTTCCCGTCTCGCGGTTCGACGGCCACCAGGTCATCAACCTTTCGTCCAACAATTACCTGGGACTGACCACGCATCCCAAGCTTCGCCGGCGCGCCCTGGAGGCCACGGAGAAATGGGGCGTGGGCTCGGGCGCGGTGCGCACCATCGCCGGCACCATGACCATCCACATGGAACTGGAGGAGAAGATCGCGCGCTTCAAGCACGTGGAAGCCTCGGTGGTCTTTCAGTCGGGCTTTACCGCCAATGCCGGAACGGTTTCCGCCATCCTGGGGCGCGAGGATATCATCATCTCCGACGAACTCAACCATGCCTCCATCATCGATGGCTGCCGCCTGTCGCGCGCGGAAATCAAGGTCTTCCCGCACAAGGACCTCGAAGCCTGCGAGAACATTCTGGTGGAGATCGCCCCGCGCAAGTGCCACAAGCTGCTGATTACCGACGGCGTGTTCTCCATGGAAGGCGACATCGCCCCGCTGCCCGCAACTGGTGCAACTGGCGGAGAAGTACGGCTGCATCATGATGATTGACGACGCGCATTCTTCCGGCGTGCTGGGCCGCAACGGGCGCGGCACCGTGGATCACTTCAGCCTGCACGGGCGGGTGGATATTCAGGTGGGCACGCTTTCCAAGGCCATCGGCGCGCTGGGCGGATATGTGTGCGCCACGCGCGACACCATCGATTTCCTTTACCATCGCGCTCGTCCCTTCCTGTTCTCCACGTCGCATCCGCCCTCCGTGGCGGCCACCTGCCTGGCGGCCTTTGAGGTTCTGGAAGAAGAGCCGCAACTGATCGAGCAGCTCTGGGCCAACACCAAGTTCCTCAAAGAGGGATTGAAGAGGCTCGGCTTCAACACCGGCATGAGCGAAACTCCCATCACGCCCGTCATCGTGGGTGACGCGGCCCTGGCCCACGAATTCTCCCGCGCAACTCTTTGCCGCCGGAGTATTCGCGCAGGGCATTGGCTTCCCCACCGTGCCCGCAAGGCAAAGCCCGCATCCGCACCATCGTCACCGCCACCCACACCAAGGAAGAATTGACGCGGGCGCTGGCGATTCTGGCCGAGGTGGGCAAGAAGCTGAAGATCATCGCGTAGCATAAATCTTCCCCGGCTTCATCGCGTGCCCCCAGCTCAGGGTCTGGGCGTCGGGCAGGTCGTAATTGGCGCTGGGGATTTCCTCCGCCTGGATCAGCGTGCCAAGCTGAAAGTAGACCGCGTCCATATCCGCGTGCTCGTGCGGATAGTGGCTGAAGCCGCCGTCGGAGAGTCCGACAGGAAGCGCCGACGCGCCCGGCCTGATCGCCGCACACGAAGCAGCAGTATCCGACTCAACTGGCGCAGGATGAACACGGCGTCGAAGCACGAGTGTACGTCCCAATCATGCGGTCTCGATGGCCAGCCGCCGTCCGAGCTGCTGATCGCGCAGAACGCGCTTCACCACGGCGTCCGCGCGCGGTGTGGCTTTGGCCCATGAGCCGGAAGAATGCGACCAGGTGGAGGTCGCGGCCACGTGATCGCCCAGGTAACCGTCCGTGGCCTGGTCGGGCGATGTGCCGGGCGATGGCGTCACGGTATTCCGAAGGAAACGGCTTTCCCAGCGCCGCGTAAAACAGCGGATAGAAGCTCAGCGTGTACCACGGAAGCTTCTTGAAGGCGTCGTTCGGAAAGAAGCGGTCCATGACGTGGGCGACAATCGAACTTCGGCTTTGCACCCAGCGCGCGCAGGCTCACCGCTCCCTGCGTAGTGTTGTAGAGTACGGCAAGGTCGGCCTTCGGGTCAAACTTTCCTTCGAAGTTGATGAAGACGCCGTCCGCTGCTGGTGGCGCTGGATGAAATCCACCGAGCGTTCCGCGTGCGGCAATTTCCATCCCAGCGTTTTGGCCAGTGTCGCGGCGTAGGTGACCGCGGCCAGGTCGCTGGCAGCCGTGTCCGAATCGCCGCATACTTCGGATCGGGCGACGGCGAGTATCCGCCATCCTCGCGCGCGCAGCTCGTGATGAATTTCAGCGCTGCGGCCTTGACCACGGCTCCGTCGATCGCGGCGGTATCTGATTGCCCGGCGGTGCCGCCCATCCGGAACAGCGGCTCGCCGACGCCGCCAATGTACCTGTCAGGAGCTCGCGTCGTGAAATAGTGGTTCGCAATTTCGATTCTCCTTTCCGTGCCCTAGCCCCACGAGGGGATGCGAGACAAGGGGCTCACTCTACCGGCCCGTTCCCAGCCACGCGTCCGCCTCACGCAGAACCTGATCGCCGCGAATACGCACGGTTACGTCGGCCGTCATGTTTACCCACTTCACCCGGCCCGCGGGGTTAACCAGGAATTCGGCGGGCCGGCGCGATGTTCGGCGCCCTTGGGGCCACCGCGGATGTGCAGGAGGTCGTAGGGCCGGATAACTTTCTGCTCGGGATCGGAAAGCAGCGGGAAGGTCAATCCGGCTTTTTGCGCCAGCGTGCGACTGGTTTCCGAGGGATCGACGCTGATCGCCACCACGTAAATGCCACGCCGCTTGAACTCGCTCAATACCACCTGAAAGCTCCGCAACTCGGAGACGCAGTATGGTCACCAGTAGCCCCGGTAGAACACCAGGGCCACGCCGGCGGTTTTGGCGCCTCCCGGCCCCGGCTTCAGCAAGTCTGGCAGTGAAACCAGATTGCCCTTCTGGTCCGGCAGCGTAAAGGTCGGCGCCTTCTGGCCCACATACGGTGCGCCACTGGAAATCGGCAATTGCGCGAACGAAGGATTCAGGAAAGCAATGAGGATAAGTGCGGGCAGGGCCGGCGCGGCCCGCCCCAAGGTCATCTTGCTAAGATTTGTGAGTAACGATTTGAAAACAAATGACATTTTGGCCTACCTTACTGACCTATCATTTCGACGGCGAGCAGCTTGCTCTCGCTGGAACGCCGTGTCAAGCCGTAGTTTTCGGCCATAAATCACGAGGGTCATCCGGCCACGGCCGCTTGTTTTCAGTAATTTCTCGGGATATCCCGTTACAGGCCCCACGCCCGCCAAGCCCGTCGTACACGTCAGTTCGCTCCTCCGGGGTTTGCGCCTCGGCGTCCTGGCGCGCCGTGGTTTCGCGTTCCCCTCGGCATTGTGCCCTGCTATCCTGAAGATCCCCCGAACATCGCTGGCGGGTTCCCACTGGCAGGCGCTCGCTACGGTCATTTTGTTCCCCCGTTCACATAATTTGCTCGATCTTGATACCAAAATGTCAATCGGTTGCGTTCCAAACTGCCACAAATGTCCGACTCTTCACCTGGCATCTTGTCCGTGTTTCCTTTGTTTTCACACACATTCCGGCTTTGGCCAGCAAAAATTAACATCTTTTTTCCCGCGGTTCGCTTGCAAGTGGCTCTTTCTTCTGGGGAATAGGCGGAATGACGCGCGAGGGCAACTTCCATGCTTGGAGTCCGCCGGAACCTTTCGTCCCTTGGTTGGTACATTCCCAACTTGAATGTGGAGCCGGGCTTGAGAGGCTGCGGAAAAACCCATCCAACACCGTCATCCTGAGCACCGCTTTTGGGGGCGAAGGATCTGCATTCCGTGTTTTCAAGCAAATGCAGGTTCTTCCTTCGCGATGCTCAGGACCGCCTGCTGGCTCCTCAGAATGACGACTCGGCTGGGTTTTTCCGCAGCCGCTTGAGCCCGGCATGTGCCGACCTTAAGGTCGGCGCTACCTTGACCATCGCATTCCTGGGCCCGACACTCGGAGGTCGAATGAATCCCGAAGAGCTCCGGCTGTAACCTCCTGAACTGTGTCTTTTTCGCCAGTCATCGATCCTCTCTTGAGGTCGCCGGACAACTCCAGTAGGGACAAAAATCGATAACCGCATTTGTTTTCATCAACATCGTAGGTTATAAATCACACGTTGCTTGTTTTCATACACATCGTAGGACTTGCCGCGCAGCACGTCTTGCCTTCCTTTGTTTTCATCAACATCGTAGGATAAGCCGTCAAAATTTGATTCCCGTTTTTTCCCGGGCCTTCGCCGTTTCGGCAAGCGATCTGGCTTTAATTCAATGACTTAGCGACAAAGACATTGTGCCCGCTTGGCGGCTAAGTGTCTTTTATTTCTTACACATCGTAGGTTCCAGAGGAACGTTCGCCGACTCGACCTCACCGCCTTGTGGCGTTTCTGACACACATTCCTGGTCGTAACTGCGGCGTCACACGGACTGCAACCTGCAGCGCCGCCCTTTAGGGCGGCATGCCGGGCTAAAGCCCGTCGCTACCATAAGTTCCCGTCGCTACCGAATGTGGAGGGAACTGTGACGCACCACACTAGCCTAAGCATATCCGATCAAGAATGTCAAGTAAAATCATTACGTAGTTGATAAAGCTTTACATTCCGATGAAGGGATCACCAAAATCGATATCGAAAATGGTGATATCGACACTTTTTTACCTTTTGCCTGCCGGCTCCCCGCCGCGCGCGGAGCAAGGAAGTTGTGAACTGTTCGGTAAATGACGGGACACCTGCGGCGCCAGTGTCAGGATTCACAGGCTGCGGAAAAAGCGGTTCGGCGGCGGTCCGCGTCGCCACCGCGTGACGTAGCGCCGAGCTTTAGTTTGGCACGTGCCGACCTCAAGGTCGGCGCCACGAAAAGCGGATCACCCAACGTCTTGGAGGCCACTGGCCAGCGGTCCCACCCTCCGGCCACACGTTTCCCCAGGGATAGAGGCAGGGCCAGAGGGTGGTGGCATTCCTCTGCGCCAGCAATGTGTAGAGCAGCGTGCGCTCCGACGGATCCTTGGCCTTCCGGACGTGTTTGGCGTCCTTCTTCGCCAGGCAGGCGGGCGGAGCTGGCCGAGCGTCCGGGGAGAGACCGAAGGTAGGGATAAATATCATCAGAAGGGCGGTGTTAAATCGGGAGGACGGCATGCAATGATGCCTTCTTGTAGTGATTTGAACAGATGGAGCCGAGCGATTCGGCGGCGAGCACAAATTCTATACAAATTCTGCGGCGCTTCCCGGAGAGCGGCAAGGCTGGCTTTGAGTCAGGGACGCGGGAGATAGTGGCCTGCCGGCTGACGGGATCGGGTGGAATCGAAGTGCTTCGCATTCGCCACGGCGCAGAGGACAGGACCTGAACATCGAAGCGCGCCCGTATTCAGCGATCGAATCGTTCCCAGGGTTGACCGACCCCTTCTACAATCGAATCTTGCCCCGCCAGATCACCTGGGAGTGTCTCGCCGAGTGCACCGTCACGCGCGCTCGCGCCGGCATTCTCCACACAGAACACGGCGATATCCCGACCCCGATCTTCATGCCGGTCGGCACCCAGGCCACCGTCAAAGGTCTGACCCAGCGCGACCTTTGGGACGACCTCCACGCCCGCATCATCCTCGCCAACACCTATCACCTCTATCTGCGTCCCGGCCATGAGCTGATCCGCCAACTGGGCGGGCTGCACAGGTTCATGTCGTGGCCCGGCGCCATCCTGACCGATTCCGGCGGCTATCAGGTCTTCAGCCTGTCGGGTCTCCGCAAGATCACCGATCACGGCGTCACCTTCCAATCCCATCTCAACGGCGATACCCACCACTTCACTCCCGCTTCGACCGTCGATGTCCAGCTCGCTCTCGGCAGCGACATTATGATGGTGCTCGACGAGTGCCCGGAGTACCCGGTGAGCCATGAATACGCCCGCACCTCGATGGACCGGACTATCCGCTGGGCGGAAGAAGCCTTCGGGCACTACCGGAACCGCATCGCCGATTTATCCACTCGCCACGGGCTTTTTCCCATCGTGCAGGGCTCCATGTTTCCCGATCTGCGCCGCGAATGCGCCGCACGCCTCCTCGATCTCGATGCCGATGGCTATGCGATCGGCGGTCTCTCAGTGGGCGAGCCGCGTCCATTAAGTATGGAGATGGTGGAGGCATCGGAGCCGGTGCTCGCCGCGCGACCGCCCGCGCTACGCCATGGGGGTCGGGATGCCGGATGAGCTGCCTGAATACGTGGCGCGCGGCATCGACATGATGGATTGCGTGCTGCCCTCCCGCAATGCCCGGAATGGCTGGCTGTTCACCTCTGAAGGCAAGGTCGTTATCAAGAATGCCCGTTACCGCGACGATGCCGGTCCGCTCGACCCGAACTGCTCCTGCTACACCTGCCAAAATTACTCCCGGGCCTATTTGCGCCATCTTTTTCAGGCCGGAGAGATCCTTTTCGCCTCCCTTGCCACGCGCCATAACTGTCCGCCGTTACCTTGACATCATGGGGGAGATCAGGCAGTCTATCCTATTGGCTCAATTTCCCCAATATCTGCAGAGGGTCCGTGCGCGGCGGGCCGAGCTGGTGAGAGAAGACGATTAATTTCAATATGTTACCGGCACTTTTCCTCCAGCAGCAATCAGGCGCGCAGGCCCTGATCTTCTACGGCGAAATCGCCGCGATGATCCTGGTCGTTTATTTTCTTGTCTTCCGGCCGATGCAGCGCCAGAAGAAACAGCAGCAGGAGATGCTGGGTCAGTTGAAAGCCGGGGACAGCGTCGTCACCTCCGGCGGAATAGTTGGTACCATCACTTCGGTCGACACGGAAACTATCGTGCTGCGGGTGAAACCGGATAACCTGAAGTTGCAGTTCGCACGAAGTTCAGTCAGTGCCGTGGTCCCTCCCGAAGGCGCCAAGTAGGTCCAGCGCAAAATAACAGAAGGCAAAAAGATTCGTATGCAACGTAATTTGATGATCAAGGCGGCTGTGATTGTGGCAACCGTCCTTGTCTGCGTGTTTGGTGTAATCGGATTTCCCAGATCGATGTCCGAGCTCGAGGCCAACGTCACTCGCCGGATCCATCTGGGTCTCGACCTCAAGGGCGGCAGCCACCTGGTGCTCCAGGTTCAGGTGCAGGACGCGGCCAAGGCGACCGCCGACCAGGCGATTGAATCGCTGCGCGATGCGGCCCGCACCGCCAATATCATCGTCGCCGGCTATGACCGCAACGACCCGACGACGCTCGAAGAAACCGATTCCATCCAGATCAACGTCACACGGCGTGGATCAGACCAAAACCAGCGCCTTCCGCACCCTGGTCGCCGAGAAGTTCCCGGACTGGATGCTGACGCCCGTCAACGCCACCGACTATAAGATGAACCATGAAGCCGAGTGCGCTGGTGGATCTGAAACGCAACACGGTGCAGCAGGAGACCGAGACGATCGAACGCCGCGTCAACGCGCTCGGCCTGACCGAGCCGACGGTGCAGGCTTACGGCGCCCCCGAAACGCAGTCGGAAATCCTTGTCGAACTGCCGGGCGTGGACGATCCGGCGCGCGTGAAAGATCTGATCGGGGCCACGGCGCAGCTCAAGATCGTCGATGTGAAGAACGAAGGACCGTGGAAGACGAAGGAAGAGGCGCTGGCCGCCAAGGGCGGTATTCTGCCGATCGACACGCAGTTGCTCGAATGGCCCGCTGGCGCGGCAACGGCAGCGGCTGGTACCTGGTCTCGCGCACGCCGGTGATCACCGGCCAGGATGTGCGCAGCGCGCGTCCCGCCACCGATGCCGATTCGCCCGGCCGCTGGGAGTGCGAGTTCACGCTGTCGCAGGATGGCGGACGCGCTTCGAGAGGTATACCGGCGCCAATATCGGCAACCAGCTGGCCGTGGTGCTGGATAACCAGATCCGCAGCGTGGCCACGATTCAGAGCACCATCAGCGATCAGGGCCGCATTAACGGGCTTGCCGGCGAACAGGAAGCTTCGGATCTGGCGCTGGTGCTGCGCACGGGCGCGCTGCCGGCCGGAATCAAGTACGAGCAGGAGCGCACGATCGGACCGTCGCTTGGCGCCGATTCCATTCGCGAAGGTATCTATGCCGGTGTCGGCGGGTCTGATCGCCGTTGTGATCGTGATGCTGGTGTATTACAAGAAGGCCGGCATCAACGCCGTGCTGGCGCTGTTTCTGAATACGGTTCTGCTGATTGCGGCGCTGGCGTACTTCGGCGCCACGCTCACGCTGCCAGGAATTGCCGGCGTCATCCTCACTATCGGTATGGCGGTCGATTCGAACGTGCTGATTTTTGAACGCATCCGGGAAGAGCTGCGGACGGGCAAGTCGATTCCGGCGGCCGTGGATGCGGGCTTCGGGAAAGCCTGGTGGACCATCGTGGATACGCACGTGACCACCATCGTTTCCTGTCTGTTCCTGTTCCTTTTCGGAACAGGTCCGGTGAGAGGGTTCGCCATGACGCTGGTGATCGGCCTGCTGGCCAATGTGTTTACCGCGGTCTTCGTCTCGAAGGTGATCTTCGACTGGGAGCTCTCGCGGCGCGCAAACAGGTGACGGCGCTGAGCATCTAGCATCTGAAATGAAATACTTTAACGATGTGTTAGTTTGGATACTCAGGATGAACGGGAACAATATGTTACGAAACGGTGTCATATCCGTTGGCACGGTTCGGCCCGGGAAACCGGGCGGGCAGTGATCGATGGAATTATTTAAGCAAACGAATTTTGATTTTCTCGGGAAGAAGTGGCCGTTCATCATCGCTTCGCTGATCCTGACGGCGGCCGGGTCTGATCGAGCCTCGCGGTGAAGGGCGGGCCGCGCTACGGCATTGAATTCAAGGGCGGCATGCTGATGACGGTGCAAGTTTCTGGGCCCACCGCCGGTCGAACAGGTCCGCTCGGCTCTGACGAAGGCTCTGACGAACACCGCCTACGCGTGGAAACTTTCGAAAGCTTCGTCGAACGAAATCGCAGATCGGAACCGAAGGCGCCGACGAGCCGACGCTGGCAAGAACCGGCAGCTGGTGCTCGATACGCTGGCGAAGACTTTCGGCCAGCCCGGCAACGGCAAACTCGATCTGAACAACGCGAGCGGCGGCCAGCTGGCCGACCGGCTGCGCGATCCGCTGCAGCGCGCCGGTGTGCAGCTTTCCGATCCGCAGGTGGACGCTCTGGCGACGGCTATTGTGGGCTGGCGCGATCAGCACGGCGGTCTGATTTCGAATCTGAACGATCTGAAGGGCGTGGCCGGTGTCACGCCGCAGGTATGCAATGTTCTTAAGCAGGAGTCGTATCTTGCGCCGTACACCGCGGCGCGCGATATCGAGATTGTGGGCCCGAAGGTGGGCGCGGATCTGCGGCCAGCAGGCCGATTAACGCGACGCTGCTGGCGCTGGCCGGAATGCTGGTGTATATTTGGTTCCGGTTCGAATGGATTTATGGCGTGGGCGCCGTCGATGGCCGTCTTTCACGACACGATCATCACGATCGGTCATTTTCTCGATCTTGAATGAAGAAATCACCCTGACGGTGATTGCCGCTCTTGCTGACTCTGGTCGGATACTCGATGAATGATACGATTGTCATCTTCGATCGTATTCGCGAGAATCTGCACATGAACCGGCGGGAGAGGCTGGTGGATGTGATCAACCGCAGCGTCAACCAGACGCTGAGCCGGACCGTGATGACTTCCGGGCTGACGTTCCTTACTGTGCATTGCTTTGTTTTTGTTCGGTGGACCGGTGCTGCATGGTTTTTCGTTAGCGCTGGTTCTCGGGTATCATCGTCGGGACGTATTCTTCGGTTTTTGTGGCGAGTCCGATTGTGCTGTTCTGGCATGACTGGGCTGATGCGAGGAAGAAGAAGATCCGGTCCGGCGTACGGGGGCCACAGCGACTGCCGACATCCGGTCCGGCCGCGTACGTCCGGTCGCAAAGTCGGCGACAGGCAAGGCCCCGGTGAAGGCTGGCGAGATAGAGACGCAGGTTCGAAGTTGTGATTTCGGTTTGAGAGGGATACTATGTTTGAGCAAACTTTCGTCGATGGCGTCGGGAAAACCAAAAGGCCATACACGATTCTGTTGTCGTTTGTCGATTCAGATGGTCGCGATCGGCATTATCGTCATCATCCCGCTGATCTATTTCGACGCGTTGCCCGCGCGCAGCTCTCGGCAACGTTCCTGGTAGCGCCGCCGCCACCTCCGCCGCCCCCTCCTCCGCCACCGCCGCCGCAGGCCGTGAAGGTTGTGAAGGTTGCGCCGAAGCAGTTCGATATGGGCAAGCTGACGGCGCCCAAGACGGTCCCGAAAGAAATCAAGATGATCGTGGAATCGGAAGAGCCGCCATCGGCCGCCGGTGTCATCGGCGGCGTCCCGGGCGGCGTCGGCGGCGGCGCGCTGGGTGGCATGCTCGGCGGCGTGCCGCCGCTCGCTCCGCCTCCTCCGCCGCCGCCTCCCAAGCCCAAGGCTCCGACGGCCCCGATCCGCGTGGGCGGCAACGTGCAGCAGGCGAATCTGATCAGGCAGCCCAAGCCGGTTTATCCGCCGCTGGCCAAGGCCGCGCGCGTGCAGGGAACGGTCAAGTTTCAGGCCACGATTTCCAAGGACGGAACGATTCAGAATCTGCAGCTGCTCGAGCGGCCCGCCGCTTCTGGTGCAGGCGGCGCATGCAGGCGGTTCAGCAGTGGCAGTACAAGCCGACGCTTCTTAACGGCGAACCCGTGGAAGTGCATCACGACGATCGACGTGAACTTCACTCTCAGCCAGTAGTCGCTGGAAGCGATCAGATGTCGAAGGTAATTTGTTTAAATCAACTCGCAGGAGACAGAAGAAGATGCTTTTACAGATGCAGGTTTGGGCGTTCATGTTGTTGCAGGAAGCCGGCGCGCCGGGTTGGGATTTCCGCCACCTTTGGGAGCAGATGGGTAGTCTCGCCAAGGCTGTCGTCATCGTCATGTTCATGATGTCCGCGTGGTCGATCGGCGTCATGATCGATCGCCTCATGGCGTTCAACGCGGCACGCAAGCAGAGCCGCGCATTTGCTCCGGCCGTAGCCGGCGCGCTGCGCGAAGGCAAACTCGACGAAGCGATCAAGATTGCCGATCGTTACAAGAAGAGCCACCTCGCCAAGGTTGTCGTGGCGGGCTTGCAGGAATTTCAGGCGCATCAGGGCAGCTCGGAGATTTCCGGTGAAGAAATCGAAGCTTCGCAGCGCGCTCTGGAGCGCTCCGAAGCCATCGTGCACGCCGAACTGAAACGCGGCGTCAGCGCTCTGGCCACCATCGGTTCCACCGCGCCGTTCGTCGGTCTGTTCGGTACCGTCGTCGGCATCATCAACGCGTTCAAAACGATGGCCGCGCAGAAGACGCCCGGTATCGGCGCCATCGCCGGCGGTATTTCCGAAGCCCTTGTGACCACCGCTATCGGTCTGTTCGTGGCCGTGCCCGCCGTCTGGATGTTCAACTACTTCACGGGCCGCATCGATGCGTTCGACGTGGAAATGGGCAACTCCAGCTCGGAACTGCTCGACTACTTCCTGAAGCGCAGCCAGATGCGGGCCGGCGCGCGCAAGTAGACGGTAGGCAGCGGCAATACCAGCGACGCGAGTTGATTCGGAGCCCGCGGCGGCGGCAGGTCTGCCCGGCGAGCGGCGTCCGCCGCGGGAAGTTTCGCTCGCAGGAAGACACAACAGGAGATAGCAAATGGAATTAAAGAAAGCGCCACCTCCGGTATCGGATATTAACGTCACGCCCATGGTCGACGTGATGCTCGTCGTGCTGATCATCTTCATGGTCATCACGCCGCATGCTGAATAAGGGCGCCAATATCGATCTGGCGAGGCGCGCAATCCGATCGCCATGCCGGATGCCGACAAGGAAGACGCGGTCATCGTTTCCATCACGCGCGACGGACAGGTGTTCCTCAGCCCGGGGCTGCAGAAGGTCAACGTTGAAGAACTGGCGCCCAAGGTGAAGGATCTGCTGGCCGACAAGCCGAGCAAGATCGTCTATATCAGAGCCGATGCGCGGGCGAAGTATGAAGC
>CAWKJW010000069.1:0-35851 GCA_963849665.1 uncultured Alphaproteobacteria bacterium | reverse complement strand
TGCTGGCCGACATCGTCAATACGACCGGGGACGAGGTCTTCGACGGTGCGCTCAAGCAGGCGTTAGCCGTGGAATTGGAGCAATCTCCATTTCTCAATGTGCTCTCTGACCAAAAAGTGAGTGAGACGTTGGAGATGATGGGTCGGCCTCCATGACCGCGGCGACGACCGAAAGAGTTCGGGAAATCGCAAGTCGTCTGGGCGCCTTCGATTTTCTTGAAAAGCCATTCCGCCCCGAAGCGTTGATCGGCGCAGTGAGAAGTGCGGTCGAGAGCCTCAATGCGTGAGGAGCGAGTGTCGAGCGGCCTACGGTTATTTTTTGCAGGGCAAAGCCGGCGATATGCCATGGGCAGGCCAACTCCGGTTTCCGTGGCTGAACGATTCTTTCCAGCATCGGCCCGCTAAAGGCTCGCCCTCGCCGGCCTTTCCAACCTGATCCCCGGGTGTGCGCCAAGGCGCCTTTCCATGCGAGGCATAGGCCCGGCAGTTATCTTCCAGCTTCCGGCACGTCGAAATCCAGGCGGCAGATGGGCGAGGCGCGTTGCCACGATCATCATCGCCAGGGACACGATTGGCGCCAGACGGCGCGGCGCAAAAACTCGACTTTCCATTCCGGGTGCGGCCGTCCTGGCGCGAAGGAGCCGGCGCAGCCAGACCGGCGACGTTGCGGACATCGCTTTCGATGATTTGCACAGATTTGTCCTCGTCGAATTGACGCCACATTCCGGCGACGCCGCAAGGGAGATTCCCGGCCTTCCTGGTCAGGCTCCTACTGGATGAGACGCGCGGAGGTCGTCGCGGGACAAGTCGTCCAATCGAACTGAGGCGCAGTTGCGGTCGGACCGCAGACGACGAAACCGGTGGCGTTGTAATTGTCTTGCCCGGCGAGCGTGCCGCCCCAGAAGCCGCCCGGCACACCGCATTTCCCGGCGCCGGCAGCGGTAATGTCTGATATCCCCCATGGCAAGCCCGCGCCGTAGTTTATAAAGATGCTGTAAGTTCCCGTATCGACTATGGACCTGATTGCCATTGGAGTCGCCATTGGCAAGCACATAGAAATCGGCGAGGTCCGCGATCTGGGTCTTGATCAGTCCGTTGAGATAGGAATGCGTCCCCAATACCGGGGGATATGTCACGCCATCGATCGTGATTTGTCCGAACCACGCAGTACTTGCGTCGTAGGAAGCATTGCCATTCGAATCGAATGTGGGCTGCGGAGCGTATAAGGAGATGACATGCGTTCCCAGCAGGATGGAAAACGACTGAATCAGGTCCATGTTATCGCCCGTATTGTTGACGCACGAGACGTTGACTTCAATCCCTGAGTCACTCAGCAGGTTGTACCAACTACCGGTCGGCGTTCCGCAAGCAAGATATCCAGATGAACCGTCGGCGCCCGCGATATGCGGATCGCCGGCGACCGGACCATTGCCCGCGTATTGCAGGGCCCCGGCGGTATTGCTCGCCGTTGCCGTCGCCGTCGCCGTCGCGGAAACAGGCATAGTCGTGAGAGTCCCGAAAAACGTCATTGGCGCCGCGACGTTTGCGGACGCTTTAACTTGATAGTTTCCCGAGGGCTCGCTTTCTTCTATTGTCGCATTGAGCGCCGGTTCAAGGTTAGCCAGAGCGATGTCGTTGACGATGACTTGGCGTTCTGGCTGCGTCAAGGCGGGCTTGGTGGCGGCGGCCAGAGCTGCTGCATCGACAGCCTTCTGGAGACGCCCCTTCGCGGATATGGCCTCTGAGTAATCGATCGCCGAGCCAACCATCATGACGAGAGGCACGATCGAGAGGGCAAAATAGACAGCCACGCCGCCAGACCTCGCGCGTCGAAAATCCGCATACGCCTTCCTCACGTTCCTGATCGACCATTTCGCATAAAATGTCTGCATTCTAGAACCGATATGCTTTCATTAGGTTGACAGCGTTACGCAACGTCGACTACGCGACCAGTTACTACACGATTGAAAACTTATGTTTTTGTGTATCGCAATAGCAATTGACTAGCGCACCGTCTATTGTGATAATATAAGATTATTTTAAGCTTAAACAATATCGCCATGTGTTCGAAACAAACTAAATAATGCCAAGAAACTCCAGCAACACGCACTCAACCCGATGGCTGCACTCGGAATGTGGTTGCATCATCCCCGGAAAGGTCGCGCACCTTGGGTTGTGTTCTTTTGGAATTTAGATGATCTGAGCGGGCAGGACATGTCGGATGCGGCGCCATTTATTGGTTGAGCAGGCGGTCCCGGCAGTCCGCCTCCGTGAGGGAGCGCTCCGTATTCTCCACAATTGTCAAGCCGCCGTGCGAAACCATTTAAATTCGGATTCGGCGTTCATCGAGATTGGAGGCGACAGCATTGGAAAAGCGGTTCTCGACGAAGCAGGTGGCGGCTCGGGATCGACGCGCTTACTGGATCGAGGCCGTCCGCAGCGCCTATGGCCGAGTGGATTGCGAAATTCCAGACACCAATTTCTCCGCCGACGTGCATGAGCGGAGCTTTGGCCAGCTCAGGCTTTCGCGGGTGGAGAGAGACGCCCGGACCATCTCGCGCAGCGCCAGCCAGATAGGTGCGGTCGACAACGAATTTTTACAGTTCGGCTTTCAGCTGACAGGGCGCGCATACTTGGATCAGGACGGACGCGCGACGACGATCGGTTCCGGCGACGTCAAGATTTTCGACACCACACGGCCTTTCTTGCTTCGCTCTGACGAGCGCTGCGTGACATTGGTCGCGCAATTGCCGCGAAAGCAATTCACACGACGCATGGGGCGCATCGAATTATTCACCGGGAACGCCCTTTCATGCCAAAATCCGCTTGTGCAAACAGTCAGACGATTCCTGATTGATCTGCATGCGAATATCGACAACCAGGAGCCGACGACATCGGCGCGCCTGGAGGAATGCGCCGTCGAACTCTTGTTGACCGCCTTGAACGTCGAGCGTGGCGAGCGCACGCCGCGGCAGAGTTCGCGCGTGGCTACGCTCTACAGGTTGAGATCTTATATCGACGCGCATCTCCATGACCATCGGTTGACGCCGGATCAAGTCGCCGCCGGCTGCGGCGTGTCGCCCCGCCATCAGCGATTCCTCTTCGCCGCAGAAGGCGACTCGCCGGCGGCTTACATCTGGGCGCAACGTCTGCGTCGCTGCAAACGCGACCTCGCGGACCCCCGCCTGAGGGATCGCAATATCAGCGACATCGCCTATGCCTGGGGCTTTGGCGACATGACTTATTTCAGCCATATGTTCCGCAAGTCCGAAGGCATGTCCGCGCGCGATTATCGTGAGAGACATGCGATCGCCGGAAAGTCCGGAGCTGGATAGACTTATAGCCCCGATCAAATCTCGTTCACTGCAGGTGGCGCACGTCCGAGGGCGCCACGCGCTCGTATTTCTTGACCCACGGCGCGCAGGGCGGCGTGATCAGGTTGCGTCCGCGGATCAATTGCGCGGGATCAGCGACGAGCTGAGCGATTTCGCGCGCCGGGCGCGGCTTGCTGAACAGATAGCCTTGCGCCTCGTCGGCGCCATATTCGCGCAGGATATCGAGCTGCGCCACCGTTTCGACGCCTTCCACCAGCATTTCGACGCCCAGTTCCTCGACGATGGCCTTGACCGCCTTGATGATCGCGAGCGCGGCGGCGTTCTTGTCCATGTCGCGGACGAAGGACTGGTCGATCTTGACCTTGTCGGGCCTGAAACGGCTGAGATAGGATAGCGACGAATAGCCGGTGCCAAAATCGTCCAGCGCCACCTGCACGCCGAGATCGCGCAATTCGTCGAGCGACGCCAGCACCGCGTCGGCGTCGTTCATCAGCACGGACTCGGTGATCTCCATTTCCAGCCGCGCCGCCGGAAACCTGGTTTCGCGCAAAACCCGCTTGACCAGATCGACCATGTTCGCCCGCTTGAACTGCACGGCGGAAAAATTGACCGCCAGCTTCACGTCGCGCGGCCAGGACCTGGCGTCCATGCAGGCGCGCTTGAGGACCCATTCGCCAAGCGGCGCGATCAGCCCCGATTCTTCGGCGATTTCGATGAACTCTCCCGGCGGGACCATGCCGCGTGTCGGATGCCGCCAGCGCACCAGCGCCTCGCACGCGCAGATCCGGCGCTTGGCGATGCTGACGATCGGCTGGTAATGCACTTCCAGCTCGTTGCGGTCGATTCCTGCACGCAGGTCGTTTTCGATCTGCTGCCTGCGCCGCGCCTTTTCTGCCATGGAGCGCTCGAAAAAGCGCCACGTTCCGCGCCCTGCGTCCTTGGCTGCGTAAAGCGCCATATCCGCCGCCTTCATTAATTCCTCGGCGTTGGCGCCGTCTTCCGGCATCATGGCGACGCCGATCGACGCGCCGATGATCAGCCTGTCGCCGTCCAACTGATAAGACGCGCAGAGGTCTTCCACCGCCTGGGCGGCGAAGACGGCGGCGTTTTCGCGGTCGCCGAAGCGCAGCACGACGAATTCGTCGCCGCCGATGCGCGCCACCGTGTCTTCCGGCCCGGCGATTTTCTGCAAACGTTCGGCGACCTTTTTCAACAGCTTGTCGCCGACGGGATGGCCGAGGGAATCGTTGACCTGCTTGAACCGGTCGAGATCGACCGCCAGAACAGCGAAAGGCGCGGAATCGTCTCCCCTCCCCGCCGTCGCGGATTCAAGTCTTTCGCGATAGTAGAACCGGTTCGCCAGTCCCGTGACTTCGTCGAGCCGGGCCATGCGTTCGATGCGCTGCTCGGTTTCGCGCCGGCGAGTGATGTCTTCGGCGAGCATCGAAAACCCGCCCGCCATCGGCTGGAAGGTGAATTCCATGAAACGCCCGTCGGCGAGACCGACGACAAGACTGTCGCGAGCGCGCCGCCGCAGCACGGCGTTCCTCACTTCGCCGAGTTTTTCGACATCCGCCGCATCCTTGAGCCGGGCGGCGAATTTTTTCGCCAGCAGGGTGTCGAGGACCGCCTCCGCCTCCGCCGCCGTCGCGTCGGTCAGGCCGAACATTTTCAGGAAATGCCGGTTGCCCGCGATCAGGCGCGAGGAAACGTCGAACATGGCGAGGCTCTGCGTCAGGCTGTCCATCGCCGCGGTGAGCTGCCGCTCCGTTCCCTCCGCTTCGGCTTTGGTCCGGGCAAGCGAACGCGTGGCGGCGACGACCGCATAGACGAGGCCAATGCTCACGGCGATGGCGACCGGCGTATAAAAATCGCGTCGCATCCACAGACCGAGGCTGAGAAGCGCGATGACGGAGGCGGCCTGCGTATGGACAAGGCCGGGTCGCGTCGGCTCCCTCGCCGGCAGAAGCGCGACCGTGCCCGCAGAGGCGACGGCCACGGCCGCCGCCAGACCGGCCGGCGCCGGGGAAGCGAAGGTGGCGTAGCAAACGAAGCCCGTCGCCGCCGCCATGGCCGCGCTCACGGAAACATAGGCGCTCTCCCAGAATTGCTCGGAATCTTCATCCCGCGAGCCGTTCCTCCGGCGCATGGCCTGCACCACGCCGAGCTTGAGCGCGGCGAGCGCCACCAGCGCCCAGGCCGCGCCATTCGCCAGCTGGCCGAAGTCCCCGATCAGCAGCGGGGCGCCGAGGACAAGTGCGATCGCCGCGTCGTAAACGCCGGCGCCGAATCCTGCCGCGGCGGCGGAGCCGTTCGCACGCTCGGAAACAGGCCTGCGCTTCGCATCCAGCTTTGAACTCGCAGTTGAACCCGACAAACGCAAATTCCTTTCCGCCCCTCCCGCTCTCCTCGGAGCCCCGAGGACTCCGTGGCGCGCAAATATCGTGAGGTTCCGTTCAAGGCTGGCGTTGCGAGCAATTTAGCCCACCGGGGTAAACAATAATTCAACCATGGATTGCAATTCCTGAAACCTGCATTGCCGCGCAAGCCCGAGCCCGGAGCGGCGAGCCCGACAAGCGCCTCCGACCGCGGCTCTGGCTTCCGGCCATGGGAAACCGGGAGGGCCGGTGAAAACGCTTTGCTAATGACGCCAGCAACTTTTCCGGCCTGGCCCGCGCCGGCGACACAACTTTAACGCGTATTTAGCCGCGCCGGCCTTTAGCTCGCGGGACGAGCCGAAGTATTTTGGAATTCGGGGACGCGAAGTCATGGACATGCTGGCCGCCTATTGGTCGAAGAGCGAGTTGATCGCCAACGGAATCCTGTTGCTGCATCTGGCGGGAGCGACGGCCGTCGGGGTCGTGCTGGGTTACGAGCGCTCCTTTCACGGTCGCGCCGCGGGGATGCGAACCTATGTGCTGGTCTGCGTCGCGTCGACAATGCTGACGGCTGTCAATGGCTTCCCCGCCCATTGGTATGGCGGCACGGTCCTGACGCCGGCGGCGGCGGATCCGGGACGGGCGATCCAGGGCATTGTGACGGGCGTCGGCTTCCTCGGCGCCGGCGTCATCATGAAGGACGGCTTCACCATTCGCGGACTCTCAACCGCCGCCTCGATCTGGATGACCGCGACGATCGGCATCGTCATCGGAATTGGATTTTATGGCGCCGCCATCAGCGCCACCGTGGTTTCAATTGCGGCGATGACCGGGTTCGGCTGGATCGAAAAATCCCTTCCGCACCAGACGACCCTGCATTTGTCGCTCGTCTACCCGAACGATCTGGCGCCGTCGTCCGACCAGAATTCGCGCTCGCATGAAAGCGCACGGCTTCGACGTCGTCGACTGGTCGTTCCAATATTGCGAGGCGAAAAATGAACTTCAATACGATCTCGTTCTGCAAACCCTGGGCGTCGACAGCACGCAGCAGCTGGCAGGCGATCTCTCGCGCGGAAATGAAGTGAAACAATTCCGGCTGGCGCCCTCGCGCGCCTGATCCGTGGATTCCGCGAAGCGGAGTCGGAATGCCTCGGCTATTCGGGCCTGGCGCGGAGGGAAGAAAAAGGACGTTCCCCCGGGAGGCGGGGAGAACGTCCTTCAGGCGCCTGAAGGCGTGGGAGGAGGGAGCGTCCCGGAGGCCTTTCAGGATTTCAGTCGGTTCGACCCGTCTTCCGCCAGATAGGCGGCTTCCGCTTTCGAAAGCGGGATCGTGTCGTAGCCCGTGATCATGGTCTTGACGTAGTGGAGCGGCGTCTTGCCCGTCGTCGTCATGTAGATGTGGATGATGACGAATATGCTGATCAGATAGGCGGCGGCCGTGTGGATGAAGGCGATTGCCGGCAGTCCGATCGTGCCGGCCGCCCAATGCGCCCACAGCGGGTAGGTCAGATAGACGATGCCGGAGGACCATAGCGCCGGCCCGATGATCACCATGAACCACAGATAGGCGAGCGACTGCAGCGCGTTCTGCTTGCGCTTCAGGGTCTTGGTGTAGGGGTGATGCGCCCCGGTGAGGATGCCCCAGGCGTAGAATTTCAGGATCGCCGGCAGGCTGGAGAGCTTGGGCAGATATTGCCGCCACTGCCCCGTGGTGAAGTGCCAGAAGGTGGTGAATATCCACAGCGCGATCAGCGCGATGGCGGCATAGGAATGGACCTGCACCGACAGGCGGTATCCGAGCGGCCCGATGCCATGCACGGAAAAGCCGGTGAGGGCCAGGGTGAAGATCAGCGCCGCCTGCGACCAGTGCCAGAACCGCTCGTAGCGGCTGTAGATCATCACCGTGCGCTTGGGTTCGTCCTCTTCGATGAAGTCCGTCGCCACGACATCGGTCATTTCGCGTCTCCCGAGGATTTCTTGTTGAGGAGGATGCGCAGGCCGCCATGGACCAGCACGCCGAACAGCGTCAGCCCGAGCGCCGCGAGGCCGAGGAAATCCATCCAGCCGAAATGGCTGAATCCGGGCATGTAGATTCCGGCCACGGCGGCGAGGCGGCTGTCCTTCGAATGGCACTCCGCGCATTTCACCGCGTCGGTCTTGGGCGCCACCATATGGGTGATCGGCCAGTTGGACACGGTCGGCAGGAAGCCGATCTCGCCGGAGAACGGGCGGTTCTCCTGTTTCATGCCGGCGGTGATGGCTTTCTTCAGGTCGAAATTGCCCCAGAACGACGTGTCGTCATTGCCCCAGAGGTGGTTGTAGACAAGCGTCTTGGCGCCCGCGTCGTAGGGCATGCGGGTGTGCATTTCCTTGAACGGCCAGATGCGCGCCTTGGGATCGGTCCAGTCGCCCTGCACAGCATTGATCGGCGTCGGCGATTTGCTGGTGTCGATCTTCGTGTCGGCGAGCGTGTAGATCATTTCGCCGTTGAACCACTTGTAGGTCGGCGTCAGGTTCTCGCCCCATTTGAAGGTGCCCTTGATCGACCAGTAAGTATGCCGCCTCTCGCCATTGCCCTGCTTGTAGTCCTCTTCATAATAGCCCTTGCCGTTCAGCAGCTTGCCGGCGGTCTGCCAATCCCAGTCGACGATGGTGCCGACGCCGCCCCGGGCCATTTTTGGAACATGGCAGGTCTGGCAGGCGATGCGCTCGGCATGGGCGTCGAGTTGGTAGCCGATTAGGCTCGGCTTGGGATGCGGCTTGTCGCCATGACAGGATTCGCAAGTCGCGGCATCGCGCCGCAACCCGGGCTTGCCGACGCCGATTTCGTCCTTGGCGGCCATGTTGTAGCGGCTGCCCGCTATGTCGTGCGCCTTGGTGACATGGCATTCCGTGCAGGAAAAGTTCAGCCCGTCCGCCGCCATATGCACATCGAGCGACTTCGCTGGCTTGTTGAGCGAGGAATCGAGATCGCCGTGCTTGACCCCGTCGCCGCCGCCGCCGTTGTAATGGCAGGAGCCGCAATTTTCACGGCCGGGCATGCCGACATGCTGCGCGACCTTGGCGTAGTCGATCGCCGCCAGTCCTTCGAACATGGTGCTGCAGGCCGAGTTGCCCCGCGTCGGCGGCGTCCGGTAATAGGTGTTGGTGCGGTCGTGGCACACCAGGCAGTCGACGCTGTCCTGCTTGTTGAAGGCGAATTCCTCGCCTTTCTTCGCGCCGTTGCCGATATGGCATTCGGCGCACATGCCTTCGTTGTTCTTGGCGTTGGTGCAAAAATTGTTGATGACGTTTTCTTTGCCGAGATGCTGTCCCGTGCGCGGATTGATGTAGTCCCAGGTCCAGTGGATCGTCTTCTTGATGTGCTTTTGCGCCTCGGTATGGCAGGTCAGGCAGGCCTTGGTCACCGCCGCATTGTCGGCGAAGGGGCCCTTGAGCGCCTCGAACTTGCTGTGATCGGCCGTCCGCCCGTCCATGGGGCCGGATTGCTGGTTGACGACCGGCGGCTCGGGCGGCTTCGGCGGCTCGGCAGTCTGGAATTTTTCCGACGTCGTCGCGCCGCTCACCGGCAGCTCCGGCGATCCGAAATCTTTCCGCCGCCGCCGCGCTGCCCACGGCGAACAAGAGAATCATTCCAACGCGCGTGAAAAATCCTGCGCTCGGCGCCATCGTTTTTCCTCCCCGGACCGGAACCGCAATTTTATTTGTGCGTGTTCCCGGCTCGTCGGACCGAATCCGATCCGACGCAAAAGTTCTACAATACATGTAACTTTAATTTCTATCCCGGCACACGATGTAACTTCCATCTTCGCCTGCGGCTTTTCGTCACAGTCCCTTCATATCCCCGTAAAACAACGGTCTTGCCTTGGCATAGGCGCCATCAAGTCCTTGAGGGCTCCCGGCGCCCTTCCCACGACGTCGTTAACGTTATATTTTTTTTCAATCTTTACTGAGGCGCTTACGATGTCCACGCAAAAAGCGATTTATCTGGCGGCCTTGGTTCTTTTTGGCGGGCTGGCCTGCGCCGCCGTCGCCGAGGACGCCTCCCAGCCTAAACTCAAGGCCGAAGCGGCGGATCTGACGCAGCAATACGCCGGTCGGCTCAAGGCCGCGCTCGGCGCCGCAATGGCGGCGAACGGGCCGCTCGGCGCGCTCGACGTTTGCCGCGACGTGGCTCCGGCGATCGCGGCGGACCTGTCGAAGCGCAGCGGATGGACGGTCGCCAGAACCAGCCTGAAGCCGCGCAACGCCAGATCGGTGCCGGACGATTACGAGCGCCGGGTCATGGAAAGCTTCAACGCCCGCATCGCCAAAGGCGAGAAAGCCGCCGACCTGGCCAGCGTGGAAATCGTCGACGATCACGGCGGCAAGGTCTTCCGCTTCATCAAGGCGATCCCGACGAACGAAAAATGCCTTGCCTGTCATGGAGCGGAGGTCAAGGCGGAGGTGAAAGCCAAAATTGCCCTGCTCTATCCCGACGACCACGCCATGGGCTTCCGGCTCGGCGACATGCGCGGCGTCTTCACCCTGCA
This sequence comes from uncultured Alphaproteobacteria bacterium, assembly GCA_963849665.1. Taxonomy (GTDB): domain Bacteria; phylum Pseudomonadota; class Alphaproteobacteria; order Rhizobiales; family Beijerinckiaceae; genus Rhodoblastus. The sequence goes on along the minus strand of CAWKJW010000069.1, from coordinate 25,607 downwards.
GAAGCGGCTCGACGCGGCAGGGCGCTGACTGGACAGGCCTTCGGCGCTGAGATCAAGGCCCGCACATGACGCGCGTCAATTCTGCGGCTCTTCGAGGCTGAGGTCGGCCAGGGTGAAATGGTCCAGCTCGCCGCGGAAGGCGGTATAGGCCCGCTCGCAGGCGAGGCGGAGCTTGCAGAGCGCCACGATGCGGCATTCGCCGCTTGAATGCAGCCTGCAAGGAAACAAATTCTCCTCGGGCTCGAACAGATCGATGATCTCCATCACGGTGATCCCGTCGATCGGCCTGGCGAGGCGATAACCGCCGCCGCGACCGCGCCGGCCGACGATGTAGCCGGCCAGCATCAGCTCCTGGCAGGTCTTGAGCACCATGGCTTCGCCGAGGCCGAGCCGCCGCGACATTTCCGGCATGGTCAGCGGCCGGTCGTCGCGGCAGGCCATCAATATGCGCATCGCTCCATTGGTTGCGGCGTTCAGTCGCATGCGCCCTCTTAAAGTTTCATTGAATATATAACTTATCGGCGTAATCTCTGCATGCTTATCCGCGCCGCTGTCCATGCCCCAGATCAATAATCCGGCCAGCAATCGATCGATTGGCGCCTGCGGGCCAAACTCCGGCAAAAGCCGTGAGCCGCGCAGGGAAAAGCCCCCTTGCGACAAGTCAGGAGAACCAAATGCAATTGCAACATCATCGAGACTCCAATGGATGCGGCTGCGGCCGAGGGCAAGGTCGTGGCGGCCACGGCCGTCATGGTGGCGGCGCGGGCGATGGCTGCGGCCTGTCCGTCGCCATCGAGGCCCGCGAGCCGCTGAGCGTCGAGGCCCACGCCGCGGTGCTCGAGGCGCTCGACGACGAATATCGCGCGCGGGCCTTCTATCTCGCCGTGCTCGAACGCTTTCCCGGCGCCATGCCCTTCGCGCATATCGTCGAATCCGAGGAAAGGCACGCCGGCAAGCTCATCGACATCCTGCGCGCCTATGGCCGCGACGTTCCCGCGAATTGCCATATCGGCAGCGGCGACATCTGCCGCCGCGTGCCGGCGGCGCTGGCCTGCGCGTGCGATCTGGCGGTCAAGGAGGAAAAACACAACGAAAAGCTCTATGAAACGCGCCTGTTGCCTCAAGTCGCCGCATTTCCTATCATCGCGCAGGTCTTCACCAGGCTGATGCTGGCCTCGCGCGAACGCCACCTGCCGGCGTTCGAACGCTGGGCCGCCGCCAATCGCAAGGGAAACATCGCGCCTTGACGACTATCGCCATTCTCGGCTCAGGCTTTGCGGCGCTCACCACGGTGCGCGAATTGCGCCGTCGCAAGGTCGACGCCGAGATCGTCGTCATCTCCCCGCGCGAAAAGCTGCATTACCTGCCGAGCGCCATCTGGCTGCCGGCGCGTCTGCGCCAGGGCGACGATCTCATGATCCCGCTTGGTCCGTTCTTCGCCAGGCACAAGGTGAAACATGTCCAGGCCGAGGTTGTCGGCCTAGCTGACGGTGGTCGCACGGTGCTGACCGACAAGGGCGAAGTCCGCAACGATCACCTCGTCGTCGCGACCGGGGCGCGCTTCATCCGCAAGCTCCCGGGCATCGAAAACGCCCTCGTCCCTTGCGAAGGCATCGCCGTCGGCGAGGAAATCGCCCGGCGCCTCGATGCGCTCGAAAGCGGGACCATCGCCATGGGATTCGCCACCAATCCCAATGAGCAGGGCGCGATGCGCGGCGGCCCGATGTTCGAGTTCCTATTTATCATCGACGCGTTGCTCAGGCGGCAGGGCCGGCGGGAAAAGTTCGAGCTGGCGTTCTTCAGCCCGGCGCCCCGCCCTGGCGCGCGGCTGGGTCCGAAGGCTGTCGACGGATTGCTGGCCGAGATGGCCGGGCGCGGCATTCGCACGCACCTCGGAAACAAGATGGTGCGGATCGAGGAAAAGAAGATTGTCACCGAGGGCGGCGAGATCGACGCCGACCTGATCCCGTTCATGCCGGGCCTCACCGGGCCGGCATGGCTGGCCAAGGCCGACCTGCCGCTCTCGCCCGGCGGCATGGTCGTCGCCGACGCTCTATGCCGCGTCGAAGGGCGGCCAAATGTCTGGGCGGTCGGCGACGTCGGCTCCTTCCCGGGGCCGGACTGGCAGGCCAAGCAGGCGCACCAGGCCGATCTCCAGGCGGTCGCGGCGGCGGCCAATATCGCCGCGTCGTTGAAAGGCGCCGAACCGAGCGCAAAATTCAAGGCCGAGCTGATCTGCATCGTCGACACGCTCGACGCGGGAATATTGGTTTTCCGGAGCGAAAAGTTTAGTTTCGTCAGTCCGAAAATGAAAATTTTCCACTGGCTGAAGGGATTTTTCGAAGGCTACTATCTGCGCGCTTTCCGTTGATCCATTCTTGCGCCAAGGCTTGCCGCCGACCCCGTGGCGCTGCGCTCGCCGCGTCCGCCTGTACACATTCGTGAAAACGAATAAAATCACTGCCACGAAACCGCTTTGCCCGGAACCGCCGCATGTGCGAGTTGTTCAGCCTTTCGAGCCGCCAGCCGACGAGAGCCATCCTCTCCCTCAACAAATTCGCCCAGCGCGGCGGCCTGAACGGCGCCACCATCGACGGCTGGGGCCTCGCCTTTTACGAAGGCCTGGACGCGCGTCTCTATAAAGAGCCGGAACGGTCCTGCGACAGCGCCCTTTTGAAGTTCATCGAGTCGCGACGTCTGCCCAGCCGCCAGATCCTCGCCCATATTCGCCACGCCACCCACGGCGGCGTCACGCTCGCCAACACCCAGCCTTTTGTGCGCGAACTCGGCGGAAGGACGCATGTCTTCGCCCATAACGGCCACCTCGACGGGATCGCCGATCTCGTCCCGGCGGAACGCTTCCGGCCGATCGGCGAGGCGGATTCGGAAATCGCCTTCTGCCTCCTGCTCGAACGCCTCCAGCCGCTGTGGAGCGCCGGCGCGGTCGCCCCACTCGACGCGCGGCTGGCGATTGTCAAAAATTTCGCTGCAGAAATGCGCGAGCTTGGCCCTGCCAATTTCCTCTATGCCGACGGCGACGCCTTGTTCGCGCATGGTCACGAGAGGATTCAGGCCGACGGCGCGATCACGCCGCCGGGCCTTTGGCGCCTGCAACGCTGCTGCCCTTTCGACGCCGACGGCGTGGTCGATCCGGCGCGGTCGGCGGGCGCGGAAGGCCAGGAGCTGGTGGTGATCGCCAGCGTGCCCTTGACGGAAGAAAGCTGGACGCCCTTCGCCGAGGGCGAAGTCATCGTCGTCAGGGACGGCGCCCTGGCGCTGCGGAACATTCGCTGAGCCTCGGCAAAAATGCAAAGGCGGTTCGCCTTCTCGCCGCCTTGCGGGCTGAGCTTTCGCCGACCTATTTTGCGGCGCGGCGGAGGGGGAAAACATGACAGCGGACCTGAAACAGCAATTTCGCGGCATGGCTCAGGGGTCGCAAAGCCTCGCCATCGCCTATATCGGCGTGGTCAACGTCCTGTTCGAGGGGCTGAAGCGGCTCGGCCAGGGCGACGCCAACGCGCTCGCCGCCGCCAGCGGCATGGACGCCGCCTATGTCCGGCGCTGGTGCGACGCGGCTTTCGCCTTTGGTTATCTCGACGCCGAGGGGGAAGCATTCCGCCTCGCCGAAAGCGGCGCGGCCATGCTGACGGACGCGCCGCAAACGCTGATGCCGACCGCGGTGCAGGCCGTGCTCAACATGCATATGGCCGAGCGGGCCGCCGCGCTGATGCGCACGGGCGCGCGCCCCGGCGAACAGGTGATGGCCGAACGCGAAACCCTCCTGCCCTGGTTCGGCCCGATGCTGGAGGCGAATTTCGCCGGCTTCTTCGAGCGGACGATCTGTCCGGCCGTTCCCGTCTTCGCTGAGGTCGACGCGCGCGGCGGTCTGGTCGTCGATCTCGGCTGCGGCAATGGCTGGTATCTGCGCGCCCTCGCCCGCCGCTGCGGCGCCGTGCGCGGACTGGGGCTTGACGGATTCGAAGAAAACATCGCCCAGGCGACGCGTCTCGCCGCCGCAGAACGGCTTGGCGACCGGCTGCATTTCGCCAGCGGCGACGCCCACGCCTTCAAGCTCGACGCCCCCGCCGACGTCATCGCCATGAACCGCGCCCTGCATCATGTCTGGGAGGCGGGGGGCCGAAAATTCATCCGGCTGTTGCGCGAAAACCTGCGTCCCGGCGGCGCGGCGGTCATCTGGGAGCCGGACTGGCCCGCCGACCGCGCGGCGCTGCGCGCGCCTCCGAAAAGAGGCCTCGCCTTCCAGAATCTCGCCGAGCATGTGCAAGGCAACCACCTGCTGCGCGCCGACGAGATCGCCTCAGCCTTCGCGGCGGAAGGCATGAATCCGGAAATCTTCCGCTTCTCCGATGGGCAGGAGGCGATCATCGTCGCGCGCCGGTCAGCCTGACACGGCGCGCCGGTTTCTTGCGCGCCACGCCGGTTGACCTGCTCTAGCGCCTATTCGCTTCAAAACGCGCAGACGTTTTCCTGAAGCAGCGGCGCGGACTTGAACCACAGTTCGACGCCGCTCAGTCCGGATCGCCCGTCGAAGTCCATGCCTGGCGGAAGCCGCAGCCAGGATTGGCGCTCGAATAGCTCGCCGCCTTCCGTGAACGAGCCGGCGAGCACAAGAAGCTCCAGTCCGTCGGGATTGCGCATCGCCACCGCCTCGTTCGACGGCCAGCGCTTGACGCCCACAAGTTCGCGCGGATTGTCATAGAGGACGATTGCCGACGCCCCGCTCGCGTCCTTCTCTGCCCAACGCCCCTCGCCGGGACGCAGCGCGATGCGTTCGTCGTCGTCGCTTCTGAACTGCCACAGCTTCACGAACAGCAGGCAGCCGTCGTTCGAGCCCGGCGCATGCGCCGTTCCCGCGGGGTTGCGAAGATAGGAGCCTGCGGGATAGTCGCCGCTCTCGTCCCGGAAGGCGCCTTCGAGGACGAGGATTTCCTCGCCGCCGCCATGCACATGACGGGGAAAACGACTGCCGGGAGCATAGCGGACGATGGACGTCGCCCGCGCCTTTTCATCGCCAATGCGGAACAGCATGCGGCGATCGACGCCTTTCGCCGGACTTGGAATCCAGTCCATCTTCGCCGCGTGGACGGCGACCCGAACCGTGAAATCGTCATTGAGAAGCATGCCGGCTCCACCCGTTTGCCGCTCTCGCCGTCACCGCGCCGACGAGGCCGACGGACTTTTCGCCCTGACCGTATATTCGACCGCAACGACCCCAGCTTTCTCGAAAGTCAGCGCGCCCTTGAACGTGTCGCCCGGGGCCAGCGGCTTTTTCAAGCTCCTGAGCAGGACATGATAGCCGCCGGGGGTGAAATCAACACGCCCGCCGGGCGGGATGTCGAAATTCATGAGTTGCCGCATATTCGGCGCGTTATCCAATATCCTGATCCCGGTGATCTCGGCGGTCCACGCGACTTCCGCGCTCGCCGCAACCAGATGATCGACTTCCGCCGAATTGTTGATGATGGTCATGTAGGCGCGGCCGACGGTCGCCTTTGGCGGCGTCGCCTGCGCCCAGGCGTTTTGCACTGAAACGCCTGCCGACCACGCGCCCTGAGGCAGGGCGACAATCCCGGCCAGGCCCAGCATCCATTTGAAGACGGTTCGCATGACTCATCCCTCCATGCGCGTGGCGCGGGGACATTCGGACCTTGTAATCCGGGGCGCAAGCGTTAGATTGGAACAATTCCAAATATCTGAATGTGATGTTTGGACATTAGCTGTTTTCGGATCAAGGAGCCAAGCATGGATTTGCCCGCGCGCGACGGGGACGGCTATCTGCTCGACATGGACGCCTGGACCGAGGAAATCGGCAAGGCGATGGCGCAAGCCGACGGGTTCGAGATGACCGACCAGAAATGGGAACAGGTTCTCAAGGCGCGCGAATTCTACGACGAATCCCAGTCCGTGCCGCCGATCCGCAAATTCGCCGCCTATGTCGGCATGGCGAACAAGGAGATGTTCGACCTGTGGCTGACGGGGCCGATGAAGCCGATCACCAAATACGGCGGCCTGCCCAAGCCCACGGGCTGCGTTTAGTTTTCTGCGCCGGCGGAGACCGCCGGCGCTTTTCTTTCGCTCTCAGGCGGCCTCGGAGGATTCAGCCGGGGCCAGGCGAATCAGGTGATCGAAGGCCGAGAGCGAGGCCTTGGCGCCGTCGCCCATGGCGATGACGATCTGCTTGTAAGGCGAGGTCGTCGCGTCGCCGGCGGCGAAAATCCCCGCCGCCGAAGTCTGGCCGCGCGCGTCGATCTCGATTTCGCCGCGCGGGCTCAGGCGCACCGCGCCCTTCAGCCATTCGGTGTTCGGAACAAGGCCGATCTGGACGAAGACGCCGTCGAGATCGATGCGATGCGGCGCGCCGCTCGTCCGATCCTTGTACGACAGTCCCACCACCTTCTCGCCGTCGCCATGCACTTCCGAAGTCTGCGCCGAGACAATGATCTTCACATTGGACAGCGAGCGCAGCTTCGCCTGCAATACGGCGTCGGCGCGCAATTGCGCGTCGAACTCGATCAAGGTCACATGCGCCACGACGCCCGCCAGGTCGATCGCCGCCTCGACGCCTGAATTGCCGCCGCCGATCACCGCCACGCTTTTGCCCTTAAACAGCGGCCCGTCGCAATGCGGGCAATAGGCGACGCCCTTGTTGCGGTAGTCGGCTTCGCCCGGCACATTCATCTGCCGCCAGCGCGCGCCGGTGGAGAGAATGATTGTGCGCGCCAAAAGCGTCGCGCCGCTGGCCAGGCGCACCTGCGCCAGACCGCCCGGGCCGGCCGCCGGAACCAGCTCCACCGCCGTTTGCAGGTTCATGATGTCGACGTCGTAATCCTTGACGTGCTGCTCCAGGGCGGCGGCGAGTTTCGGCCCTTCCGTGTGCGGGACGGAGATGAAATTCTCGATCGCCATCGTATCGAGCACCTGCCCGCCGAAGCGCTCGGCGACGACGCCCGTGGCGATGCCCTTGCGCGCCGCATAGATCGCCGCCGCCGCGCCGGCCGGTCCGCCGCCGACCACCAGCACGTCGAAGGGCTTTTTGTCGGCCAGTTTCGCCGCGGCCCGCGCCGCCGCGCCCGTGTCGATCTTCGCGAGAATCTGCTCCAGGCTCATGCGCCCCTGCGCGAAAGGCTCACCGTTTAGCCAGACCGACGGCACGGCCATGATCTTCCGCGCCTCCACTTCCTGCTGGAACAGGCCGCCGTCGATGGCGACGTGGCGGATTTTCGGGTTCAGCGCGCTCATCAGGTTCAGGGCCTGCACCACGTCGGGGCAGTTCTGGCAAGACAGCGAGAAATAGGTCTCGAACAGGAAGTCGCCGCCGAGCGCCTCGATCTGCGCTATGGTCTCCCCGCTCTCCTTCGGCGGATGGCCGCCGACCTGCAACAGGGCCAGGATCAGCGAATTGAATTCATGCCCCATCGGCAGGCCGGCGAAGGTCACGCCGGCCTGCGCGCCGGCGCGGCGGATGGCGAAGGACGGCTTTCTCGCATCGTCGCCCGCGCGGTCGAGCGAGATCATGTCCGAGAGCGAAGAGACGTCCTCCAGCAGCGCCAGCATTTCCTGCGACTTCTCGCCCGCATCGAGCGAGGCGACCAGCTCGATCGGATGGACGATGCGTTCGAAATAGGCTTGCAATTGCGTCTTGATGGCCGCGTCCAGCATGGCGATGGCTCCAGGGGGGAAAGATCGAAGGGCAAGCGCCCGCAAGGTGGCCCCGGGCCAAAAAGGTCCGGGGCCTTGACGCCGCCGAGGGCTGGCGGACGTGTCAGATCTTTCCGACGAGATCGAGCGACGGGGCGAGGGTCTTTTCGCCTTCCTGCCACTTGGCCGGACAGACTTCGCCGGGATGGCTGGCGACATATTGCGCCGCCTTGATCTTGCGCAGCAGCTCCGTGGCGTCGCGGCCAATTCCGCCGGCGGTGATCTCGACGATCTGGATCACGCCGTTGGGATCGACGACGAACGTGCCGCGATCGGCGAGGCCGGCCTCTTCGATCATCACGTCGAAATTGCGGGTGATCGCGCCGGTCGGGTCGCCGATCATCGTGTAATCAATCTTGCCGATGGCCGGCGAGGAATCATGCCAGGCCTTGTGGCAGAAGTGCGTGTCGGTCGAGACAGAAAAGACTTCCACGCCGAGTTTCTGGAACTCCTTGTAATGGTCGGCGAGATCCTCGAGCTCCGTCGGGCAGACAAAGGTGAAATCGGCGGGATAGAAGAAGAAGACCGACCAGATGTCCTTCAGGCTCTCCTCGGTTACGTCGATGAACTTTCCGCCTTTAAAGGCCTTGGCTTTGAACGGCTTGATCTGCGTATTGATGAGCGACATCATTTTCTCCGCTTTTTCGGCCGCCGCCCGGTTTGTGCGGCGCGCCAATTCCTCGATGAGCGGAAACTAGACAGCTATCGTGATCGAGTAAAACGCAAAAAACAGGTTTTTTTTATCGTTTTTTTTGATTACTGTTCGGCGCATGAAAAACTTGCCCACCTTGCGTCAACTGCGCTTTCTGGTCGCCGTCGTCGAAAGGCGGCATTTCGGCGCCGCCGCGGAAGACTGCCATGTCGGTCAATCCACGCTCAGCGCCGCCATCCTGGAGCTCGAGGACAATCTGGGCGTAAGATTGCTCGAGCGGACCAGGCGCAGCGTGATGCCGACCGCCATCGGCCTGGACCTCGCCGACAAGGCCAGAAACCTGCTGCGCGACGCCGAGGAGCTGGTGGAGGCGGCGGAAGCGGCGCGCGATCCGGCGTCTGGGCCGTTGCAGCTAGGCGTGATCCCGACCGTCGGCCCCTTCATCGCGCCGAAGATCATGCCAGTCCTGCACAAGACCTTTCCGGACCTGAAAATCTATCTGCGCGAGGAACAGACCGCGCAATTGCTGGCGCGGCTCGACAGCGGCAGGCTCGACGCGGCGATCATCGCCCTGCCCTTTCCCTGTGAAGGTCTGGAAACCATGGACCTCGGCGGGGATCGCTTCTTTGTCGTCTGCCCCGCCGGACACAGGCTTGGCCGGCTCGAACTCGATCGGCCCCGACGATCTCGCTGATGAAGACCTTTTGCTGCTGGAGGACGGCCATTGCATGCGCGACCATGCCCTCGCCGCCTGTTCGCTCGAAGGCGCGCGGCGCAACAGCGGATTCCAGGGCACCAGCTTGCACACTCTGGTGCAGATGGCCGCCAATGGACTCGGCGTGACCTTCGCGCCGGAAATGGCGATCCATGCCGGGCTTTTGCGCGGGCTGGACCTGAAAGCCGTTCCCTTGCGCGAGGGCGCGCCGGAGCGGCGCATCGCCCTGGCCTGGCGGCGGACCTCCAGCCGCAAGCTGCTGTTCCGCCGCCTCGCCGCCACCCTGCGCGAGACGCTGGCCGCGCCCGCCGCCTAGGGTATTGTCAGCGTCTGGTCGGGATAAATCAAATTCGGATCGCGGATTTTCGTCGAATTGGCCTGGAAGATCGTCGGATAGAGAGACCCGCGCCCAAGCCTCTCACGGCTGATGCGCCAGAGCGTGTCGCCTCGCGCGATCCTCGCCTGGCCGACGTCTGGCGCCCTCTCCCGACGCGACTGGCGCCGTCGCGACCGGCCCTGGCTCGCCGGGCCGGGCCGCGACGGACGTCGCCGGAACTCGCGGCCTCCGCGGCCACGGTTGGCGGCGACACGGAAAACGCCATGACATCGACTTCCCTTGTCTGGACGCCGTTCGACGAAGTCGTGCTTCGCAGCGACAATTTATGCGCGCCGGCGGCGAGGCGCGCGGGCAAGAGCACGAATTCGCCGGTCGCCGGATTGGCCTGCGTCTCCAGCAAGGTCGCGCCGCCATCGAGCAACGCCACCTTGGCGCCCGGCTCGGCGCGGCCGGCAATCACGACGTCGCCTTTCGGCGTCACCCGGGCGACGTCGATGCGCGGGCCCGGCGAGGCGACCGACGGCGCGCCGGCGCCCTCGGAATCGGCGCGCCGCGGCGCTGCCGATGATTGCGGCGTTGAAGGAGCCGCCGCACTTTCGGCGGCGCGCGGAATTTCCGGCGGACCGGGGCGCCGCGCCTGCGCGAACCAAAAACCTGCCAAAGCCACGGCGCAGATCACGGCCCCGCCCGATGCGGTCGCGGGTCCCCAAATGCTCGATTTTGCCATCATGGCCCCACTCCCGGAAAAATTCCTGGCGTTCGACAATAAAAGCAGATTTCGGGAAGTCCAGTTCCCGGCTGATCGGCGCCAATTATGCCATCGTCTGGAACCACTTGCGCGCCTCTTGCGCTATACGCCTTTCGGGTCGACAATCTTCGGGTCGATGAATGGTTGGAATTGGCGGACCGACGGCGGCGTCCCCGTTTCACGCCGCAGAGCGGGATCGCCGTTGTCGTTCAATCCCTTCGCGAGGCGCCCATGCTTTCCGTCATCGTGCTCATCTGCTCGCTTTCGACGCCGCCCGGCGACTGTGACGTCTCCCACGCCCTGCAGACGCTGAGCGGCGGCGAAGCCCGCTCGCTCCAGGCCTGCGGCCTGCGCGGCCAGACCATGCTTGCCCGCTCCGCCCTCAGGCCTGTTCGCGAGACCGAATACGCCAAGATCGAATGCGATCGAGAATAGGCGGCGGCCGCCGGCCTATTCTCTGCGCCCGGCCTCGAACAGGAACCACACGCGCCGCTCGGCCTCGTCGATCAAGTTTTCCAGCAGGCTCTCGGTGGCGACATCGCCGTATTCGTCGCACAAGGCGTGCGTTTCGCGCATGCTGGCCGCAAGCTGCATGTTGTCTTCGCGCAGCTCGGCCAGCATGTCCTCGGGCGTGACGAAATCGGCGTCGTTGTCGGCTACTCGCTTCAGGCGGCCGGCCTGGCCGATCGAGCGCAGCGTCGCGCCCCCGATCTTGCGTGCGCGTTCGGCTATGTCGTCGGTAATGCCGAACAGCTGTTCGCCCTGTTCGTCCAGCAGCAGATGGTAGTCCCGGAAATGTGGACCCGACATATGCCAGTGGAAGTTCTTTGTCTTGATATAGAGCGCGAACACGTCCGCGAGCAGGGTCGTCAAGGCGCCGGCAATTTCCTTCGTCGCCTTGGGAGCGAGGCCGCCCGGTGGATTGATCGAAGCCGCCCGTCGTGTCGCCGCGTCCTTGAGGTTCATCGCCAAGTCTCCGTTTCAAGGGTTGCTCTGGCTGAACCGCAGGGCGATCGCCGCTTGCGCGCCCGCGCCTCAGGCCGGGACGATAACGCGCGAATCCGGATTCCGACGCAGCTCCGCCGGGCTTTCCTGTCGGAGGAGCTACGGATGGAACTTGACGGCGGCTCCGGCAATTGAGGCATGAGCGAATTGGCAGACCGAAAGTTGTGCGCAAGATGGCTCACCAGATCCTGGTCTTTTATGGCTCCTATCGGTCAGACCGGATGGGAATCCGGTTGGCGGACTTCGTTGTCGCGGGACTTCGCGCGCGCGGCGACGCCGCCGAACTCGTCGACGCAAAAGCCGTCGGCCTTCCGATGCTGGACCGGATGTACAAGGAGTATCCGCCGGGCTCGGCTCCAGACGCCCTGGAGGCCCTGGCGGCGAAAATTCGCGCCGCGGACGCCTTTGTCTTCATTACCGGCGAATATAACTGGGGGGTGCAGCCCGGCCTGAAGAACTTGACGGATCATTTTCTCGAGGAATGGTTCTGGCGCCCCGCCGCAATCGCCAGCTATTCCGCCGGGCGCTTTTCGGGAGCGCGGTCGGGCGTCGCCTGGCACGGCATCCTGTCCGAAATGGGCATGGTGGTGATTTCGAGCGCCCTGGCTGTTGGTCCGATCGCGCAGACGCTCGACGCCGACGGCGTCCCGTCCGGGCCGGCGGGAAAGGCGCTGGAGCAGGCGTTCCCGAGATTTCGCGGACGATCTGGCCTGGTGGGCCGAAGCCGCCAAGATGCAGCGGGCGCGTCGCTCACCGCCCTATTGAAGGCGGCCGTGCGGCGCCGACGCAGGAGACTCGCATGACGACAAGGCAGGAAGGACACCGCGCACTCGCTGAAGCGCTGCGGCGCCGCGTCCTTGACGGCCCCGGCTTGACCGAACGCGCCACCGCCTCGCGGATGCCGCGATCGGCCAAAAGAATCTGCCCGAACCGCCATGGGGCTGCCTCAACGTCGTAGTCGTCGTATCCCTTGCGGGCGCAGGCGATCATTCGAAGCGATGGGCAGGCCTCCAGGAAGGCGTCGTCGACATATTCCGTCATGAACCCCATCAGGGCTACGGCGCCTTGGCAATGTCCGATCAGCTGCTGGCGGCTCCACGGCTCCCGGCTGAGATCGGCGTCTTCGCCATCGCGCCGGGACGAGTTTCGCCCGCTGCAAATCAGGCCTATCTTGTCTGGCGGGCCCCGTCGGCGCTCGCTTGAAAGCGGCGGCGACCTAATCGGGGTCGCGCGGCTCAACAGGAGCACTACCACCGTGAGCAATTCAGACGAGAAGCGCGTCAATCACTTGGCTGAGCGCAAGGGTTTTCATTTGGAGAAGGCGGGGCATGGAAAGGGCCATGGCCGCTTTTACATCATGAATGTAGTCGAGGGCGCAAGGATGCGTTCCGGCGTCGCCGATCACGAGTATTCCTTCTCGTTGGAAGAGGCTGAGGCCTGGCTTTCCGCCCACTCGAAATGATCCAGAAACTCGCCGGCTTATTCTTCCGGAGCCAGCGCGAAGCCGCCGGCGATAAATTCTTGCCGATCGGCGCCGATCGGGATCCCTGCGACCGATCACAATCGTCGCGCGGAAGAAAGTCGCCGACCGGCTCGAAGATTTTTGCAAATCAGCGGAAGGGCGGCTCGTCGAAGGAGCGCAGTTTGCGCGAATGCAGAGTTTCGCGGTTTTTCCGAAGGAGGTCGAGCGCCGCAAGGCCTATCCGCAAGTGCTCGGAGACAGCGCGCTCATAAAAGGCGCTCGCCGCCCCGGGCAGTTTGATTTCTCCATGCAGCGGCTTGTCCGAAACGCACAGCAGCGCGCCGTAAGGCACACGCAGCCTGAAGCCTTGCGTCGCGACCGTTCCCGACTCCATGTCCACGGCAATGGCCCGTGACAGGTCGATGCGCCGGCGCTCCTGCCTCCAGCGCAGCTCCCAGTTCCGGTCGTCGTAAGTGACGACTGTGCCGGTGCGCAGGCGCCTTTTTAACGCTTCGCCGCGGTCTCCGGTGACGGCGGCGGCGGCTTCCTGCAACGCGACCTGGACTTCGGCCAGGGCCGGTATCGGCACGTCGGTCGGCACGAGGCCGTCGAGCACATGGTCCTGCCGGAGATAGGCGTGCGCCAGCACATAATCGCCGATCTGCTGCGACTGGCGCAGGCCGCCGCAATGCCCGACCATCAGCCAGCAATGCGGCCGGAGGACCGCGAGATGGTCGGTCATGGTCTTGGCGTTCGACGGGCCGACGCCGATATTGACCAGAGTTACGCCTTGGCTGTCCGGCGTCGCGAGATGGTAGGCCGGCATTTGCGAGCGATGCCACGGCGAGGAGGCCACGAGCGCGGCGGCCTCGTCGGGCGTATGGTTCGCTTCGATGCTTATGTTTCCCGGCAGGACCAGCCGGTTGTAGGGACCGCCGGTCCGCAACTGATCGATCCCCCACTGAACGAACTGGTCAACATAGCGATGATAATTCGTCAGAAGAATCCAGGGTTGAACGAAGCGCCAGTCCGAACCGGTGTAATGAACCAGGCGACGAAGCGAATAATCGACTCGAACGGCGTCGAAAAGCGCGAGCGGCCGGGGCTCCCCTTCCCGAAGCTCTCTCAAACCGTCCGCAATTTCGTCCCCCACGGCCGACAGCAGCGGGACCGGAAAATACCGGGCGAGTTCCTCGGCCGTGACGCCCTGGCCCAGCTCGTCGAGGGATTCCGCAACATAGGCGTAGGGAATTTCCTGGCCGCCATAGCCGACTTCGAGGGTCGCGCCATATTCGGAGGTCAAAGGGCGCAGCTGTTCGAGCAGGTAGTTCCGGAAAGCGGAAGGCTGGGTCACGGTTGTCGCGTAGACGCCAGACGAGGCGAATTTTGCGTAAGCGCGGCGATTGGAAGGGCGGTCGCCGCTCGGGAGATATGACACGCGCAGCTCGGGATAACGAAAGCGCTGGCGCGTCTGCTCGGACGGGCCAAGACGACGGTCGCCGAAATCGTCGAGCGCCGCGCGAAGCAGATCGGTCGCCGAGGAATAGAGCCGTTCGAGTTCGGCCACCGCCTTTTCCGGCGTGGCGAACGGGCACCCGAACGGCGCAGGTTGATTATTGGCGCGCAAATCTGGACCTCGATTTCTCGACCGTTCATCTTACCCAAATCCGCCGGCCGCAGCCATGTCGCCAATCTGGTTCGGATGGAGCGCCGCGCGACAAATCACGAGCCCTGAAGACATCGTTTCGATATACAGTCGAGAGTCTCGCCGAGCGAAGCGACCGCCAATCCGGGCGGCGCCGAAGCACGGCGTGGAAGGTTATTTCTTTGCGCGATCAGGTCGAAGCGCGCCGAAAGAAAACGATGACCCGCCAGCTCCTCCTGCTCCGTCACGCGAAATCGTCCTGGGCTGATCCATCGCTTGCCGATCACGAACGCCCTCTGAACCGGCGCGGGCGGAAAGCGGCGGCGGCAATGCGCCATATGATGCGCTCCGAGGGCTTAAATCCTGACATCGTGCTGGCGTCGACCGCGCGGCGAACGCAGGAAACCCTGGAGGCCCTCCAGCCGTGGACTGATCCGCCCGTCATCGAGTTTGACGAAACGCTCTACCTCGCTCCCGCATCGAGGATTCTGGCGGTGTTACGCAACGTGAAGGAATTGGCTCGCTGCATTCTGCTCGTCGGCCACAATCCCGGATTGCAGGAGTTGGCGATGCTCCTCGTCGGCAGGAATCCAAAGGCTGACCAGCAAAAGCTCGCGCAACGCCTGGCCAAAGGATATCCGACGGGCGCCCTGGCGCAATTCGACGTGGAATGTCCCTGGTCCGAAATTGATGAAGGATCCGCAAAGCTGACGCAATTCATCATCCCGCGTGAGCTGAAATCCACGGAATGAAGCGCTGGCGCCGACATTCCAGCTTCGGTTGGGTCGGCCGCCTCCGCTATGGCGCCTGCCGCGTTCGGCGAATTTTCGCCGGTAGCAGAGCCGGCGCAAAACGAGCGCAGCTCCATGCAGAAGCCGCTCGGCAACAACCACGGACGCCGGGTAAACGGTGCGGCGGCGACTTGTCGAGGGCGAAGACAATCCCCTTGCTGCTCAAGGCGCGCTCGCGCCCTGATCAAGGAAATCGATATGGCGTTCCGTTTCATGATCGGATTGTCTTGGGGTCAGGACGCGCCGAACGATGGCAAGGAATATCGGCCGTTGTCAGCTCTTTCGCCGCCCTTCCCTGTCGGGCCGGAACGCGTCGGTTCCGAAAATTCCCCATTAGGAGGCTGGCTTTCGGGGATCGACACAAATGCGACGGCGGGTTCATCCACCCGATGGTCGCCTCGTTGCATTCGAGCGGTCATTCCCCCGAGCCGCGGTTGACTGAAGCAGCGCGTCACCGCCCCTTTGTTTTCAGATGCTTTGGCTAGGCCGCGTCACCCTTGCGGTCCGGACGGTAACGGAGCGCGTCGACCAGCAGGGCGAAGGCGGCCGATGGCTGGCGCCGGCTGGGATAATAGAGGTGGTAGCCGGAGAACGGCGGGCACCATTCGTCGAGAGCCCTGATCAGCCTGCCATCAGCCAGATATTCGGCCACGATGTCCTCGGGCATGCTGGCAAGCCCGAAGCCATCGAGGCAGGCATCGACGATCATCCGCGCATTGTTGAAGGTCAAGGGTCCCTCGACCCTCACCCTCAATTCGCGCCCGTCTTTCTCGAACTCCCATGCGTATATGCCGCCCGAAGTCGCAAGACGCAGGTTCAGGCAGCTGTGGCCGGCAAGATCTTGAGGCGTTTCCGGCTTTCCGCGATCGGCGAAATAGCGGGGCGCCCAACGACCGCCATCCGCAGGTCGGGTCCGATGCGCACGGCGACCATGTCCTTGGCGATTGACTCGCCGAGCCGCACGCCCGCGTCAAAACGTTCGGCCACGATGTCCGACAAGGCGGAGTCGATCACGAGTTCGACGTGGATGTCGGGATAATCAGGCAACAACCGCCTTATCGCCGGCCACAGGATGGCGTGCGCCGCATGTTCGGACGTGGTGATGCGGATGTTGCCTCGGGGCTTGTCGCGAAGCTCGCTGATAGACGCCAGTTCGACGGCGATTTCATCCAGAGCGGGCCTGAGCGTCTTGAGCAGCCGTTCGCCAGCCTCCGTCGCCGCGACGCGCCGCGTCGTTCGCACCAGCAGGCGAACGCCAAGCCGCTCCTCCAGCCGCCGGATCGTATAGCTCAGGGCCGATTGCGACGTTCCGAGCTTCGCTGCTGCGCGCGTAAAACTCTGCTCGTCGGCGACGGCCAGGAAGGCGTTGAGGTCGACCAGATCCTCGCGGAGCATTGATGAATATCCAATATGACTTCATGCCAATTATAGCAGGTAATCGTTTCCGGCGCTTCATGCAAAATTGCGGCTGCCGACGTCTCACGTCGTCGGCTCCAGCAAAAGGAAGTCGGCAATGGAAATCTGGCGAAACGGCTCGCGTCCCTCGGCCAAGGGGCCGGAGGACTGGTTTACCGAAATCGTGCGGATAGACGCGCCCTTCGCCGGCGACGGCGGCGCCCGCGTCAGCGGCGCGACGGTGACCTTCGAACCCGGCGCGCGCACCGCCTGGCACACCCATCCGCTCGGCCAGACGCTGATCGTGACCGCGGGACTCGGGCGGGTTCAGCGCGAGGGCGCCGGCGTCGAGACCATCAGGCCGGGCGACGTGGTCTGGATCGCGCCGGGCGAAAAGCACTGGCACGGCGCCGCGCCCGATTGCGCCATGACCCATATCGCCATTGCGGAATCGCTCGACGGCGAAGTCGTCGACTGGATGGAGAAAGTCAGCGACGAAGATTACGGAAAGGCCAAATCATGAGCGGCGTCATTGTAGTCATCGGCGCCGGCTCCATCGGCCAGGCGGTCGCGCGCCGGGTCAGCGCCGGCAAGCACGTCCTGCTGGCTGATCTTCGCGCCGAAAACGCGACAGCCGCCGCCAAGGTGCTTGATGAAGCCGGGTTCGTTGTCAGCACTGCAACCGTCGACGTCTCCTCGCGAGAGTCGGTCCGGGCGCTGGTCAAGTCAGCAACAGCGCTTGGCGAGGTGACAGGCGTCATTCACGCCGCCGGCGTTTCGCCCTCCCAGGCGTCGCCGGAAACCATCCTCAGGGTTGACCTCTATGGCGCGGCCCTGGTGCTGGAGGAATTTGGCAATGTCATCGCCGCCGGCGGGTCCGGCGTCGTCATCGCGTCGCAATCGGGACATCGCCTCGGGGCCCTGGATCAGGAGCAGAACGCCGCGCTGGCGCTGACGCCGACCAACGACCTTCTGTCGCTGCCGATGCTTCAGCCCGGCATGATCAAGGACTCGCTTCACGCCTACCAGCTTTCCAAGCGCGGCAACGCCCTGCGCGTCATGGCCGAGGCCGTGCGCTGGGGCAAGCGCGGCGCCCGCGTCAACACGATCAGCCCCGGCATTGTCATCACGCCGCTGGCCATGGATGAACTGGCCGGGCCACGCGGCGACGGCTACCGCCGAATGATCGAACTCTGTCCCGTCGGACGCGCCGCCACGCCAGACGAAGTCGGTACCGTCGGCGCTCTCCTCATGGGACCGGATGGCGCCTTCATCACCGGCAGCGACATCCTCATGGATGGCGGCGTCACCGCTTCTTACTGGTTCGGCGATCTCGCCCCGAAATGATCCCACCCCGAACGCCTGCCAGGATAAACCAGGCCCATAGGCCTTTCACTCGGACCCAATGAAGGAAAAACGCATGTTAGGAACCATACTCTATGGCCCACGCGACATCCGCTGCGAGGAGGTCGCCGAGCCCGGCATCATCCATCCGACGGACGCCATCATCAAGCTTTCCGCCAGTTGCGTCTGCGGCTCCGATCTCTGGCCTTATCGCGGGCTCAACGAGGTCGATCAGCCCATGCACATGGGCCATGAATATTGCGGCGTTGTGGTCGAAGTCGGCAGCGCCGTCACGACCGTCAAGCCCGGCCAGTTCGTCGTGGGCTCCTTCTGCATCTCCGACAACACCTGCCCGCATTGCCGCCACGGCTTCCAATCTTCCTGCGAACACCGCGAGTTCATGACCGGCGCGCAGGCGATGCTGGCGCGCGTGCCGCTTGCCGACGGAACGCTCGTCGCGACCGCCGAGATGCCGCCCGCAGACCTGATTCCAAGCCTGCTCGCCGCTTCGGACGTGCTCGGCACCGGCTGGTACGCCGCCGACGCCGCGCGCGTGCAGCCCGGTTCGACGGTTGTCGTCGTGGGGGACGGCGCCGTGGGGCTGATGGGCGTGCTCGCGGCCAAGCAGATGGGCGCCGGGCGCATCATCGCCATGAGCCGGCACAAGGCGCGGCAGGAATTGGCGCTCGAATATGGCGCGACCGACATCGTGGCCGCGCGCGGCGACGAGGGCGTGGCGAAGGTTCGGGAGCTGACGCAGCGCATCGGCGCGGATTCCGTGCTCGAATGCGTGGGCACGCAGGAATCCATGTCCCAGGCCCTCGCCTGCGCGCGTCCCGGCTCGACGATCGGCTATGTCGGCGTGCCGCATGGCGTGCAGTTCGATGGGCAGCAGCTGTTCTTCGCGCAGGTGGGAATGATGGGCGGTCCCGCGCCAGTGCGACGTTTCCTGCCGCATCTGATGGACCTCGTGCTGACCCGCAAGATCAACCCCGGCAAGGTGTTTGACCTTGTCTTGCCCCTCGCCGACGTCGCCGAAGGCTATCGGGCGATGGACGAACGGCGCGCCATAAAAACCCTCCTCCGCGTTTGAATTGGGCAAAAACTTCCACGAAATAACAAGGCCGCCCGGC
This sequence comes from uncultured Alphaproteobacteria bacterium, assembly GCA_963849665.1. Taxonomy (GTDB): domain Bacteria; phylum Pseudomonadota; class Alphaproteobacteria; order Rhizobiales; family Beijerinckiaceae; genus Rhodoblastus. The sequence continues at coordinate 6,661 of CAWKJW010000069.1, read as the reverse complement.
AGGCGCGGCCTTGTCTCGTTTCAGCCCCGGCTGACGCCGATGCTCTCGCGGGAATGGAGCGACGGATCGAGCGCCAGCTTGACGATCAGGTCGGAGAGGCTGTCGAGGGATACGTCATGACCGACGAAGGGTTCGCCCTTCCGGGTGATCCGATGGTTCACCTCGCGATCCAGGGTGAACCAGCCGGGGCGCAGCACCGTGTAGTTCAGTTCCGACGCTTCGACGATCGCCGCCGAATCCCGGTAGGGATCGAGAATGCTGCGATAGGCCTCTCCGGGAACTTCCCCATAAATGCTCATGGAGCTGACGAAGATCAGCCGCTGGACGCCGGTCTCGCGCATCGCCGCGACGATCGCCCGCGCCTGCGCCGCCATGTCGCCGGCGAGATTGGCGTAGACCACATCCTGTCCGGCCATGGCGCTGCGGAGTTTTGCTGCGTCCAGCACGTCGCCCTCGACGATCCGGATACGGCTGGGGTCGGAATTGGCGAGGCGCTCGGCGCGCCTCAGCCACTGCGTCAGGGAAACCCCGGACCGCCCAAGGAAAAAGGGCGCGGCGTGACGCGCCAACCCGATCGACCGCCGAGCGGATCACGCGCACGGCTTCCGCATGATCCGTCGCCGGGCCGAGGCCGAAACTCAAGCCCATGCAGCCGAGGCCAATGGCCGAGACTTCGAGATCGCTTCCGAGTTTGCGCGTTTTCATTCTGACTTTCCGTTGGTGTTGAGCGCGCCGGTCTGGCCCGTGATTTCCTCGATGGCGCGGAGCGCGTTGAGCGTGCGCGGATAGCCGATGAAGGGCAGCAGTTGCGTCACGACCTCGATCATTTTCGCGCGGTCGTTGCCGACATTGAGGTTGGCGGCGACATGCCCCTTCACCTGCGGGTCGCAGCCGCCAAGCGCCGCGAGCAGGCTGAGCGTGATCAGTTCGCGCGTCGGGACGTCAAGGCCGCCCCGCGTGTAGTGATCGCCGAAGCAATGCCCCGACAGATAACGCTGGATGTGCATCTGATCCGCCGGGGCCGTCGCATAGAGTCGCGCGACGGTCGCCTCGCCGATGATCTCCTTTTGGACTTCGAGTCCTTTTTCCGCCCGGTCGTCCGTCGTCGTCGCCGACTGGCCCGGCAACGGAAGCGCGACGCCCCGCGGCTTCAGCACGTCGTTGGTCATGTGGATGAAGTCGAAGGCGCGGGCTATGCCGACATAGGGAACCGCCTGATAGAGGATTTCCTTGGCCTCGACCGGCGTCACGCCATTGTCGAGGGCCGCCCCGAGCATGAGCCGATATTCGCTCAAAGCCTGACAGGCGATGATCGCCGCGAGCTGGGTCATCAGCCGCATGCGGATGTCGAGCGAGCCATGCGCCAGAATTTCATCGAAAGCGAAATTGTCGAAAATCGCGATCAATTCGGGATCGGTGACGGCGAGCGTCGAGATGTGTCCGGGGAAGAGCGCGTCGTGATTTTTCCGCGCCGTATCGGTCAATGGCATCGGGTTATTCCTCGATTTTCGCATTTCAGGTCAGCGCCCGGTCGTGGCCAGCAGCGCCGGCGGATAACGTTCGCCTTCGATGGCGATTTCGCCTGCGGCGAGCTGGATTTCGGCGAGATCCTCCGCCGTCAGTTCGACTTCGGCGGCGCCGAGATTCTCTTCAAGGCGATGCAGTTTGGTGGTGCCGGGGATCGGAACGATCCAAGGTTTTTGCGCCAGAAGCCATGCGAGGGCCACTTGCGCGACCGTCGCGTGTTTGCGGTCGCCGATACGCTTCAGGAGATCGACCAGGGCCTGGTTGGCGGCCATGGCCTCGGGCGTGAAGCGGGGCAGGATGGCGCGGAAATCGTCGGCGGCGATCCTGGTGTCCTTGCCCATCGCCCCCGTCAAAAACCCCTTGCCGAGCGGGCTGTAGCAGACGAAGCCGATGCCCAGTTCCTCGCAGGCTTGCAGGACGCCATTGGTTTCCGGCCCCCGGGTCCAAAGCGAATACTCGTTCTGCACGGCGGCGACCGGTTGGATCGCATGGGCGCGGCGCAAGGTGACGGCGCCGGGCTCCGACAGGCCAAAATGCTTGACCTTGCCTTCCCGGATCAACTCCTTGACCGTTCCCGCAACGTCCTCGATCGGCGTCTCCGGATCGACACGATGCTGGTAGAGCAAGTCGATCGTCTCGATTTTCAGGCGCTTGAGCGATCCCTCCACCGCCGCGCGAATGCGGGCTGGGCTTAAGTCCATGCCAGCCTGCTTGCCGGTTTCCGGATCGATGCGGAAGCCGAATTTCGTCGCGATGACCACAAACTCGCGGAACGGCGCCAGCGCCTCGCCGACCATCTCCTCGTTGGTAAAGGGGCCGTAGATTTCCGCCGTATCAAAAAAGGTGACGCCGCGCTCGAAAGCCGCGCGGATCAAGGCAACGCCTTCGGCCTTGCTGACGCTATGCTGCTGTCCATAGCCGAAGTTCAGCCCCATGCAGCCGAAGCCGAGCGCGGAAACGTCAAGTCGGCTTTCTCCGAGAACGCGCTTTTTCATTGTCTGCCTCCATCCGATCGATGATTTGTCGTCGTGGCGGCATGATAGGCGGAAAGATGCCGATCAATTAGACGGCATAGATGGCATGAAGCTATATCAAAAATTCATAAATAGCTCGCGCCGACGTCGACGGTTGGGCGGCTGCATTGCGACCGGCAACGGCCCTCCGTCATCAGCCCGCTTCCAGCCCATCGAAACCGACCCAGCAGCCAAATTCCGGTTGGACGCTGTTTCCGACGATGTGATGCAGGGTTGAGTGTCGGGGTTGCGTTACAATCTTGGCGACCGTTTTTCCCACAGTCACAAACGCTTATGTCTAATTCGGCGGCCGTATTGTCCGTCACCGTCGTGCGGCAGCTTAGTGCCTCTGTCGCGAATTTATCTGGTAAATCAATAAGTTGTAAGGAATGGTGGGAGAGGTAGGACTCGAACCTACGAAGGCATAGCCAGGGGATTTACAGTCCCCCCCTTTGCCGCTCGGGACACTCTCCCAACCGGGACGGGTCTTCTCTCGGCCCATCCGGCGACGAAAAAGCCCCGTGACTACGGGGCCGCTCGACGGGGGCCTTATGCTTTTAACAGCCCTTTATGTCAACTCTAAAAACTTCGAGGCCGCCGCCGCCGCAATTGCCAAAAGGATGTCAGCGTGACAGGACGGAGGCTGGCGGAGGCGGCAATGAAGAAAACCGGCGGACGACGTGTCGACAGGCGGCAAAAGGCGGAGCGGAGCGAGAGGCCAATGGGAAAGCCGGCGCCGCAGCCCAATCCCGGGGCAAGGCGCATGAGGCGCCGCGCGCCTTCCGCCGCCCCTCGCCCGAACTCGCAGTGCTCTATGGCTATCACGCGGTCCGCGAGGCTCTGCGCGCAAAAAAGCGCGCCTGCCTCGACTTGTTCGCCACGGCGGCGGCGGCCGAAAGGCTGACCGACGAAATCAAGGCCAGCGGCGTGATCCTGCATCTCGTCGATTCCGAGACGCTTTTCGCCCGGCTCGGCCAGGACGCCGTGCATCAGGGCGTATTCCTGGAGGCGCGGCCGCTGCCGACCCTTGACATCAGCGAGATCGCGTCAAATTCCGGGCTCGTGCTGGCGCTCGACCAGATCACCGACCCGCATAACGTCGGGGCCATCATCCGCACCGCCAGCGCCTTCGCCGTCGACGCGATCATCGTCACAGACCGACATGCGCCGGAATTTTCGGGCGTTCTGGCGAAAACCGCGTCGGGCGGGCTGGAGCACACGCCGATCGTCGAAGTGGTCAATCTCGCCCGCGCCCTCGACCAACTCGGCGAGGCCGGCTATCTGCGCGTCGGCCTCGATTCGGAAGGCCCCGAAAGCCTCGAAAAGACCACTCTGTCGCGCCCGACCGCGCTGGTTCTCGGGGCCGAAGGCAAGGGCCTGCGCCGGCTGACGCGGGAAAGGTGCGACATCCTCGCCCGTCTCGACATGCCCGGCGCGATCAAGAGCCTCAACGTCTCCAACGCCTGCGCCATCGCGCTGACCCTCACCCGCGCCGCCCTGAAGACTTGACTTTTTCGCTGGCCGCGACAAATCGCGGTCGGCGCGTCGCTTGCACAAGCTCGGCGTCGCCTTCGCTCCTGGCCGGCCCTCGACTGCGAGGACCGGCATTGTTCCGCAGGACTTTCGACGAATTTCCCGCCGTTTTGCGAACGGGCGCTTGCGCTCCGGCCCAAGACTGCCGAATATTGATCCAGATCAAGCCAAGCGTGGCTTGCAATCAAAAACAAGATTTCGGGCGAGGAGATTTCGGAATATGACCCAGGCCGCATTTGCGCCGGCGGACAGCCGCAGCCGACCCATGACCTCGCAGGAAAAGCGGGTCGTCTTCGCCTCGACGGCGGGCTCGATCTTCGAATGGTATGATTTCTACCTCTACGGCTCACTCGCCTCGATCATCGCCAAAAACTTCTTTTCCAACGTCAATCCGACCGCCTCCTATATTTTCGCCCTGCTCGCCTTCGCCGCCGGCTTCGCCGTCCGCCCCTTCGGCGCGGTGCTGTTCGGGCGGCTCGGCGATCTGGTCGGGCGCAAATACACCTTTCTCATCACCATCCTGATCATGGGCCTTTCGACCTTCCTGGTCGGCCTATTGCCCAATTTCCACGCCATCGGCTTCATGGCGCCTATCGTCCTGGTGCTGCTGCGCCTGGCGCAGGGCCTGGCGATCGGCGGCGAATACGGCGGCGCGGCGATCTTCGTGGCCGAACATTCGCCGCAGCGGCGGCGCGGCTTCTACACCTCGTGGATCCAGACCACGGCGCCGCTCGGCCTGCTCTTGTCGCTGATCGTCGTCCTTGGCTTCCGCACCCTGATCGGCGAAGAGGATTTCGAGCTTTACGGCTGGCGCTTTCCCTTCCTTGTCTCCTTCGTGCTGCTGGTCGGCTCGGTGTGGATGCGACTGCAGCTCAGCGAATCGCCGGCTTTCCGCCAGATGAAGGCGCAGGGGCGCGGCTCGCGCGCGCCGGTGTCGGAAGCCTTCGGCAAATGGGGCAACGCCAAGATCGCGCTGATCGCCCTGTTCGGCGGCACCGCCGGCCAGGCGGTGGTCTGGTACACCGGCCAGTTTTATTCGCTGTTCTTCCTCACCCAGACGCTGAGGGTCGACCAGACCACAGCCAACCTGCTGGTCGCCGGCTCCCTACTGCTCGGGGCGCCGTTTTTCGTGCTGTTCGGCTGGCTGTCCGACCGCGTCGGGCGCAAGCCGATCATTCTGGGCGGCTGCCTGCTCGCCGCCCTGCTCTATCTGCCGATTTTCAAGGCTCTGACCATCGCCGCCAATCCGGCGCTGGCGCAGGCTCAGGCGAGCGCGCCGGTCAAGGTGATCGCCGATCCGGCGCGCTGCGCCTTCCAGTTCGACCCGGTCGAGAACACCGCCTTCGTCAAATCCTGCGACCTCGCGAAAAACGTGCTGGCGAGCGCGGCGGTGAATTATTCCAACGAGGCGGCGCCGGCGGGAGCGCTGGCGCGCATCGTGATCGGCGGCAAGGAGATTACCGCCTTTGACGGCGCCGGCCTGCCGGCGGCGGAATTCGCCAAAAAACGCGCCGCTTTCGACGCGGAAGTCGGCGCGGCCATCGCCGCCGCCGGCTATCCGTCGCGCGCAGATCCGGCGAGGATCAACAAGCCGGCGGTGCTGGCGCTGCTGACGACGCTGGTGATTCTGGTGGCCATGGCCTATGGGCCGATCGCGGCGCAGCTGGTCGAGCTTTTCCCAACCCGCATCCGCTACACCGCGCTGTCCCTGCCCTATCACGTCGGCAACGGCTGGTTCGGCGGCTTTCTGCCGCCGCTCGCCTTCGCCATGGTGGCCGCCAGCGGCAACATCTATTTCGGCCTGTGGTATCCGATCGGCGTTGCGGTGATGACCTTCCTTGTCGGCCTGCTGCTGATCCCCGAAACCAAGGACCGCAACATCTACGCCAGCGACTGACCCGGTTTTGGCGCGCAGGAGGCGGCTCGCCGCCCTCTTGCGCAGACGTCGCTTGGCTGGTAGCAACCGCCGTTGCGAACGGGCCGGATTAGCTCAGCGGTAGAGCAGCGGTTTTGTAAACCGAAGGTCGGGGGTTCAATCCCCTCATCCGGCACCACGGCTTCATCTTCACGCGACGACGACGCGACGACGGGCGATCCCGACATGATCCCGAGCGACAGACCCCTCCAGATCGGCTCCCTGCTGTTCGAGGGTCTCGACCAGATCGATCTCACCGGACCCTTCGAAGTGCTGTCGCGCCTGCCCAATTCGACGCACCGTCTCTATGGCAAGACCACCGGCGCGATGCGGGACGTCAAGGGCCTCCGGTTGATGGCGGACGCAACCCTTGCCGAAGCTCCGCAACTCGATGTGCTCCATGTGCCCGGCGGCTATGGCCAGGAAGACCTCATGGACGACGCGGAGGTTCTCGAATGGATCGCGCGGCAGGCGCAAGCGCGGCCAGGCCGTCCTGTCGGTCTGCACGGGAGCCCTGCTTTGCGGGGCCGCCGGCCTGCTGGTCGGCCGCCGGGCGACGACGCACTGGGCTTCCTTCCACCTGCTTCCCCTGTTTGGGGCGACGCCGGTCAACCAGCGGGTCGTCATCGACGGGAACTGGGTTTTCGCGGCCGGCGTCACGGCGGGGATCGAC
>CAWKJW010000068.1:0-52139 GCA_963849665.1 uncultured Alphaproteobacteria bacterium | reverse complement strand
GATGAGAAATACGTGCTGCGCGAGGCGGATTTCGCGAGCGAAGGCGTGGCCAAGCTGTCGGTCGGCAAGAAAAAGCATGTGCTTCTGAAGCCGGAGTGATCCGCCTCCGTCGTTGCGAGATGCGTGACGGTTCAAGCGAACCAGAAGGTCGGAAGCTTCCGCCTGGCTGCCTTCGCACCGCGCGCAAGCTTGGGGAGGATGCAACCCTAATTATGCAATTCGTATCCTGTCCCCGTAATCCAATTCGTATCCTGTCCCCGTAATCCGATCCGGGTTGGGAATCCGAACTGACACCATGACCTCCTCCGGAGGCGTGTCACCGAATTATCCCCTGTCTCACTTTTGGGGTCCACTCCAAAGCATTAATCCTGAAATTGTCGTGAATGCGCAATTCGATCCTATCCCCGAAATCCTGCCCGGTTAGCGATCGCGTCTGTGGCTCGCCAGGCGACGACATTGGCGAAAAAGCCCCCCGCCCCTGCCCTCTCCCCGTCAGGACGGGGGGAGGGAGTTGCCGTCACCGTCGCGCGACAAAATCCTTCAACCGCCGCAACGCCTCGATCATGTCGGCCTCCGCCCCCGCATAGGACAGGCGCAGCGACAGATGGCCCTGCGCGGGATCGAAATCGACGCCGGGCGTCGCCGCCACGCCGGCGCGATGCAGCAGGTCATGGCAGAAAGCCGTCGAATTCCTCCGAGAAGCGGCTGATGTCCGCATAGAGGTAGAAGGCGCCATCGGCGGGCGCGAGGTCGCCGAGCCCGAGCCCCGGCAATCCCTCCAGCAATATCTCGCGGTTGCGCCGGTAGCCCTCCTTCACCGCCTCCAGCTCGTCGAGCGAATTGAACGCCGCCTCGGCGGCGATCTGCGACAGGGTCGGCGCGGATATGGCGAGCGACTGCTGCAGGCGCTCGATCGGGCGGGAAAATCCCGGCGGCGCGACCAGCCAGCCGATTCGCCAGCCGGTCATGCAATAATATTTGGAGAAGGAATTGACGATCGTCGCCTGGTCGGAAAAGGCCAGCGCCGTCTGCGCCGGCCGCTCATAGGTCAGCCCGTGGTAGATTTCGTCGGAAATCAGCCTGATTCCCTGCCGGTCGCAAAAATCGGCGATTTCGCGCTGCAGAATCGCCGTCCATCATGGCGCCGGTCGGATTGGCCGGGCTCATCGCCAGCACGCCGTCGAGCTTCTTCTGCGCATGGATTGTCTCCAGCGCCGCCGCCGTCATGGCGAAGCGGCTCCTGGCGTCGACGCGCACGTCCACCGTCTCGATCCCTAGCGCCTGGAAAACATTGCGATAGGCCGGATAGCCTGGGCAAGGGATCGCCACCCGCGCCCCCGCGTCGAACAGCGCGAGAAAGGCCATGATGAAGCCGCCGGACGAGCCGGTGGTGATCGCCATGCGCTGCGGATCGACTTCGACGCCGTAGGTCTCGCGATAATGGCGGGCGATGCGCTGGCGCAGCGAAAGGAGGCCGAGCGCGTCCGTATATCCGACCGGCCCTCCCCCGAGCGCGGCGATCGCCGCCTCGCGGGCGCGGCGCGGCGGCGGCGCGCTCGGCTCGCCCACCTCCATGTGGATGATTCGCGCACCCGCCCGCTCCAGCAGCGTCGATTCGCGCTTGACGTCCATGGCGATGAAAGGCGCGATCGCGGCGCGGCGCGCGGGCGTCAGTTTCTTGATTTCGGCGACCGTTACTGTCATGTCCACGCCATCGCGACAATTTCCCCGGGGGCAAAATTGCGCCGCAATTCGACCCCAAGCACATTTTAGTGCATAAGCAGCGTTAGATTTTTCCTTCGGAGTTGTCCATGTTCAACCGCCGCAGCAAGGCTATTCTCGTCGCCGTCCTGGGTTTTGCCGCCTATGCCCTGCCGGCCCGCGCGGAATTCAACACCGCGCAGAAAACCGAAATCGAAACCATCGTTCATTCCTATCTCCTCGCCCATCCGGAAGTTCTCCGCGAGGTCTCGGTCGAGCTGGAAAAGAAGCAGCAGGCCGAAGAGGCCGATCTGCGGGGCCGCGCCATCGGCGACAACAAGCAGGAGCTGTTCAATTCGCCGTTCCAGGCGGTGATCGGCAATCCCAAGGGCAAGGTCACGCTGGTCGAGTTCTTCGATTACAATTGCGGCTATTGCAAACGCGCGCTCGCCGATCTCGTCAATCTCGTGAAGGAGGAGCCCGACCTGCGCGTCGTCCTGAAGGATTTCCCGGTGCTCGGCCCCAATTCGGTCGAGGCCGCCCAGGTCGCCTCTGCCGCGCGCAAGCAGATTTCTGGCGAAAAATTCTTTGAATTTCATCAGAAACTTCTGTCCACCCATGGCCCCGTCGGGCGCGAACAGGCGCTGGCCGTCGCCAAGGAGCTCGGCCTCGACATGGACAGGCTGCAAAAGGACATGAAGAATCCGGACATTCACTCCGGCATCGAAAACGTCATGAAGATGGCCGATCAGCTCAACCTGACGGGCACGCCGTCCTATGTCGTCGGCGACGAGGCGGTGGTCGGCGCGGTCGGCCTGGCGCAGTTGAAATCCAAAGTCAATTCGCTCGGCAAATGCGGCAAGACCGTGTGCTGAGGCATCCGCCGGGCGCCGCGCGAAAAAGTCACGCGGCGCGAAAAACCTGGTCGGCGCGCGCCTCGAACGCCGACGAGAACTTGCGGAAGGCGGCGTCGAACATGTGCGCCCATCAGCGCCGCCAGCGCCCGGCTGCGGAATTCGTAGGCGATGAAGAATTCGACGCGGCAGCAGCCGTCCCCGGCGTCGGCGAAAGTCCACTTGTTTTCCAGCTGGCTGAACGGCCCGTCGACATATTCGACGTCGATTTTCCGCGCGGCGCGGTCGAGAGAGACCCGACTGGTGAACCTTTCCTTGATCGCCTTGTAGCCGACCTCCATGTCGGCGAGCAAAATCTCGGCGCCGCCCTGCCCGACAAAACGCCGGCGGATTTTCAGCGACTGGCACAGCGGCACGAATTGCGGATAGGATTCCACATCCGCCACCAGATCGAACATCTGCTGCGGCGTGTGCTTCACGACATGGCTGGTGCGAAAGCTCGGCATGCCCGCCCGCTCACGACCGCGCGGCGCGGCGCTTTTCGCGCAATCGCTCGAAATCCTCGCCGGCGTGATGCGACGAGCGCGTCAGCGGCGAGGCCGAGACCAGCGCGAAGCCCTTGGCGTAGGCGATCAACTCATAGGCCTTGAACTCCTCCGGCGTCACAAATTCCTCGACCGGATGATGCTTTTTCGTCGGCTGCAGATATTGGCCGATGGTCAGGAAATCGACTTCGGCCGAGCGCAGGTCGTCCATCAGTTGCAGCACTTCGTTGCGCTCCTCGCCCAGCCCCAGCATGATGCCCGATTTGGTGAAAATCGTCCGGGTCCAGCTCCTTCACTCGCTGCAACAGGCGCAGCGAATGGAAATAGCGGGCGCCGGGCCGGACTTCCGAGATAATTCGACGGCACGGTTTCGAGATTGTGGTTGAACACGTCGGGCCTGGCCGCGACCACGACCTCCAGCGCGCCGGCCTTGCGCAAGAAATCCGGGGTCAGCATTTCGATCGTGGTCGCGGGGCTAGCGGCGCGGATCGCCGCGATCACCTGCGGCGAAATGCGCGGCGCCGCCGTCGGCGAGATCGTCGCGGTCGACCGAGGTGATGACGACATGGGTCAGGCCGAGCTTGGCCGTCGCTTCGCCGATATGCGCCGGCTCCTCCGGGTCCAGCGCGCCCGGCAGGCCGGTCTTGACGTTGCAGAAGGCGCAGGCGCGGGTGCAGGTGTCGCCCATGATCATGAAAGTGGCGTGCTTCTTGTCCCAGCACTCGCCGATATTCGGGCAGCCGGCCTCCTCGCACACGGTACGCAGCCTGTTGGCCTTGATGATGGCGTTGGTCTCGGCACAGCCGGCCGACCCCGGCGCCTTGACGCCGAATCCAGTCCGGCTTGCGCGCGATCGGCTGGTCCGGCCGGTGCGCCTTTTCCGGATGGCGCGGACGCTGCTCCTCGCCCGTTTTGCGAGGGTCCGAGTTCAAAAGATCGAGCACCACGGCCATGGTCGTTTTCCGCGTGAAGAGGATGAAATTCACATAGGCTTTTCCGCGCCGCGCCGCAAATCGAGCTTACAGCGTCAGGCCGATGGGATTTTCGATCAGATGCTTGAAGGCGGCGAGCAGCATGGCGCCGGCCATCTCATCCATAGCGCGGCGGTCGATGGTCAGGGTGACGCTAAGGATCGTCGCGACATCCGGCAGGCCGTCCTCGACGATCACCCGCTTTTCCGCCGCGCCGATCGCCAGCACCGAGGTCCAGGGCGCGACGACGACAGGAAAGACGCGCTTGACGCCAAAGGCGCCGAGATTGGCGACGAACTCGCGCCGCCGTAATAGGCGGCCGGCGAGAAACGGCCGGCCATGAAATCCGAGCGCGCCGCAGCGATATCCCCCAGGGCAAGTTTTTCCGCGGCCGGCAGCGCCGGCGCGACGATCTTTTCATCGACCGAGAGCGCCAAGGCGATATCGCTGTGCTGTGCCAGCACAAACCCGTCCGCCGCATGGGCGACATTGCCGCGCGGCGCCCGTTGCAGCGCCAGCGCGAAGGCCTTGACGACGCAGTCGACCAGCGAGACTTTCGCGGTCCTTCCCTCCCGCGCGGCGAGATTGAGCTTTTCGCGCAAGGCCTCGAGCGCGTCGAGCCGGCAGTCGGCCTCGAGATGGACTTGCGGCGTCCATTGCGCCGCGCTCATCAAAGCATGGAGCCTTGGGCCGTCCTCGCCTTGCGGCGCCCTGACGAGCAGCGGATTGGCGGCTTGAAGCCGCGCCGCCAGCGCCGCGCGCACGTCGCTTTCGACGATCCGGCCATTGGGACCGCCGCCCTTCAGCCGGGCGAGGTCGAATCCAGCCTCGTGCGCCAGCCGGCGGGCGCGTGGGGAGGACAGGACGCGTCCCGCCTTTTCTGACAACGCGGGCTCATCCGCGGCGCGGATCAGATGCGGCGCGGGGCCCGGCTCGATCAGGCCGATCTGCTGAAAGACCGGAACTTCCAGATCGCCGGCCTGGACCAAAATGCGGGTCAGCACGCCCGTTTGCGGCGCCTCGACATCCATGGTGGCGCGCTCGGTGGCGATTTCCGCGATCGGATCGCCCGCCTCGACGAAATCGCCCTCGCGCCGCAGCCAGCGCGTCAACCGCCCCGTCTGCATCGACGGTTCGACCGAAGGCATCAGAACATCGGTGGCCACGGCCCCTCCCCGGCAAGCAAAAAATTGAGCAAAACCATCTAGTTCACCGCGCCGCGGCCGCTGCCGATCCGGTCGAAGGAGACTTCGAGCGCCAGGCGGATTTCGGCGAGCGCCTCCTCGGCGCACATCGGCGTTTCGCGCGCATAGACCTCCGCCACCTGTCGCGCCAGTTCGGCCAGCAATTGTCCCCACATTTCCGGCGCGGCGAAAGCGCGCTGCATCGACAATGACAATGCGCCGTCGGTCACGAACAGCCGCAGGATTTCCGTGCCGCCATGAGCCGCAACATCGGGGGGAGCCGACAATTCCTTAATTTCTTCGGTCATGTTTGCTTTTTTTAACCCCTCGCATCAGCCACAAGGGCGTCACTGGACGCCCGTCTCACGACAGGCTTTTGGTCGCGTTCGCTCCGCGCCGCTTCCCTTCGGGAACCGGCATCTCCCATTGTCTTGGCCCGTGATCGCCCTGGTCATCCCTTTAGATAGAGAACCGACCGCACCGCCGCCACGACATCCGCCGCTTTTGGCAAGGCCAATTTCTCGAGGTTGGCCGCATAGGGCATGGGAATGTCCTTGCCGGTGACGCGCCGGACCGGCGCGTCGAGGTCGTCGAAGGCCCGCTCCATGATCTGCGCGGAAATTTCGGCGCCGATCCCCGATTGCGGCCAGCCCTCCTCGACGATCACGCAGCGCCCGGTCTTGCGCACAGAAGCGAGAATGGTCGGCATGTCCAGCGGCCGCAGGGTGCGCAGATCGACGACTTCCGCCTCGATCCCCTCTTCCGCCAGGATTTCGGCCGCCTTGAGCGCCAGGCCGACGCCATGCGAAAAAGCGACGATGCTGGCCGCGCCGCCGGCGCGCAAGACATTCGCGGCGCCGATTTCAACCAGATGGTCCTTTTCCTGCGGCGCAGGAAAGCTCTGGCCGTAAAGCTGTTCGTGCTCCAGAAAAATGACCGGATTGGGGTCGCGGATCGCCGCCTTGAGCAGGCCCTTGGCGTCAGCGGCGCTATAGGGGGCGACGACCTTCAAACCGGGGACATGAGCGAACCAGGAAGAAAAATCCTGGGTGTGCTGGGCGCCGACCCGCGCCCGCGCGCCGTTGGGGCCGCGGAAGACGATCGGGCAATTGAGCGCGCCGCCCGACATATACAGGGTCTTGGCGGCTGAATTGACGATATGGTCCATCGCCTGCAAGGCGAAGTTGAAGCTCATGAACTCGATCACCGGCTTCAGCCCGGCCATGGCGGCGCCGACGCCAAGTCCGGTGAAGGCGTGTTCGGCGATCGGCGCGTCGACGACGCGCCTGGCGCCGAATTCCTGCAGCAGGCCCTGCGTGACCTTGAACGCCCCCTGATAGTCGCCGATTTCCTCGCCGAGCAGGAAGACATTGGCGTCGCGCCGCATTTCCTCGGCCAGAGCCTCGCGCAGGGCCTCGCGCACGGTGAACTTGCGCGCAAAAACCTCTTCATCCGGCGCCACCGCGCCGACGGCGGACGGCGCTCCCGCCGGCTCGGTCGTGAAAATCCGGGGCTCGATCACGGCGATGGGCGAATTGACCGCGACATTTTCAGTTCCCTCCGGCGTCAGAATGCGCTCGAGCACACCGGTTTCCACCGCCTCGACCTCCATCGTCGCCTTTTCCGTCTCGATTTCCGCGAGGATCTCGCCGGCCTCGACGCGATCGCCCTCGCGCTTCAGCCATTTCGCCAGTTTGCCGAATTTCATTTCGGGCGAAAGCGCCGGCATCAGCACATGGGTCGCCATGAAAATCTCCAAAAGCTTTCGCCGGGAAGGAAAATCAAATCAGCACGTCCTTTTCCAACTCGCCTGCATCCGGCTCCGGGCTCTGCGCCGCGAATTCCGCCGCCTCCGTGACGATCGAGCGGATGCGGGCGTCGATCGCCTTCAGATCGGCTTCCCGCGCCAGACCGGCCTTGAGGATCTTGTCGCGCATCCGTTCGATCGGATCGGGCTCCTGGCTGGCGCGGCCCTCGTCCTTGCGCCGGTATTTGGCGGGATCGGCCATCGAATGCCCGCGATAGCGCTCGGTGCGCATTTCCAGAATATAGGGACCGTTGCCGTCGCGCGCCCACTGGATCGCGCGCTCGCCCGCCTCGCGCACCGATTGCACGCACATGCCGTCGACCTGCTCTCCGGGAATATTGAAGGCGGCGCCGCGGTTGGCGAGGATGGCGGCGGCGTTGAAGTCTTCGCCGGACGGCTGGGCGCGGTTGTTCTCGATCACATAGACGATCGGCAGGCGCCAGCGCGCCGCCATGTTGAAGCTCTCGGCCACCTGCCCCTGGTCGGCGGCGCCGTCGCCGAAGAAGGCGACGCAGACGCGGCCGTCCTTGCGATAGGCGTTGGCGAAGGCGATGCCCGTGCCGAGCGACACCTGCGCGCCGACAATGCCGTGGCCGCCGAAAAACTCGTTCTCCGGCGCGAACATGTGCATCGAGCCGCCCTTGCCATGGGCCAGGCCGCCGCGCCGCCCCGTCATTTCCGCCATCACCGCCTTCGGGTCGGCGCCGCAGGCCAGAAGATGGCCGTGCTGGCGATAGGAGGCGATGAACTGGTCGGTTTCCCCGGCCGCCAGCCGCATGCCGACGACAATGGCCTCCTGGCCGATATAGAGATGGCAGAATCCGCCGATCAGCCCCATACCGAACAATTGGCCGGCCTTTTCCTCGAAACGGCGGATCAGCAGCATGGAGCGATAGAGCGAAAGCTCGTCGCCGGCGCCCAAGAATTCCGCCAGACGCGGATTGTCGCCAGCAAGCGGCGAAGACGAACCGACGGCCATTTTACCTCCGGGAGGACCTGCGCCTTTTCCGCGCCAAAAAGCGCTTCGAGAAACGCTTCCGGGAGCGTTTCAAGAATCGCAGCGTGAATGCGCGGTAAAACTAGCCCGAAGCCCATGAAAAAGCGAGACGGCGGAGATTTGAGCTCAGTTCGACCGGCTCGGGGCGGGCTCGGGCGCCGCGCCGGCAGGAAGATCACAAGATCGCTCTTGCCGACGCGGTTGAGCAGGTTGCGCGCCTCCTCGTCGAGCAGGTCGCGATCGACGTCGGGCCCGCGCAGCAGGTCGATGCGCTTCCGCCATTCGGCTTTTTCCGCGCGGACGACCTTGAGCTTGGCTTCTATTCCCGCCATTTGCCGGCGGTACTGGATGTCGGCGGCGATGCCGCGGTCGCCGTGGAAGGCGTGCCAAACGAAAAAGCCCCCCACAGCCGCCGAGAAGGCGTGGAAGGCGAGCGGAAGGAGGATGGCGGAGACACGCGTACGAACGATCATGGCGGCAGTTTGGCGCGATAAGGTTAGACGCCGGTTAAGATCGAGCCCGAAAGCGGCGAAGGCGCGCCGACGCCTTCCCGGCACGACATTTGAAGCTTGTCGTTCGAAGCCGCCGCTTGCGTCCCGTTCTGGCGCAAACAGCGGAAGGCAGCGTCAAAACGGGACCGGGACCATGTCATCTCTGGGATTCTTCATCGAACGCGACTATGCCGCCAGCCACGCCCTGCGCCGTTCGCGCAAAGGCCTCTCGTCCGTCATAAGCGCCGAACCCCTGCGCCCGGCGCGCGGCGGAAGGCCGACATCGGCCCGCCTCCACCTCGCCCTCGGGGTCGTTCTGATCCTGGCGGCGGCCTTCGCCTTCCCCGAGAAGGCGTCGGACGTGCTGCACAGCCTGGCCGCGCTGCTCTGAGCGAGGCGGGATCGCCGCATCCCGTCTCGCGGTCCGGTCGGGGCCGCGCGGGCGCGTGATCCCGGCGGCGACCCTGTTCCGCCCTTCGGATTCTACGTAGGCCAACTTCCTACCAATCGGTTGCGATCGGAGATATTCATTTAATTGCATTAATTGTGACGTCGCGCTTTTTCGACGGAAATTGCCGGAACGAACGGATGAACGACAAGCGGAATGGCCTGCCTGCGCATTCCTCGGCCGATTCCAACGCTTTCGACGTTATAATGACCTTCACGAAATGGCCGCTCGCGTGGCAACTCTTCGCCGCCGTCGTCATTGTCATGATTGGGGCGGCGGTCCGCTATTTCCTGCTCGGCGCGCTGGAAGGGCAACTGATCTACCTCACCTTCTTTCCGGCGGTGGCGGCCGCGGCCGTTGTCGGCGGCGTGTCGGGCGGCATGCTGGCGACGCTCCTGTCCATACTGGCCGCGCATGTGCTGACGGCGCCGCTGCGGATGTTCGCAGATATCATCGGGCTGGTCGGCTTTTCCGTCAGCAGCGCCGTCATCGTCGGCATCACCCAACTGCTGCGGATCGCCTTGCTGAGGATCGCGAGGGATAAATCGGCCCGCCGCAGCGAGGAGGAACTCGGCCAGTTCGTCGAGCAGGCGCCGGCGGCCATGGCGATGTTCGACACCGACATGCGCTACCTCGCGGCCAGCGGCCGCTGGCGCGACGAGTACAACCTCCAGCGCGATATCGTCGGCAAGTCGCATTATGAAGTGTTTCCGGAAATACCCGAGCAATGGAAGGAGATTCACCGCCGCGCCCTGGCCGGCGAGACAATCCGCTCCGACGAGGACTCCTTCACCCGGCTCGACGGCTCGGTGCAATGGCTGCAATGGGAGGTCCGGCCCTGGCGCCTCGCCCATGACGGCATTGGCGGCGTCATTATTTTCAGCGAGGACATTTCCGCGCGGGTCGAGGCGCAGGAGGCGGCGCGGCGTAGCGAGCAGCGCCTTCGCATCGCGCTCTCCGCCGCCGGCGCCGGCGTCTGGGAATGGGATCTGCGGAGCAACAAGAATTTCTGGTCCGACGAATTATGGAGCCTCTACGGGCTGGAGCAAGGCGTCGTCGCGCCCTCTTACGACGTGTGGCGGCGAACCGTTCATCCGGACGACCGCGCCGCGGTCGCGCATGCGGTCAACGACGCGGTGGCGAAGGGCGTGGACCTGTCCGTCGAATGGCGCGTCGCCCATCCGGGCGGCGACGAACGCTGGCTTTTGTCGCGCGGCGGCCCACTGTCCCACGCGGACGGCAAGATCGCGAGCTACGGCGGCGTGGCGATCGACATCACCGCGCGCAAGAGGGCCGAGCGGGAGGCTCTGGCGGCGAAGGCGCAACTGGAGGCAGCCCTCCAGAGCATGACGGACGCCGTCTACATCGTCGGAGTTGACGGAAATTTTTTACATGTGAATGAGGCTTATGCCAAGTTTTTCAAGTATAATGGTAAAAAGGAATGCCCGGCGACATTCGCCGAATTTCTGCCGGTCCTCGAGGTTCGCACGATGGACGGGCGGGAAGAGCCGCCCGAGAGATGGCCAATTCAAAGGGGCCTGGGCGGCGAAACCGCGACGAGCGCCGAATATCGCCTGCGCCGCAAGGACACCGGGGAGGAATGGCTGGGAAGCCTCAGCTACGCGCCGATCCGCGATGGGAATGGCGCGATCGTCGGATCGGTGACGACGGCGCGCGACATCACGGCGCAGCGAAAGGCCGAAGAGGCCCTGCGCGACAGCGAGCGGCGGTTCAAGGCGGTGTTCGACACCTCGATGGATTCGATCGCGGTCATCGACCGCCACGGCAAGGTGCTCTCTGTCAATCCCGAAGTGCGGGCGCAGTTCGGCTATGCGCCGGAAGAGGTTGTCGGCGAGAACGTCAAAATGCTGATGCCCGCCGCGCGAAGCGGCGAGCATGACCGTTATATCGCCGACTATCTGCGCACTGGCGAAGCCAGGATCATCGGCCGGCGCCGCAGGGTCGAGGGCAGGCGCAAGGATGGCGCGACCTTCCCGCTGGAGCTGGCCGTGGCGCGCGCCGAGGACGGCGACCTGCTTTTCATCGGCTTCATGCGGGACCTGACGCAGATCGAGACCGAAAGACGCAATGTCGAGACGGCGCGGGCGGAACTCATGCATGTCGCGCGGCTGAGCGACATGGGCGAAGTGGCGGCAGGCCTCGCCCATGAGGTGAGCCAGCCGCTCACCGCCATCCTGGGCCTGGCGGCGGCGAACCGCCGACAGCTCGCGACGCAAGCGGACCCATCGCTCGCGCGGAGCATCGGCATGATCGAGACGCAGGCCCGACAGGCCACGGACATTCTCAGGCGCCTGCGTGGCTTCATCGAAAAGCGCGAGTCCCGGCGTGGCCCGGAAAGCCTGACGCGACTGGTCCAGGACGCGCTCGCCCTCGCCTCCTTGCGCGCCAATGGCCGGCCCATCCGCGTCGTGGAAAGGCTTTCGCCCGACGACATCGACGTCGATGTCGACCGCGTCCAGATCCTGCAGGTTCTGGTGAACTTCCTGCGCAACGCCTCGGACGCCATGGCGGAACAGGACGACGCGGAAGTGGTGGTCGAGACGAAGCTGGCCAGGCCCGGCCTGGTGCGGGTGGAAGTCGCCGACAACGGTCCGGGCCTCGATGCGAAAGTCGCCGGAAAACTGTTCACGCCTTTCGTCACCACCAAGGCCTATGGCATGGGGGTCGGCCTGTCGCTGTGCAAGACGATCGTCCAGGGCCACGCCGGCGACATCGGCTGCGGCGCAAATATTCCGCGCGGCGCCGTCTTCTGGTTCACGCTTCCCGTCATAGAGCGCCCGGCGCCGGACGCCGAGGCGCCAAAGTTAGCGACCTCTTCGGCCCCGTAAAAAGCGGAGCCGCCTCCTCATTGTTTTATGCTGGGCGTCGCCTCATTGTCTTATGCTAGGCGGCGCCTCACTGTCTTATGCCGCGCGGCCGCTCATTGTCTTATGCTTGGCGGCGCCTCGGCGCGCGGCGCCGGGGGCGGCGCGAGACCCTCCTGGCGCTCGGACGCCAGGGCCAGTTCGGCGCCCTTGATGGCGACGTCGGTGCGGTTCTTGGCGTGGAGCTTCTTCATGATGTGCCGCACATGCACCTTGACCGTGCTCTCGCACATGTTCAGTTCATAGGCGATCACCTTGTTCGGCTTGCCCTGGCGGATCGCCTGTATCACCGCCAGTTCGCGGCTGGTGACGCCGCTCGCAGAAATCTGCTCCGGCATGGCCGCTGGCGCCTGCCTGGCGGCGAGCAGGCACTGGGCCGGAACGTAGGTTCCGCCGGCGCCAACGAAACGCAATGCCTGGATGAAGACCTCGAAGCCGGCGCTCATCGCTATATAGCCATTGGCGCCCTGCCCGAGCGCGGCGAGGGCTTCGTTGAGGTCGTCGGTCCGAGAAAGGACCATGGAGCGGGCCGGAGGATCGAGCTCCATCAGCAGCGCGAATTCGGCGTCCGCTTCGTCCTCGTTCAGCGACAGGACCGAGAGGAGTACGACCAGAGAACCGGCGCCGTCTGAAACTTGCGCCAGATCGGCAAGTCTTTCACATCCGGCGACCACGCCCGCCCAATGATTGGCCACGCTGCGCTGAAGGCAATCGCGAAGAAAGGCGTTGCGCTCGACGATGACGACCTTGTGCGGCGCACCGGACGCGTGAACCGAGACCGCGTCGCCGGACCCCATCTCCGCACCTTCGTCTTTGGAGATTGCAGTTTCCCTGTCAGGGCAGGATCCGACCAAATCACCGTTCGTCATTGACAAACTCCCTCTCGACTCATGCTCACTTACGATAACTTCACTCAATACGCCTGCCGCCATCGCGCGCACCCGGGACTTATTTTTGACACCGTTGCGCCTCGAGTCAGATAATTCTTTGCCGAAAAGGACCATTATTCTAAATAAAAACTATACTACTTATAGACGCCGACACACTACGAATTTACCCAGACGTCATAGTCATTAAAGTTCATGTTTCTCGAATTTGAAACATGCGGAAACTACGTACCTGCCCTAGCAAACGCTGCTTGCAAGCATCAACTTGAGCATCGGGCGCCGAGCGGAAAAGCCTGCCGGCGCACCCGTCCGATCGACGGAATTATAGCTTTGCTTTCCAACAGGTTGAATGGTTTCGAGGCGCTCGGATAAAGGCCCGGTTCAAGCCGCAAAAATCCACAGCGGCAAGGCTCAAGGCCGCAAGTTCCCGCAAATTCAATATTTTGTGATCGGTGGTCTCCGACGCCGCCGCTCAGGCCCTTTTCGCCTTTTCAGCCGAGCGCCCAGGCGCCGAAGGCCAGCGAGAGAAACTCGCGGGAAGCCCGGCTTTCAGAAAGTCGCCGAAGCTCAAGGGCTCGCCCGAACGCCTGGCGATTTCCGCCACGATCAGATTGGCGGCCGATCCGAGCAGAGTCAGGTTGCCCGCAAGGGTCGAGGCCATGGCGACGACAAGCCACGAATTTCCGGGCCTCGGCAGGCCCGCGATGAAGGGCTTCAGCGCCAGCACCGCAGGAACATTGCTGACGAGATTGGAAAGAAGCGCCGTGACGCCGGTCAGGATCGCGACATGGTCGAGCCGCCAGCCGGCCGCCTGGCGCAACAGATCCGGCGTAAGAAAGGCCTTTTCGCCACCCGCCGCGACGACGAACAGGCCGGCGAACATCAAAAGCAGCCCGCCATCGACGTGCCGATAGACCTTCTGGGGTTTGATCGCCCGCGTCATCAGCAGGACGCTCGCCCCGGCCAAGGCGGCTTCGGCCGCTGGAACGCCCAGGAAAAGCGCCACGACAATCGCCAGCGTGACGATCGCCGCCCTGATCGTCAGGCTCCTGTGCGCCCTGACCGGGCCCAGCTCCGGCTCGGCCGCCGGACGTTCGCCGAGCTGCTTGCGAAAGGCCAGCGCGACCAACGCGAAGACCAGGAACAGCGCCACGCCGGCGACCGGCGCCAGGGCCGAGGCGAAACGCGCGTAGCCGATATGCGAGGCCGCGCCGATGATCATGTTTTGCGGATTGCCGGTGATGGTCGCGACGCCGCCCGCGTTCGAGGCCAGCGCCGTCGCCAGCAGAAACGGCTTGGGATGCAGCTTGAGCGCCCGCGTGACGCGCAGCACCAGGGGGGCCATCGCCAGGCAGATCGCGTCATTGACCAGGAAGGCGGACAGGAGCCCGGTCACCGCGACTAGGAGCGCCAGCAGGACGAGGGGCGAACCGGCGCGGCGCGCGGCGAAAAAGCTGGCGCGGCGGAAGAAGCCCGCGACCTCCAGCTCGGCCACGACCACCATCATGCCGAACAGCAGCGCCAGCGCGCCGAGATCGATCGATTTATATGCCTCGTCCAGCGTCACGCCGCCGCAGACGATCATCACCGTCGCGCCGACCAGGGCGACGCCGGCCCGGTCGAGGCGGGTGAAGGGAAACCGGCCGAAGGCGACGCCGCCATAAGTGGCGATGAACACCAGGCCGATCAGAATTTTTTGCAAATCCAAAATGTTCGAACCGGCTGGACGTTGAGGGCGCTTCCTCAACGTCCGCTGCGAAATAATGGTTCAGGCCAAAGCCTTCAGCGCCGAGCGGCCGGCGAAGATCGCCTGCTTGCCCAACTCCTCCTCGATGCGGATCAGCTGGTTGTACTTGGCCAGCCGGTCGGAGCGGGCGAGCGAGCCGGTCTTGATCTGCCCGCAATTGGTGGCGACCGCGAGGTCGGCGATGGTCGCGTCTTCGGTCTCGCCCGAGCGGTGCGACATCACCGCCGTGTAGCCGGCGCGCTGCGCCATGTCGACGGCGGCGAGCGTCTCGGTCAGCGTGCCGATCTGGTTGACCTTGATCAGCACCGAATTGGCGATGCCCTTCTTGATGCCCTCGGAGAGGATCTTCACATTGGTGACGAAAATGTCGTCGCCGACGAGCTGCACCTTCTTGCCGATCAGGTCGGTCGCGATCTTCCAACCGTCCCAGTCGTTCTCGGCGTTGCCGTCCTCGATCGAAATGATCGGATAGGCGGCGAGGAGCTTGGCCAGATATTCGGCCTGCTCCTGGATCGAGCGGACCTTTCCTTCGCCTTCATAATGGTAGGCGCCGTCCCTGAAGAATTCGCTGGCCGCCGCGTCGACGCCGATGGCGATGTCCTGGCCGGGCTTGAAGCCGGCCGTCTCGATCGCCTTGACGACGAAATCCAGCGCCGCCTCGGCCGACGGCAGGTTCGGCGCGAAGCCGCCCTCGTCGCCGACATTGGTGTTCTGTCCCGCCTTCTTCAGCGCCGATTTCAGCCCATGGAACACTTCCGCGCCCCAGCGCACCGCTTCGCGGATCGAATCGCGCGCCGACCGGGATGATCATGAATTCCTGGAAATCGATAGGATTGTCGGCATGGGCGCCGCCATTGATGATGTTCATCTGCGGCGTCGGAAGGACGCGCGCCTGCGTGCCGCCGATATAGCGATAGAGCGGCAGGCCTGAGGCGTCGGCCGCGGCTTTCGCCACCGCCAGGGAGACGCCGAGGATGGCGTTGGCGCCGAGACGCTCCTTGTTCGGCGTGCCGTCGAGTTCGATCATCGCCTCGTCGATATGGACCTGGTCCTCGGCGTCAAAGCCCGAGATGGCGTCGAAAATCTCGCCATTGACCAATTCGACAGCCTTGAGCACGCCCTTGCCGCCGAAGCGCGCCTTGTCGCCGTCGCGCAGCTCGACCGCCTCGCGCGTCCCGGTGGAGGCGCCCGACGGCACTGCGGCGCGGCCGAAGGAGCCGTCTTCCAGCGTCACATCGACCTCGACGGTGGGGTTGCCGCGCGAATCGAGAATTTCACGGGCGACAATGTCGATAATCTCAGTCATGCGGCTCCCCCAACGATAAACGCCCTTGCGGCGACGGATGGCGGGTTTCTACGCCGGATGAATGAAATAAAAAAGATGGCCATTGGCCGCAGCGAGGCTTTTCCTTGCCGTTCGCGATCCCGGCGCGTAAATCCCGCCGGCGGAGGATGGATCATGGTCAAGACGCACGACGGCGCGGGAATGCTCGGGGAAAAGGCGGCGACGCCGCAAAGCCCGGACGAGGCGACGCTCGACCGGGTGGAAAATCCGCATCCGGACGTGGACTATGTCGCCCGCTTCACCCAGCCGGAATTCACCTCGCTCTGCCCGGTCACGGGCCAGCCGGACTTCGCACATCTGACGATCGACTATGTTCCAGATAAATATCTCGTTGAATCAAAATCTTTAAAGCTATATCTCACCTCGTTTCGCAATCACGGAGCCTTCCACGAGGCTTGCACGATCCGCATCGCCAAGGACCTGGTCGCGGCTCTTTCGCCGCGCTGGCTGCGTATCGGCGGCTACTGGTATCCGCGCGGCGGCATGCCGATCGACGTGTTCTACCAGACCGGCGAGCCGCCCAAGGGCCTGTGGCTGCCCGACCAGGGCGTGCCGCCCTATCGCGGGCGCGGGTGAGCAATGTGTCCAAAACTGGCGGCCGTCATGCCCGGCCTTGCGCCGGGCATCCACGCCGAGCAGCAAGCCGGAACGCCAATCATTAGCGCAACGGCGCTGCTTGGATGGCCGGGACAAGCCCGGCCATGGCGTGGCTAATGCCAAATGATCGAGTTCTGAACTCCAAGCCGCCAGCAGTCACCCGGGCCAGCTTTGACGCCAAATCGCTTGCCTTCCTCGCCGCCTCTGGCAAAAAGGCGTCCATGCTGCAAGTCACCGATCTCACCTACCGGCTCGGGCCGCGCCTTTTGTTCGATTCCGCCAGCGTCGTGACGCCAGAGCGGGCGCGCGTCGGCTTTGTCGGGCGCAACGGCGCCGGAAAAACCACTCTGTTCCGTCTGATCTGCGGCGAAATCGCCGCCGAGGGCGGCGAAATATACATTCCGCGTGGCGCGCGCATCGGCCGAGTCGAGCAGGAGGCGCCGGGCGGCGACGGGAAACTCATCGATTTCGTCCTCGCCGCCGATGCCGAGCGCACGGCCTTGCTCGAAGAGGCGGAAACCGCGCAGGACCCGCATCGCATCGCCGAAATCCACACGCGGCTGGCCGATATCGAGGCCCATGCGGCGCCGGCGCGGGCGGCGGAAATCCTGGCCGGCCTCGGCTTCGACGAAGCGGCGCAAAATCGCGCCCTGAAAGAGTTTTCCGGCGGCTGGCGGATGCGCGTGGCGCTCGCCGCCGTGTTGTTCTCGCAGCCCGATCTGCTGCTGCTCGACGAACCGACCAATTACCTCGATCTCGAGGGCTCGCTGTGGCTGATCGACTATCTCGCGCGCTATCCGGCGACTATCGTCGTCATCAGCCATGACCGCGACCTCTTGAACGACGTCTGCGACCACATCGTCCATCTCGACAAGGGCAAGCTGCAGCTTTATCGCGGCAATTACGACGGCTTTGCCCGCCAGCGCGCGGAAGCGCGGATGCTGCAGGCCAAATTTCTGAAGAAGCAGGAGGAAAAGCGCGCCCATCTGCAGGAGTTCGTCGATCGCTTCCGGGCCAAGGCGACCAAGGCGCGGCAGGCGCAATCGCGCCTGAAAATGCTGGAGAAGATGGAAAGCGTCGCGGCCGTGGTCGATGACGAAATCCTGCCCTTCTCCCTGCCCTCGCCCGAAAAGCCGCTGTCGCCGCCGATCATCGCCATGGAGAACGTTTCGGTCGGCTATGGCGAGCGTGTGGTGCTGTCGAAACTCAGCCTCACCCTTTCCAACGACGACCGCATCGGCCTGCTCGGCGCCAACGGCAACGGCAAATCGACCTTCGCCAAGCTGCTTGGCGGCAGATTGGAGCCGATGGCGGGACGCCTGAGCAAATCCTCGAAGCTGGAGGCCGGCTTTTTCGCGCAGCACCAGGTGGACGATCTCGACGAAAGGGACACGCCCTTTCTCGCCATCCAGCGGCTGATGGCAGACGCGCCGGAAGCGAAAATCCGCGCCCGCGCCGCGCAGATCGGCTTTCCCAATGTCAAGGCGGACACCAGGGTCGCCCATCTCTCGGGCGGCGAGAAGGCGCGCCTCCTGATGGGGCTCGCCACGTTCAACGGTCCGCATCTGCTCATCCTTGATGAGCCGACGAACCATCTCGACATCGACAGCCGCGCAGCGCTGATCGAGGCGATCAATGATTACGCCGGCGCAGTGATCCTGGTCTCGCACGACCAGTACTTGCTTGAGGCCTGCGCCGACCGGCTGTGGCTCGTCGCCGACGGCGCGGTGAAGACGTTTGACGGCGACATGGCCGATTACCGCAAGCTTGTGCTGGAAAGTTCGAAAACTTCCGCCAGAAAACGCGAGGCGCCGGCGCAAAATTCCGCCGACCAGCGCCGCGATGCGGCGAAGGCCCGCAAGGACGCCGCGCCGCTGGCCAAGAAGGCGCAGGCGGCGGAAGAGAAGATGACGCGCTTTTCCGGCCTCATCGCCCGCATCGACCTGACGCTGGCCGATCCGCGGGCCTTCGAGCGCAATCCGGCCGAAGCGACGAAACTGTCGCAGCAGCGCGCCGAACTGGAAAAGGCGCTCATGGCGGCGGAAGAGGAATGGCTGGAGCTTTCATCCGAATATGAGGCGATGGTCGGCGGATAGTTAAAACCGTCGCACAATCCGGTTTTAACTCGCCCCGCAATTTTCGGGATGAAGCCATGCAAGCAGACCGGTTCAGACGTTTCGGCCTTTTTGTCGCGGTCGCGATCCTCTGCGCCATTCCGCTGAGCATCGTATTCGCCGACCGCCCGATCGCCACCTTCATGCACCAGCATATGCACGAGACGCGGGGGCCCTTCATTGCGCTTTCGCATCTTGTCGACGCCCTGGAGCTTCTCGCCGCGGCCGTCCTCATCCGCAGCGGCTGGAACTTCTCGCGCGGCAGGGCATTTGGCGACTATGGCCGCATCGCCCTCCGGACGGCGATGGCGCTGTTCTCGGCCATCGGCGTCAAGGACGTGCTGAAACTGGCTTTCGGCCGCACATGGCCGGAAACCTTCGTCTGCCACAACCCGTCCTTCATCGCGAACGGCGCCTTCGGCTTTTCGCCCTTCCACGGCGGCGCGGGCTGGGGCTCCTTCCCCTCCGGCCACGAGACCCTCACCTGCGCCGTCGCAGGCTGCCTGTGGGCCCTGCTGCCTCGCCTGCGGCCGCTATGCCTCCTGATGGCCTTTCTTGTGGCGCTCGGCCTGCTGGCCGCCGACTTCCACTGGCTGAGCGACATCCTCGCCGGCGGATTGCTTGGCTGGATGGTCGGGCTGTTCGTGGCCCGCATCGACCTGGCGAAAACGGATTTGTCCAAGCACGAAAAGGCCTCGAACCTGTGAATGACGCGCAAAAAGCTGTTCTGAGCAAGGTTCCGGAAGTCACGCTCGGCTTCTGGGCGGTCAAGATTCTCGCCACAACGCTCGGCGAAACCGGCGGCGACGCCGTCACCATGTCGCTAGGCCTCGGCTACGCCATCGGCACGGGGATTTTCCTCGTCATTTTCCTTGCGGCGGTTTACGCGCAGATGCGCGCGGCGAAATTCAACGCCGCCCTTTACTGGCTGACAATCGTCGCGACGACGACCGTCGGCACGACCATGGCCGATTTCACCGACCGCTCGCTCGGCGTCGGCTATTCCGGCGGCTCCGCCATCCTGCTTGCCGGGCTCATCGGCGCGCTGGCCATGTGGCGCCTTTCCGAAGGCTCGGTGTCGGTGGCGACGGTCGCCACTCCCCGCGTCGAAATGTTCTACTGGGCGACGATCCTGTTTTCGCAGACGCTCGGCACGGCGCTCGGCGACTGGATGGCGGACACGAACGGCGTCGGTTTTGGCGGCGGCGCATTGGTCTTCGCCGCGGCGCTGGCCGTCGTCGCCGCGGCCTATTTCTTGACCGGCTTCTCCAGGGTCGTGCTGTTCTGGGCGGCCTTCGTGCTAACCCGCCCTCTCGGAGCGACGCTGGGCGACCTGCTGGACAAGCCTTATGCCGAAGGCGGCTTCGCCTTCAGCAGGATTGCCGCCTCGCTCCTGCTGATCGTCCTGATCGTCGCGCTGGTCGCGCTGCTGCCGCAGCGGGCGGGAAGCCACCCCGCCTACGTCGCCCCTCGCAACGACGGCGATTCCTGATGGACGGGCGACATCGGCTCGGCCACCGCTATTGCTCCCGGAAAGCGCCTTAGAACCCGGTCGCGATGCTCCGGCGCGACGCGGATTTGAAAGTGCGCCCCGCCCTCTTCGCCGGCTTCCCGCGACATGACTTCCGTATGCGCATGCAGCCAGGCCTGGCCCTCGCCGTCGGAAGCGTCGAGCGGGACGGACAGAAGCACGCGGCCCGCGGCCAGCCGCATCTCGATCGCCAGCAGCAGGTCGCCGATCCCCTCGCCGGTCACGGCCGAGACGACGCAGGGCCGCTCGTCCTCCGGACGGCGGGAGGCGCTGGTTTTCAGCCTTTCGCGCTCCTCGACGGGCAGGAGGTCGGCTTTGTTCCACACTTCCAGCAGCCGGTCGTGGTCGTGCGCGTCAATGCCGAGCTCGTTCAGGATCTCTTCGACATCGGCGCCCTGCGCCTCCGCGTCCTCGTGCGAAATGTCGCGCACATGCAGGATCGCGTCGGCCTCGAGCACCTCTTCCAAGGTGGCGCGGAAAGCCGACACCAGCATGTGCGGCAGGTCGGAGATGAAACCCACCGTATCGGACAGGATGATCCGGCCCCCATGCGGCAGCTTCACGCCGCGCAAGGTGGGGTCAAGCGTTGCGAACAGCAGGTCTTTCGCGAAGACCTCCGCCTTGGTCAGCGTATTGAACAGCGTCGATTTTCCGGCATTGGTGTAGCCGACCAGCGCCACCACCGGGAAGGGAACGTCGCGCCGGCTTTTCCGGTGCAGGCCGCGGGTCTTCTTCACGCCTTCGAGGTCGCGCTCGATGCGGGTCATGCGCTCCTGGATCAGGCGCCTGTCCGTCTCGATCTGGGTTTCGCCCGGACCGCCGAGAAAGCCGAAACCGCCGCGCTGGCGCTCGAGATGGGTCCAGGAGCGCACCAGCCGCGATTTCTGATAGGTCAGATGCGCCAGCTCGACCTGCAGCGAGCCTTCGCGCGTGCGGGCGCGCTCGCCGAATATCTCAAGGATCAGCCCGGTGCGGTCGATCACCTTGGCGGCGAAGGCCTTTTCAAGATTGCGCTGCTGCACCGGCGACAGGGCGCAATCGACGACGACGAGATCGGCCTCGCGCTCCTTCACCAGCGCGGCGATTTCCTCGACCTTGCCCTTGCCGAGATATGTAGCGGGGCGAATCTGGCTCAAGCTCGCCAGTTGCCGCCCGACGATCTCGACGTCGATCGCCAGGGCGAGGCCCTCCGCCTCGTCCAGCCGCGCCTCCTGCGACCGCTGGGCTTTCGCGCCTTCTGCGTAAGCGGCGGCTCGGTCGGTCAGGTACGGGCCGATCACCAATACACGGGTTTTCGCGCCGCCCTTGCGGCCTTGCGCGCCCGAATCGAACGCCTCGGTTCCGTTCAAGCCGACCTCAATGTCTTGCCTTGACTTTCAAGCTTCACTTGTCCTGCGCCTCTTCCGCCGGGTCGAACATCTGGATCGGGTGGCCCGGCATGATCGTCGATATGGCGTGCTTGTAGACAAGTTGCGAGTGCCCGTCCCGCCGGAGCAGCACGCAGAAATTGTCGAACCAGCTGACAACGCCTTGCAATTTAACGCCGTTCACCAGGAAGATGGTGAGGGGAATCTTGTTTTTGCGAACAAAATTAAGAAACGTATCCTGAAGATTGGGAGTGCGTTCGACCGCCATGTTTTTTTTCCTATTCTCTTTTTTTTTTGACGCCCGCCTGGGATTCTCATCAAGGTCAGCTTCGCGCAAAATCCATCCTGACCGCAGGCACACGAACGGCGTATTAGAATCTCAAGCGCATGATATAGGCAAGGCTTTCTTTTAGGCGTTCCAATACGAATTTTTGCAGACTTTTTTTTCAGCGGCTCGCGGGCGCATGCTGATGGAACGCCTCGCGTAAGGCCAGAGCCACGGGACCAGGCGCGCCGGAGCCGATTTTTGCGCCATCGATCGCCACGACCGGCAGGACCAGCGTGGTCGCGCCGGTAATGAATGCCTCGCGCGCCGTTTTGGTTTCGTCGACGGTGAAGCGCCGCTCCTCGATACGGAGCCCCTTCGCCGCCGCGATCTCGAACAGCCGGGCGCGGGTAATGCCGCGCAATATCCCCGAATCGGCAGGACGGGTGACGAGCACGCCGTTGGCGTCGACGATCCACGCGTTGCTCGACGAGCCCTCGGTGACATATCCGTCCTCGTCCACCAGCCAGGCCTCGTAGGCGCCGGCGTCTTTGGCCTGCTGTTTGGCGAGGACGTTGGGCAGCAGGCTGGTGCTCTTGATGTCCGGCCTTTTCCAGCGGATGTCCGGCAGGGAGATCACCTTGACGCCCGCCTGCGCCTTGGCCTCCGCCGCATCGCGGTCGGAGGAATGGGCGAAGGCGACGAGCGCGCAGGGCGTGCCCGCCTTCGGGAAGAAATGATCGCGCTTCGCCGCGCCGCGTGTGACCTGCAGGTAAATATGCCCGTAAGTCACCCGGTTGCGCGTGACAAGTTCGCGCAGAATCAGCCGCAGGGCGCCCTCGCCGACCGGCAGGGACAGCCGCAGTTCGCGGGCCGATCGGGCGAGCCGTTCGAGATGCGCCGCCTCGTCGATCAGCCTTCCGCCAAAAATCTCGATGACCTCATAAATTCCGTCGGCGAACAAAAAGGCGCGGTCGTCGATCGAGACGGCGGCGTCCGCATGGCGCACGTAGCGACCGTTGACATAGGCGATGCGGCTCATTTTATTTCCTTCTTTGTTTCCCGGCAGTCGGCGCCCCTCGCATAGGCCAAGGGGCGTCGAACGACGCCCGACTTGCGACGGGCTTTTGGTCGCATTCGCTCCTGGCCGGCTCTGCCGGCAGACCTTCCCTAAATCATGCCCGCGCGGCCGGCGAGCACCGACAGGAGCGCTCCGGCCAGCATGGCCCAGAGCGGACTGCGCGACGACAGGGCGACGAAAGCCGCCGCCGCGAGCGTGACGCCCATGGCGAGCGCGCCGGAATCGGCGCCGCGCGCCAGAACATAGCCATTCGCCGCCATCAGGCCAATGGCGAGCGGCGTCAGCGCCTTCTTCAGCCGCGCGAGCCAATCCGCCTCCCCTGCCCGGCGCATGATCCGCGCGACGACAAAGGCCAGCAGCGAAGCCGGCCCGAGAATGCCGAGCGTGGCGACGAGAAGACCGCCGAGACCGGCAAGCTTCCAGCCCAGAAGGCTGAAGACGATGACGTTGGGACCCGGCGAGGTTTGCGCGATGGCGAAGTTTTGCGCGAATTGGTCCGGCGTCATCCAGTGCAATTCGCCGACGATCTGGCGTTGCGCCTCCGGCAGGGCGGCGGTCGCGCCGCCGACCGCCAGTAGCGAAATTCCGGCGAAACGCAGAAAGATCGAGCCGAGCAGATCGTCCTTCATCGCCGCGCCCCAGCAAGGAGCCAGCCGGCCGGCAAGAGCAAGGCGAGGATCGCCGGAAGCGGCAGGCGGAACAGGGCGGCGGCGGCAAATGTCGCGCCCGCCAGAGCAAGAAGGACGGGATC
Organism: uncultured Alphaproteobacteria bacterium; assembly: GCA_963849665.1. Lineage (GTDB taxonomy): Bacteria > Pseudomonadota > Alphaproteobacteria > Rhizobiales > Beijerinckiaceae > Rhodoblastus. The sequence goes on along the minus strand of CAWKJW010000068.1, from coordinate 28,571 downwards.
GGCCGGCAGTTTGCGCGCCATCTTGACCGCCGTGCCGATGGCCAGCCCGGCGCCTGCCGCCGTCGCGCCGAAGAGCGCGGCCCGCACGTCGGAATTGGCCGCAAAAACAGAAAAAAACGTCGCCACCGCGACGAGAAAAGCCAAGGGCGCCAGCAGCAGCCCGGACAGAGCGATGAAAGCGCCGCCGGCGCCGAAAAAGCGGTCGCCGAGCATGACCGCGAAATTACAGGTATTGGCTCCCGGCAGGGCCTGGCACAGGCCGAGCAGGCCGGCGAACTCGGCCTCGTCCAGCCAACGCCGGTCATCGACGATAATGGCGCGCGTCAAAGGCCCCGTGCCGCCGAACGCCAAGGCGCCGAGTTTGAAAAAGCCGAGGAAAAGGTCGATTCGCCGCATCTGCAAGTCATAGCAGAGCGAGCCTAGATGACGAATTCCCCGCACGATGGCGACTTGACCGATTTTTCCAGGACGCCAAAGCGTCCATCCTCGGAAGCGCACACGCGGTTGCGGCCGAGGGATTTCGCCTGATAAAGCCCGACGTCGGCCAAGCATGTGATCTTTTCGATATTGTCGTCCACGGTGGCGACGACCGTGGCCCGACCGATTGAAACGGTTACGTGCGGACCGACGCTGCTCATGGGGTGACGCAACGCCCGTTTCTCGATATTGGCGCGAATGTTTTCGGCGACAAGCGCCGCCCCAGCCTCGTCCGTATCGGGCAGGATGACGACGAACTCTTCGCCGCCATAACGCGCCGGCAAATCGCCGCCTCGGCGAACGCTCTCAGCCAAGGTCTGGGCGACGGCGGTCAGGCACTGGTCGCCGCCCTGATGTCCAAAGCTGTCGTTATATTGCTTGAAATGGTCGATATCGACCATCAGCAGCGAAAGCGGCGCGCCGGAGCGGATCGAACGCCGCCATTCGCTGGCGAGCGCCGCGTCGAAAGTGCGCCGGTTGGCCAGCCCGGAGAGGCCGTCGAGGCCCGCGAGATCGCGCAACTGCGCTTCGACGTCCACGACGCGTGTGTTGTCGGTCACCGTCTCCATGACGCCGATCATTTGCCATTCGTCATCATAAATCGGCGTGGCGACGACGTTGAGATAGGCACGTTTGCCGGTCAAGGGCAGGTCGCACCAAAAGTCGACCGAAATTGCAGTCTCGCTCGTCACGCAATGTGAGAACGCCGAGTAGAGCTCCGTCGCCAGTTCGATCTTGTCCGTGAGAACAAGGTCGGCAAGGCAAGCGCGAGGTTCAGCGTAAAAAGCCTTCCAATGCTCCGTCGTGTTGATGACGGAGGCCGCGGCCAGCCCGGTGAGCATCTCGCAGGCCTTGTTCCATATAGAAACCCGCCCCTCCTGGTCGAGGCAGAAAGTCGGCGTGACGTGGTGTTCCAACAACACAGCGGCATTCAGGAGCGGGGCGGCCATATCTCAACCTTTGGTTGCATAATGAATTAAACTGCAACGGTTAAAAATTAGGCGCCGCGGGACAGGCGGGCTAATCGATCGCCAAAGATTTCAGCTTTCTATGCAGCGCCGAGCGCTCCATGCCGATGAATTCCGCCGTGCGCGAAATATTGCCGCCGAAGCGGTTGATCTGCGCCACCAGATATTCGCGCTCGAACACTTCGCGCGCCTCGCGCAAAGGCAGGCTCATCAGCTTTTCGCCGCCCGAGCCGTTGGGCGTCGAAGGCACCAGCGCGCCGATTTCGCGCGGCAGCATTTCGGCGGTGATTTCCGCCTCGGGATCGCCGCCGGTGAGGATCATCAGCCGTTCGATATTGTTGCGCAATTGCCGGATATTGCCCGGCCAGTCATGCGATTGCAGCACCGCCATGGCGTCGTCGCCGATCTTTCGTTTTGGCAGGCCGGAATTGGCGGCGAGCTGGTCCATGAAGAAGTCGATCAATTCCGGAATGTCCTCGCGCCGCTCGGACAGCGATGGCACCCGCACCGGCACCACGGAGAGGCGATGGAACAGGTCCTCGCGGAACGCCCCTTCGGCGATCAGGCGCGGCAGGTCGCGAGCCGAAGAGGAAATCACCCGCACGTCGACATGCACCCGCGTAGAGCCGTCGACGCGCGTAAAATTCTGATCGACCAGCACGCGCAGGATCTTCGCCTGGGTGTCGCGCGGCATGTCGGCGACCTCGTCGATATAGAGCGTGCCGCCATGCGCCTCCTCGAGCGCGCCGGTTTTCCGCGCCCGCCCGTCGCGCGCCTCGACGCCGAACAGCTCGGTCTCCATGGTCTCGGCGGCGATGGCGGCGGCGTTGATGACGACAAAGGGCCCCTGCGCGCGCGACGACGCCTCGTGGATGGCCCGGGCCGCCAGCTCCTTGCCTACGCCCGGCGCGCCGGTGATCAGAATGCGCGAATTGGCCGGCGCGACCCGCTCGATCATCTGCCGCAATTGCTGCAGCGCGGGCGAATGGCCGACCAGCGTGCTGGAGCCGGCCGCCCGCGCCTTGAGGTCGCTCACTTCGCGGCGCAGGCGCGAGGTTTCCAGCGCCCGCTCGGCGACCAGCACCAGCCGGTCGGCCTTGAACGGCTTTTCAATGAAGTCATAGGCGCCCTGGCGGATCGCCGTCACCGCCGTCTCGATATTGCCGTGGCCTGATATCATCACCACCGGGAGGGTCGGGTGGTGGCGCTTGATCGCCTCGAGCAATTGCAGCCCGTCGAGCTTCGACCCCTGCATCCAGATGTCCAGGAAGATCATATGCGGCCGGCGCGCCTCGATCGCCGCCAGCGCCTCGTCGGAATGGCGCGCGGTGCGCGTGGAATAGCCCTCGTCCTCGAGAATGCCCGAAACGAGTTCGCGAATGTCGGCTTCGTCGTCAACGATGAGGATGTCGCTCGCCATGTTCAACCTTCATTCAAATTTTGCACGCGGGCGTCGCCGTCCGCATGAGCCGCCGGGTTCTCTTGCGCAACCTGGGCGACGGGGAAATGCAAGCGCACCAGCGCCCCCTGTCCGGAGGCGGCGTCGAGCAATTCGATGCCGCCGCCATGATCCTCGAAAATCTTGGCGACGATCGGCAGGCCGAGGCCCGTGCCCTCCTTGCGCGTCGTCATGTAGGGTTCGAGCAGCCGGGCCCGGTTTTCCCGCGGAAAACCCTTGCCGTTGTCCTCGACGTCGATGATCGCCGTTCCCTCGTCGACGCGCAACGACACATTGATCTGCGGCGCGCCGCCCGCCATGTCCGTAGCGGCGATTCCCTCGGCGGCGTTCTTCACCACATTGGTCAAAGCTTGCGACACCAGCCGGCGATCGAAGCGCAGGATCAGTTTTTCCTGCGGACAGGCGCTGGTGATTTTTATGTCGGGATGGCCGACCCGCATCAGGAACAGCACCTGTTCGACGCAGGCGGCGAGGTCGTCGGGGGCGAGCTGCGCCTTGGGCATGCGCGAAAAGGACGAGAATTCATCCACCATGCGCTTGATGTCGTCGACCTGGCGGATGATCGTGTCGGTGCACTGGTCGAAAATCTCCTTGTCGGCGACGATGACGCGGCCGTACTTGCGCTTCAGCCGTTCGGCCGAAAGCTGGATCGGCGTCAGCGGATTCTTGATCTCATGCGCGATGCGCCGCGCCACGTCGGCCCAGGCAGAGGTGCGCTGGGCAGCCACGAGGTCGGTCATGTCGTCGAGCGTGGCGACGAAGGTGCGCTCGCCGCGGTTCAGCGGCCCATGAGTGACGCGGGCGTTGTAGGTGCGTTCGCGCCCGTCCCGGTTGAGCAGGATCTGCTTCTGCGTCATGCGGGCGTGGCCGGAGCGCGCCTCCTGCAACGGGGCGTCGAGCTCCGGAAGGATATCGGCCAGCGGCCGGCCGATGGCCTTTTCCGCCTCGACGCCGCCCATGCCGATCAATTCGCGGGCGGACGGGTTGAGCACGGTGACGTCGCCGCGCGCGCCGACGCCGATCACCGCCGCGGGCACGCCCGACAGCACCGCCTCGGTGAAGACGCGGCGCTCGTCCATCAGGTGATTGGCCGCGACGAGGCGGTTCTGCTGCAAGCGCAATTCGGACGTCATCTTGTTGAAGGTTTCGCCGAGATGGGCGAGGTCGCCCTCCGCGGCGCGCACCGGCACCTGAACATAGAAATTGCCCGCGGAGACCTGGTCGGTCGCGGCGATCAGGCGGCGGATCGGGCCGACGAGAAGATTGGTGAAGGCAAGGCCGAGCCAGACCGCCGACAGAAGCATGATCGCCGCCAGGAGCCCGAACATGATCGCGAGGGTCATCTGGAAATTATGGCGGTGCTGCTCGAAGGCGCCGAAAAGCTGGACCAGCGCGGAAGCCTGCTTCGGAAACTCCAGCGTGAAGGGATCGACCGGCCGGCTGGCATAGAGAAACGTGTCGTCGAAGGCCGGCATCGGGCGCAGGGCGACGAAGGTCTTGCCCTGGTTGAGGATCATGCACAAAGGCTCGTTCTTGGCCGAATTGTCGAAATCGGCGCCCTGCGGCTTGACTACGGGATCGTGGACGTTCGAGCCGGTGTCGACCTGCTCGACGATGGTCCCGTCGCGCTTGATCATGGCGGCGGCGGAAAAGCCGAGGAAATGCGCGCGCGAGGCGAAGAATTCCTTGAACAGCCCCCGATCGGCGTCGAACATCGGCTTGCCGCGATCGAGATCGGAGGCGGTGAGCTGCGATTCCTGCAACAGCCAGCGGCACTGGTCCTCACGGAACAGGTTGGCGGCCTCGGTCGCGCCCATGATGAAGCCGCGCACATCGCGCATGAACGCGGGATTGAGCATCTTGTCCAGCGTCACAGAGCCGACGATGGCCATGGACAGGGTCGGCACGGCGGCGATCACCGCGAACAGCGCGACGACGCGGATATGCAGGCCGGCGGCGGCCGTTTTGGCGCGCCAGGCGCGGATCAGCAGCAGCGCCTCGAAGGCCACGAGGCCGAGCAGCGCCAGCACGATGGCGAAATCGACCAGGAACAGGACCGAGACCGTCTCGTCGGTCGGCGCGATCGGCGTCATGCCGGCGAAGATCAGGAAGCTGGCGATGGCGCAGAGGATCGCGAAGACGACGACGAAAGGCCCCAGCCGGGGCAGCAGACGCCGCTCGCCACGGCGCGCTTTCTTGCGGTCGAGCTTCTTGTCGTGAGGCTGGTTCATCAAACCTGCGGATTGCGATTTTCGGCCGGCGCATTTTTAGCCGAGCGCGGGGTGAGTTGCAATATTGCAACGCTGTTGCCGGATTGCGACAATAATGGGGCCTTTTTGGGGGCGATCGCCTCCTAGCGCAGGAGCGGCCGCAAATCGCAGGCGGGATCAGCGGCTTGCGTCGGTCGGGGCGAAATATCGGCGTCGAGCAGCTTGCGCGCCAGCAGATGTTCGCCGGGACGGTTGACGGAATCCACGGCGATCAGCTTTTCGCCGCGATAATAGAACAGCGAGAAAGCCCCCTCGCCGCCCGCCCGCTCGACGCAGGCTTCGAAACCTTCGGACAACCCGGCCATTTGCAGCTTCACGTCATATTGGTCCGACCAGAACCATGGCGCGGCGACAAACGGCTTTTCCCGTCCCATCAGCGCGGCGGCGGCCGCCTTGCCTTGCTCCACCGCCGCCTGCACGCTTTCGAGCCGAAGCATTTTACCGTCGCCGCGGCGGAAAACCGTGCAGTCCCCCGCCGCGACAATTTTTTCATCCGACGTCCTGCTGCAGGCGTCGACGATGACGCCGCGCGAACATTCCAGACCCGCAGCCGCCGCCAAATCGTCGTTGGCCACGGCGCCTATCCCCAAGATCACCAGATCAGCAGGGTATCTGGCGCCATCCGCCGCGACCGCGGCGGAGACGCGCCCATCAGAACCTTCCAACGCCGCCACCTGGGTCGAAAAGACCAGATCGACGCCGTGGGCGCGATGCAGGCCGGCGAAAAAATCCGAGATTTTCGGCGTCACGGCGCGGGCCATCAGCCGGTCGAGCGCCTCGATGACCGTGACGCGGCGACCGCGCTTGCGGGCGGCGGCGGCGACTTCGAGGCCGATGAAACCGCCGCCGATCACCACGACGTTTTCGGCTTCCGAAAGACGATGCGAAATGTTCCGGGCATCCTCGATGTCGCGCAACACGCAGACGCCGGCAAGTTTTGCGCCGGGAAGGGCCGGACGCCGCGCCCGCGCGCCGGTCGCCAGAGCGAGGCCGGACCAGGCGAGCGTCGAGCCGTCGGCAAGGCGCACAATCCGGTTGGCGCGGTCGATAGCGGTTGCGGCGGCGCCAAGGCGCAGGTCGATTTTTTTGCGGCCAGAAACTCGGGCCCGCGAAGAAACAGGCGCTCTTCCGCAACCTCGCCCTGAAGCCAGGCCTTGGATAAAGGCGGACGCTGATAGGGAGGATGCCTTTCGCCGGCGAGCAGCGCCAAGTCGCCCTCGAAGCCTTCGGCGCGCAAGCTTTCGGCGATCTGCAGCCCGGCCTGACCGCCGCCGACGATGACAATGGGTTCGCTCATGCTTGTTCCAGCGTTTCCGACTTATCTCATGACTGCGCCCGCGCGGGAGATTTTCACGACGACATCTGCGCTGGCGGCAAGGTTATATAGCGCAATTTCCGCGATGGCGATTGCAGCCTCGCCTCCGCAGGCTTTGCCTCCGCGCGATCCCCAATGATATCCTGTACGCCCCGCAGGAGCCCTTCCGACATGCAAAAAATCGTCTTTCTCGACGCGGCGACTTTGGCCGAGGACATCGTCCTGCCCAGGCCGGGCTTTCGGCATGAATGGCGCAATTTCAAAGCCACCGCGCCGGCGGAAATTTCTTTTCGCGCGAAAGACGCTGATATCCTGATCGTCAACAAGGTCCGCCTGGACGCGGCGGTCATCGCCGCCCTGCCGAACCTGAAGCTGATCGCCTGCGCCGCCACGGGATACGACAATGTCGATCTCGACGCGGCGCGAAAAAACGGCGTCGCTGTGACCAATATCCGCGCTTACGCCGTCAACGCCGTGCCAGAGCATGTCTTCGCGCTGATGCTGGCGCTGCGCCGAAGGATCCTGCCCTATGTCGCCGACGTGCGCGGCGGCGAATGGCAGGCCTGCGGCCAGTTCGCCTTCCACAGCCACAGGATCGAGGATTTGGCCGGCAAGAGGCTAGGCCTGTTCGGCTCCGGCGATCTTGGCCGCCGGGTTGCGGAAATCGCCCGATGTTTCGGCATGGAGGTCGTCTACGCAGGACGCAAGGGCCAGGCAGCGAGGCCAGGGTCGCTCGATTTCGATGAAGTGATCGCGGAAAGCGACGTCCTGTCGCTGCATTGCCCGCTTAACGCGGCAACGCGGAACATGATTTCGTGGCCGGAATTCTCGGCGATGCGGAAAAGGCCGGTGCTCATCAACACCGCGCGGGGCGGGCTGGTGGACGAGGAGGCCCTCGAGCGGGCGCTTGACGCCGGGCTCGTCGCAGGAGCGGGGATCGACGTGACAAGTCCCGAGCCGCCGCCGGCCGACAGCGCCATCATGCGCCTGGCGCGGCGCCCGGATGTCGTGGTGACGCCGCATGTCGCCTGGGCCAGCCGCGAGGCGCAACAGACGCTCGCCGACCAGCTTGGCAAAGTGCTGGAGGCGTTCGTCGCCGGCGAGAGGATGAATTGGCTCGATTGACCTGGGGCTTCAGGAGCCGGGTTCACCTTTTCCCTGATGCCAGAGCTGAAAATGCAGGGCCTCGGCGAGGAAGGAATAGATCGCGCCCGTCCAGGCGTGGATGAAGCCCGCGGCGCCGCACAGAAACATCCGATGCAGCACGTAGACGCGGAAAAAATAAAGCGGCGGATTGAAAATGAGCTTGAAAAGGCTGGGCTTCCTGCCTGCCGCGATGCGCTGCCGCGCCTTCAGCGAGGCGTAGGCGACCTCCTTGCCGATCTGGGCGTCGAGCCGCAGCGCGCGTTCATGCCGCAACAGGCCGTCGCGCGCGTCGGCGACGCCGCCCTGGACGATCAACCCCTCGTGCACCAGCACGTTCTCGTCGAAGCGCACACTGTCACGCCGCGCCAGCCGAAGAATGCGCTCCGGTTTGGTCGCGCGCGGGGTGGGCGTCTTGCGGCCATACAGGGTCAATAGGCGACGCAGCCGCCAGCCGGCGATATCGGAAGGCGCCTGGAGCAGGCGAGGCAGGCTCCGGCGCAATCCGTCGTCGAGCCATTCGTCGGCGTCGATGCTCAAAACCCAGTCCCGCGTCGCTTGCTGCAACGCGAATTGCTTTTGCCTGGCGTAGCCGGGCCAGTCGCGCTCGATCAGCCGGACCGGCCAGCCGCGGGCGATGAAATCCCTCACGATCGGCAAGGTCCCATCGGTCGAGCCGGAATTGACGACAATGATTTCGACGCAGGACTCGAGGCTCGCGATGCATGCGCCGATGCAGGCTTCCTCGTTCTTGCAGATGATCGTTGCGGAAAGCGGCAGTTTTTCGGGCACGGAGGCAACCGCGAGGGTCAGACGGCTTTCAGGAGCGACGCAGGCGGCCCATGCTTGGAGGCCCAGGATGTTGCGGAATAGTCTCTCCTGGGGATTTTGTCAAAAATGCGACCCCTCCGCGCATCCGGCGGGATGACAGGACCTTTACAGGACGTTAAAAACGTTTGGTAAGCAAGATTTTTTGTCGTCGAGCCCCGCGTGCGCGAACCCAAGGCCTTCATCCTGCATCTCGAACGGGCCGTCCAGCGGCGGCCGCAGGTTGACAGCTTGCGCGCCGCGCTTCCCTTCGCCAGCGAAATCATCGCCGCGACGGACGGGGCAAAATTGCAGGACCATGAAATCAGCGCCGTTTACGAGCGGCAATTGTACCGGCCACGTTATTCCTTCTCCCTCAATCGCGCCGAAATCGGCGTCTTTCTCAGCCATCGCGCGGCGTGGCGGCGGATCGTCGACGAGGGACTGGATTATGCCGTCGTCTTTGAGGACGACGCCGAAATCGACGCCTCCAGCTTCGCTGAAGCCTGCGCCTTCATGCGCGAGAAGCGGGAAGACTGGGACTATGTCCTGGCGCCAGCGTCGCGGAACAGGATTTCCGGATCGATCCTCGGAAAGAAAAAGAACGGCGTCGCGCTCATTCGTCCGAGCAACCCGCCCCTGCGCGCCATTGCTCAGTTCGTCAGCGCCGAGGCCGCGAGAAAGCTTCTGACCGCCACCGAACAATTCGATCGGCCGATCGATACGTTCCTGCAGATGGGCTGGGTGACGGGGGTGGAGCTGCTGGCCCTGGCCGCCTCCGGCCTGCGCGACTCGTCGCCCTCGCTCGGCGGCTCGACGATCAAGCGCAACCACATGAGCTTAGCCGAAAGACTCCATCACGAGATCGCGCGGCCATTCTATCGCGCGCAGGTGCGCGCCTGGCACGCCTTCGCCAGGAAACCCGGCGAATAAAGCCTTTCCGTCCGCTCAAACCCACCTGTCGTGCGTCCACATCCATTGCTCGGGATACAGGCGGATGGAGTTTTCCAGCTCCGCCTGCACGGCGGCCGTGGCGGCGAAAATGTCGGCGTTGCGGTCGTCGGTGCGCGGAGTCTCGATCTTTTTGACGATCATCTTGAACCGCGCGCCGGACAGCCGCTGGCCGCAAACCAGGATGAGCGGGATGTTGCATTGCCGCGCGACCATGGCCGGAAACGGGGTGGTCTTGGCCGGGCGTCCGAAGAACGGCGTCTCCAGGCCCATATAAGTCTGCTGGTCCACGAGAAAGGCCACCGAACCGCCCGCGCGGGCGTAACGGATCATTGCCACCGGGGTTTCCGGGTCGTGCTTGCCCGTCAGCCCGCCGGGATAATATTTCAGCCGCCGCCGCATGACGTCGGCGTCGACAAAAGGATTGCTCATCGGGCGATATACGGCGATCGGCTTCAGGCCGTATTTGGTGATGACGGCGCTTCCGCCCTCCCAGTTGGCCTGGTGCGCGCCGCAAATCACGGCGCCTTTGCCGCTTTCTCCGATCGTGCTCAGGATTTCGCCGTTTTCAACCTCGACCCGGTCGCGAATGATTTCGTCGATGTGGAAGAACTCGCCCAGCACATAGCCGAGATTGCGCCAGACCTCGCGCGCCAGTTGCTCGCGCTCCGCCTCGCTCTTTTCCGGAAAGCCGAGGCTGAGATTGCGTAGCAGCCGCGGATGCCGCTTGCGCGACTTTGGCCCAAGCCAGGCGACCAGCGCGCCGCCGACCCTTGACGCCGTCTCGACCGGCAGCAGCGAGAAAAATAGGCCAAGCAGGCGATAGCCGGCATATTCGAGCCGGTACTGCAATGTGGGTGGTTTGGGGGCCATGTGGCCGCGACCTCGAGTTTCCTGGCGCCGACGTCGGGAGCCTTCGGCTCCCGTTTCCTTGATGTCGCGGCTTGTTCCATGAAAAACCGGCATCCGCCTTTTTGCATGCCGCTCTAGTCCAAACGCCCGGCGGCCGTCAAGTCGGCGGACATTTTGGCCACACCGCGCCGATATTGCCGTGCACAAGGCGGCCAAGGCCTTACCAAGGGCTGCGCTCCCGGTTAATAAAGACCGAACAGCCGCCGGGAGCTCGAGTCCCGGGTTTTTCGCGTCTCTCCGGCGACCGTGCCCGAAGGACAGCGGACGGAATGGAGCTTTCATGTCGGCCATATCGCGACAAGGCGAGCGAAAAGTTGCGATTTTGATCGTCTTCGGAAGCGGGCGGCATTGATGCGGCGCGCGATTTCAGATTCGGTCAAGAAGGCGTCGCTTGCCTGCGTCTCGGCGCTTTTTCTGTCCGCCTGCACGGTCGGGCCGGATTATTTGCGGCCCTCGGCGCCGACGCCCGTGAAGTTCAAGGAGCTGAAGGGCTGGAAACGGGCGACGCCGCGCGATGGAATTAATCGCGGCGCCTGGTGGTCGGTCTATCGCGACCCCGAACTCGACCGTCTGGCGTCCCAGGTCGCCATCAACAACCAGACCGTCGCCGCGGCGCTGGCTTCCTTCGAGCAGGCGCAGGCGCTGGTGCGCGAATTCGCAGGCGAGCCTGTTTCCCGGCGTCAACGCCGCCTACACGGCGACGCGCGCCGGCGAGGGCAAGAACGTCACGGCGTCCGGCCGGACCATCGCCACGACCACTTTCTATCCGCAGGGGACGATCTCCTGGACCATCGACGTCTGGGGCAAGATTCGCCGGCAGATCGAGAGCAATGTCGCGGGCGAGCAGGCGGATTCGGCGCTCTACTCCAACGCCAGGCTCTCCGCCCAGGCGCAGCTCGCCATCGCCTATTTCAACCTGCGCGCCCAGGATTCTCTGAAAAGCCTGCTCGAGCGCACGATCAAGATCTATAAAGAGACGCTCAAGATCACGCAGAACCAGTATAATGGCGGCACGGTCTCCAAGGCTGACCTGATCACTGCGCAGACCCAGGTTCTTTCGACCGAAGCGCAGGCGATCCAGGTCGACGTCCTGCGCGCGCAATACGAACACGCCATCGCCGCGCTGACCGGCCGTCCTCCGGCCGAACTGACGATTCCGCGCGGCGCCCTGCCCCACACCCCGCCGACCGTGCCGGTCGCCCTGCCCTCCACGCTGCTGGAGCGCCGGCCCGACATCGCCGCCGCCGAGCGGACCATGCAGGAGCAGAACGCGCTGATCGGCGTCGCCGTGGCCGCCTATTATCCGCAGATCACCTTTTCGGCGGCCGGCGGCTTCGAGGGCGGCAGCATGCTGCCCCTGCTCGCCGCCAACCAGATCTGGTCGATCGGCGCCGGCGCGGTCGATCCGCTGTTCGACGGCGGCCTACGCGCCGCGCAGGTCGACGCCGCCAAGGCGGTCTATCGCCAGGCCGTAGCCAATTATCGCCAGACGACGCTTACCGCCTTCCAGCAGGTCGAGGACGAACTCGCCGCCCTGCGCGTATATGGCCGCGAGCTGAAAGTGCAGGAAAATGCGCGCGACGCCGCGGCGGAGGCGGTCAAGGTCTATCTCAACCAGTATCGCGCGGGCACCGTCGCCTTCACCACCGTAGTCGTCGCCGAGGCCACGCTGCTCACCGACGAGGAAGCGGTGCTGGCGACGCGCCAGAGCCTGTTCGCCGCCAATGTGACGCTGATCGAGGCGCTGGGCGGCGGCTATGACGCGGTGAGCCTGGCCGCCGTGACCGCGCCGCCGCTGATCGAGGCGGTGGAGCGGTCGGCTCCCGTGCCGCCGTCATAATTTCTCCTTGCCCGCCGCATAGTCGAGACTTCGCTGATTCGTCTTTGGTCGGCGAGGCCGCGAAGAACCACCGAATCCGAGATCGACATGGACGAAACCGAAATGACGCTCACGCCACGCCGGGCCGTCGACGAAGCGCCGGGCCGGCGTGGCTCGCCCGATTCGGGGACGGACGCCGGCGCCGGCCGTCTGCCGCCGCCGGGCCGCGGCCCATGGCGCTGGCTGGCGCTGATCGTGGTGATCGGATTGGGCTTCTGGGGCTGGCGCCATTTCATGCAGCCGGCGGCGACCGACAAGAGCGCCGCGACCGAGTCCGGTTCGACGGCGCAAGGCAGCGGCCGCGGCGGGCGCCAGCCGGTTGGCGTCGCCACCGTCGCGCCGCGCGACATCCATGTCGTGATCGATGCTCTGGGCACGGTGACGCCGCTGGCGACGGTGAGCGTGGTCAGCCAGATTTCTGGCTACCTGCAGCAGGTGGCCTTCACCGAGGGCCAGCACGTCAAGAAGGGCGACTTCCTCGCCCAGATCGATCCCCGCCCCTATCAGGCTCTCAAGGCGCAGTACGAGGGCCAGCTAGCGCATGACCAGGGGCTGCTCGCCCAGGCGCAGGCCGACGAAGTCCGTTACCAGACCCTTCTGAAGCAAAATTCCATCGCCCGCCAGACGGCGGAAGACCAAGTCTATGTCGTCCAGCAGTACAAGGGCACCGTGGCCGCCGACCAGGCGCTGATCGACGCGCAGGCGCTGAACATCGCCTATTGCCATATCGTCTCGCCGGTAGACGGGCGGGTCGGCCTGCGCCAGGTCGACGCCGGCAATTACATCCAGGCCGGATCGTCGAGCGGCATCGCGGTCGTTACGCAATTGCAGCCGATATCGGTGGTCTTTTCCGTGCCCGAGGACGCGATCCGCAAGATCGCGCCGAAGATGCGCGACGGCGGCAAGCTGACGGTGACGGCTTACGACCGCGCCAATGTCAGGCAGGTGGCGACCGGAGCCGCCACAGTGCTCGACAACCAGGTCGACACCACTACCGGCATGGTCAAGTTGCGCGCCCTGTTCGACAACACGGACGAGGCGCTGTTTCCCAACCAGTTCGTCAACATCCGCCTGCTGGTCGACACCTTGCAGGGGACGCTCGCCGCACCGACCGCCGGCATCCAGCACGGCGCGCCGGGCGATTACGCCTACATCGTCGGCGCCGACAACAAGGCCAGCGTGCGCGTGGTGAAGCTCGGCCAGACCGACGGCGATTACGTCGCCATCGCCTCCGGACTTGCGGCGGGCGACCGCGTGGTGGTGGACGGCGCCGACCGCCTGCGCGAGGGCGCCAACGTGCGCGTGGTCGGCGGCCCTGCCGAGAACGCTCCGACCGCGCCCGCCGATGGAGCGCCCGCAGCATCGTCCGCCGTCGATCCGCCTGCCGACGCGGCCGCCGATCCGGCGCAGGGCCAACATCATCGCCGGCGCAAGCCGGCAGAAGGCGCGGCAAGCCATGGCGCGGCCCAGGATGGCGCGGCCCAGGACGGCGCTACGAAATGAACGTCTCGGAGCCTTTCGTCCGGCGCCCGTCGCGACGACGCTGCTGATGATCGCGATTCTGCTGGCGGGCTTTTCGGCCTTCCGCTTCCTGCCGCTGGCTACCCTGCCGTCGGTCGATTATCCGACCATCCAGGTCCAGACATTCTACCCGGGCGCGAGCCCCGAGGTGATGACCTCCTCCGTGACGGCGCCTCTGGAGCGCCAGTTCGGCCAGATGCCGGGCCTGAGCGAGATGACCTCGGCCTCGTCGGCCGGCGCCTCCATCGTCACCTTGCAGTTCGGCCTTTCTCTTTCTCTGGACGTCGCCGAGCAGGAGGTGCAGGCGGCGATCAACGCGGCCAACAACCTTTTGCCCTCCGATCTTCCGGCGCCGCCGATCTACGCCAAGGTCAACCCCGCCGACGCGCCGGTGCTGACCCTGGCGATCACCTCGAAAACGCTGCCGCTCACCGACCTGGAAGACATTGGCGAGACGCGGCTGGCGCAAAAGATTTCGCAGCAGCCGGGCGTCGGCCTGGTCAGCATCGCCGGCGGCCAGCGCCCCGCCGTGCGCATAAGGCTCAATACCAACGCGCTGGCCGCGCACGGATTGAGCATCGACGACATGCGCACGATTCTCGGCAACGCCAATGTCAACACGCCCAAGGGGAGCTTCGACGGTCCGGCGCAAAGCTCCACCATCAACGCCAACGACCAGATCACCAGCGCCGACCAATATGCCGAAGTGATCATCGCCTATCGCAATGGCGCGCCCGTGCGCCTCAAGGACATCGCGACCATCGTCAGCGGGCCGGAAAACAGCAAGCTCGCCGCCTGGGCCAATCATACGCCGGCCATCCTCCTCAATGTCCAGCGCCAGCCGGGCGCCAATGTCATCGCCACCGTCGATTCCGTGCGCAAGCTGTTGCCGAAGCTCCTTTCGGACCTGCCGGCCGCCGTCGACGTCAAGGTCCTGACCGACCGCACCGTCACCATCCGCGCCTCCGTCGCCGACGTCGAATTCGAGCTGATGCTGGCCATCGCGCTGGTCGTGGCGGTGATCTTCATTTTCCTGCGCACCCTGCCGGCGACGCTGATCCCCAGCCTTTCCGCGCCGCTGTCGCTCGTCGGCACGTTCGGGATCATGTATCTGCTGGGCTTCAGCCTCGACAACCTGTCGCTGATGGCGCTGACCATTTCGACAGGCTTCGTCGTGGACGACGCCATCGTCATGATCGAGAACATCACGCGCCACGTCGAGGGCGGCATGAGGCCGCTCGAAGCGGCCCTGCACGGCTCGGCGGAGATCGGCTTCACGATCATTTCGCTCACGATCTCGCTGATCGCGGTGCTGATCCCGCTTCTGTTCATGGGCGAAGTGGTCGGGCGGCTGTTCCACGAATTCGCCATCACGCTCGCCGTCACCATCGTCATATCGGCCGTGGTTTCGCTGACGCTGGTGCCGATGATGTGCGCGCGGCTGATCCGCCATCGTCCGGACGCCGAGCGCGGACGCTTCGACCTCGCCGCCGAACGCGCCTTCAACCGGCTCATCGCCGGCTACGCCCGCACGCTCGACGTCATCCTGCGCCATCAGCCGGCGACGCTGTTCGTGGCGATCGCGACCCTGGCCCTGACCGTCCTTCTCTATGTGGCGATCCCCAAGGGGTTCTTTCCCACCCAGGACACCGGCGTCATCCAGGCGATTTCCGAAGGACCGCAGGACGTTTCGTTCAAGGAGATGGTCCGCCTGCAGGGCGAGCTGGCCGACGCAATCCTCAAGGACCGGGACGTCGCATCGATCTCCTCCTTCGTCGGCGTGGATGGAACCAACCTCACCCTCAATTCCGGCAATTTCCTCATCAACCTCAAGCCGCAGGGCGTGCGCGACAATGTCGGCGACATCATCCGCCGCCTGACCCACGAGACGTCGGGCGTCGTCGGCGCGAAACTCTTCATGCAGCCGGCGCAGGATCTGACCATCGACTCCAGCGTCACCCGCGCGCAATACAAGTTCGTGCTGGAGAACGCCAATCCAGAGCTGTTTGCCGAATGGGCGCCGAAACTCACGGAAAGGCTGCGGCAGGCGCCGGAATTGGCCGATGTCGGCAGCGACATGCAGCAGCAGGGCGCGGCTCTCGACCTGACCATCGACCGCGAGACCGCGGCCCGTTTCGGCATCACCCCGGCGACCATCGACAATGCGCTCTATGATTTATTCGGCCAGCGCATCATCTCGACCATCTACACCCAGTCGAACCAGTATCGCGTCATCATGGAGGGCGACCCGTCGATCCAGGGCTCGGTCAAGGGGCTGGACACGATCTACCTGCCCTCCAACGCCTCGGCGACCAACGGCCAAACGCCGCTCTCGGCTATAGTCCATGTGAAGAAGCGCAGCGGGCCGCTGGTGATCACCCATTTCGGCCAGTTTCCGGCGACGACCGTCTCCTTCAATCTCGCCAAGGGCGTTTCGCTCGGCGCGGGCGTCGACGCGATCGAAAAGGCGCGCGCCGAAATCGGCCTTCCGGATTCCTTCGTCGTGGCCTACCAGGGCGCGGCGTCGGCCTTCCAGTCCTCGCTGACCAACGAGCTGCTGCTCATCCTCGCGGCCGTCGCCACCATGTATATCGTGCTGGGCGTGCTCTACGAGAGCTTCGTCCATCCGGTGACCATCCTCTCCACCCTGCCCTCGGCCAGCGTCGGCGCGCTCCTGACCCTGCTGCTGTTCGGCTACGATCTCGACATCATCGCCATCATCGGAATCATCCTGCTGATCGGCATCGTCAAGAAGAACGCCATCATGATGATCGACTTCGCGCTGGAGGCGGAGCGCGTCGAGGGCCTGCCGCCGGTCGAGGCGATCCGCCAGGCGTGCCTGCTGCGCTTCCGGCCGATCCTGATGACGACGTTCGCCGCCATCCTCGGCGCCCTGCCGCTGATGCTGGGGACAGGCGTCGGCTCGGAGCTGCGCCGTCCGCTCGGCTTCGCCATCGTCGGCGGCCTGATCTTCTCGCAGGTGCTGACCCTTTACACCACGCCGGTCATCTATCTCTATTTCGACCGGCTGGCGGCGCGCCTGCGCGGCAGGGGCGAGGAATCCGGACTTTCGCCGCAGGCGGGGCCGGCGGAATGAACATTTCCGCCCCGTTCATCCGGCGTCCGGTGGCGACCATCCTGCTGACCGCCGGCATTGCGCTCTCCGGGGCCATCGCCTTTTTCCAGCTGCCGGTCGCGCCGCTGCCGAACGTCGACATACCCACCATAACGGTCAACGCCAGCCTTCCCGGCGCCAGCCCCGAGACGGTCGCCAACAGCGTTGCCGAGCCGCTCGAGCGCCATCTCGGCCAGATCGCCGACGTGACCGAGATGACCTCGACCTCGAGCCTCGGCCAGACGCGGATTTCCCTGCAATTCGGCCTCGACCGCGACATCGACGGCGCGGCGCGCGACGTGCAGGCCTCGATCAGCGCCGCCCGCGCCGACCTGCCCACCGCCCTGCGCTCGATGCCGACGTACCGCAAGGTCAACACCGCCTCGGCGCCGATCTTCATCCTCAGCCTGACCTCGAAAACACTGACGCGCGGCCAGTTGTACGACGCCGCCTCCAATGTGTTGCAGCAGCGCATCTCGCAATTGCCCGGCATCGGCCAGGTGATCATCGGCGGCTCGACCCTGCCCGCCGTGCGGGTCGAGCTCAATCCCCAGGCTCTGTTCAAATACGGCATCGGGCTCGAGGATGTGCGCGCGGCGCTGGCCTCGGCCAACGCCAACGCGCCCAAGGGCGCGATCGAAGACGACGGACGGCATTTCCAGATCTACACCAACGACCAGGCGACGCACGCCGAGGATTACAAGCCGTTGGTCATCGCCTATCGCAACGGACAGGCGGTCCGGCTGTCGGACGTCGCCGACGTGGTCGATTCGGTTGAGGACCTGCGCAACGCCGGCTTCGCCAATGGAGAGCCCTCGGTCCTGGCGATCCTGTTTCCCGAACCCGGCGCCAACATCATCGATACGGTCGATGCGGTGAAGGCGGAAATCCCTTATCTGCAGGCGGCCTTGTCCGGCGACATCGTGCTGAAGACGGCGATGGACCGTTCGGTGACCATCCGCGGCTCGCTGCGGGATACGGAAAAGACGCTGGTCATCGCGGTCATGCTGGTGACGCTCGTCGTCTATCTCTTCCTGCAAAACTGGCGCGCCACGCTGGTGCCGACCATCGCCGTGCCGGTCTCGATCATCGGCACGTTCGGCGTGATGTACCTGTTCGGCTACAGCCTCGACATGCTGTCGCTAATGGCGCTGACCATAGCCACCGGCTTCGTCGTCGACGACGCCATTGTCGTGGTGGAGAATATCGAGCGGCACATCGAGGCTGGCATGGACAGGATCCAGGCCTCGCTGCTCGGTGCGCGCGAGGTCGGCTTCACCGTTCTGTCGATCAGCCTCTCGCTCATCGCCGTTTTCACGCCCATCCTGTTCATGGGCGGGCTGGTCGGGCGCCTGTTTCGCGAATTCGCCATGACCCTGACCGTCGCGATCCTGATTTCGCTGCTGATTTCGCTCACGACGACGCCGATGCTCTGCGCCCTGCTGCTGCGCCGCCGCGGCGACGCCAAGGCGGCGGCGGGCTGGCTGCAGCGCGGATTCGACCGCATGCACGCCGGCTACGGACGCAGCCTGTCCTGGGGCCTGCGGCATCCTCGCCTCGTCCTCGTCGCCCTTGTGGCGACCATCGGCCTCAACTTCGTTCTCTTTGGCGCCTTCCCCAGCATTTACAAGGGTGTCCACAAGGGCGTGTTTCCGCAGCAGGACACCGGCCGCCTGATCGGCCGGCTGCAGGCCGACCAGAGCATTTCCTTCCAGAGCATCGAGCAGAAGCTGGCGGAAATGATTCGTATCGCCAAGGAAGACCCGGCGGTGGCGAATGTGGTCGGCTTCACCGGCGCGGGCAGCGGCGGCGGCGGCGGCTCGACCAATACGGCGACGGTTTTCGCGGCGCTGACACCCTTGGGCCAGCGCGACGTCAGCGTGGACCAGGTCATCGCCCGGCTGCGCCCGAAACTCGGCCATGTGCCCGGCGGGCGGCTCATTTTCGCGGCGGCGCAGGACTTTCGCGCCGGCGGGCGGTCGACCGCGGCGCAATATCAATACACGCTGGCGGCCGAAGACTCGAAGCAATTATATGACTGGGCGGAAAAGCTGACCGACGCCCTGCAGAAGCGCGGCCGGCTCAAGGACGTGATCTCGGACCAGCAGGTCAGCGCCCTGCAATCCAATCTGGTGATCGATCGCGATTCCGCCTCCCGTCTCGGCCTCACGGCGGCAATGATCGACAATACGCTCTACGACGCCTTCGGCCAGCGGCAGGTCTCGACGATTTTCGCGGCCATCAACCAGTATCACGTCATCATGGAGGTCGATCCGCGCTACACCCAAAGTCCGGCCATGCTCGACCAGATCTATGTCTCGACGGCCGGCGGCGCGGCCAATGGCGTGGCGCTCTCCAACCTGCCCGGCGGCTCAGTGACGCAAAAAGGGGCGGCCGCCGCAGCGGCGGGCTCCGCCAGCCTCGATACGGCGCGCAACGCCGCGACCAATGCGCTGGCCGCCTCGGGCAAGAGTTCCGCCTCTTCCGGCGCGGCCGTCTCGACAGTGCAAGAGCCGATGGTTCCGCTTTCCGCCGTCACCCACTTCGAGCGCGGCAACGCTCCGCTGGCGATCAACCACTCCGGGCCGTTCGTGACGACGACCATTTCCTTCAATCTCGATCCGCACGACGCGCTCGGCGACGCCATGGCGGAGATTCACGCGACCGAAGCGGAAATCCACATGCCCGCCTCCGTCCACGGCTCCGCCTCCGGCACCGCGCTGGTCTTCGCCCAGAGCTTCAACTCCATGCCGTTGCTGCTGCTCGCCGCAATCCTCGCCATCTATATCGTGCTCGGCATCCTCTACGAGAGCACGATCCATCCGATCACCATCATTTCAACCCTGCCTTCGGCCGGCGTAGGCGCAGTGCTAGGGCTGATGCTGTTCAATATCGAATTCGACATCATCAGCGCGCTCGGCATTATCCTGCTCATCGGCATCGTCAAGAAGAACGCCATCATGATGGTGGATTTCGCCATCGTCGCAAAAAGGGACCATGCGGCGACGTCCTACGACGCCATCTACGAGGCCTGCATGCTACGTTTCCGGCCGATCATGATGACCACGATGGCCGCAATTCTCGGCGCCGTGCCGCTGGCGCTCAGTTTCGGAGAAGGCGGCGAAATCCGCCGGCCGCTCGGCGTGTCGATCGTCGGCGGCCTGATGATCAGCCAAATCCTGACGCTTTATACGACGCCTGTGATCTATCTCTATCTCGACCGCTTCAGCCTGTGGGCGAACGCCAGACGGCGCGGCGGTCCGCGCGGCGCCGAAGCAATAGGGACGGCGACGCAAGAAAGCTAAGGGCGGCTGCGAGGCCGCGCCAAATACCACGCCATGATCTGGCGCCTCGCAAAAACATCACTATCTAACTGATTGAACGCATTTTCCTTGCGGAAGGCGCGGATGCACCCCGACGCGGGGCAGAAGGTTTTTGATAGGCGCAGCCTATCAGGCCTTCGAAAAAAATCATTTGCAAGCTTGAGACATTCCGCGCCAGTTTCGCGTTCAACCTGCGGCATTTTTACGCAGAGCGAGAGGAAAAACGGATGGCGGCGCCAATTCCCTGGGACGAAAAACGCGCGCAGGACACGATCGACGAATTGCGGGATCTCGAGGGCGCGCTCCTGCCCATCCTGCATGCCTTGCAGGACAGGTTCGGCTATGTCGACGCGCGCGCCGTCGGCATGATCGCCGGGACTCTCAACGTGTCGCGGGCCGAGGTCTTCGGGACGATCTCCTTTTATCACGACTTCAAGCGGCAGCCGCCGGCGGGGCATGCGATCAAGTTCTGCATGGCCGAAGCTTGCCAGGCGCGCGGCGCCGAAAACCTGGCCGCCCATCTTGAACAAAGGCGGGGCGTCAAGATCGACGGCGGCTATCACGATGGCCTGTCAGTCGAGACCGCCTACTGCCTCGGCAATTGCGCGCTTGGTCCCAACGCCCTGTACGATGGCGAGATTTTCGGCCGGCTCGACGAGGAAAGCCTCGATGCGCTGTGCGCCCGCGCGGCGGGAAAAGTCGGAGCGGACGCATGAGCATCCGCCTGTTCATCCCCTGCGACGCCGCCGCCCTGTCGGTGGGCGCCGATTCCGTGGCAACCGCATTTTCGCGCGAAGCTTCCGCCCGCAATCTTCAGTTCGACATCGTGCGCAACGGCTCGCGCGGCATGTTCTGGCTGGAGCCGCTCGTCGAATTCGACACGCCGCAGGGCCGTATCGGCTATGGGCCGGTCGCGCCCAGGGACGTCGCCTCGCTGCTTGACGCGGGCGCGCCTGAGGGCGGCGACCATCCCTTGCGCCTCGGCAGGGTCGACGATCTCGACTGGATGAAGCGTCAGCAGCGGTTGACATTCGCCCGCATCGGACTGACCGACCCGCTCTCGCTCGACGATTACCGCGCCCATGACGGATTGAAGGGCTTGCAGGCGGCGCTGGCGATGACGCCAGCCGAGGTGGTGGAGCAGGTCCGCCTTTCCGGCCTGCGCGGGCGCGGCGGCGCTGGCTTTCCGGCGGGCATCAAGTGGAAGACTGTGCATGACGCGAGGTCCGACCGCAAATATGTGGTCTGCAACGCCGACGAGGGCGATAGCGGCACTTTCGCCGACCGAATGGTCTTCGAGGGCGATCCTTTCATGCTGATCGAAGGCATGGCCATCGCCGCCTATGCGGTGGGCGCGGACAAGGGCTTCATCTATCTGCGCTCGGAATATCCGCACGCGGCGAAAGCCATGCGCGCCGCGATCAGGCTGGCGGCGCAGGCCGGCTGGATCGGCCGCGACGCCTTCGGCGCGGGCAGGAACTTCGACCTGGAGCTGCGGCTCGGCGCCGGCGCCTATATCTGCGGCGAGGAAACCTCGATGCTCGATTCGCTCGAGGGCAAACGCGCCCTTGTGCGCGCGAAACCGCCGATTCCAGCGCTTTCCGGCCTGTTCGGCAAGCCGACCCTGGTCAACAACGTGCTGTCGCTCGCCGCCGTTCCATTCATCCTGCAGCATGGCGGGCAGGCTTACGCCGATTATGGCATGGGCCGCTCGCGCGGCACGCTTCCATTCCAGCTCGGCGGCAATATTCTGCGCGGAGGGTTGATCGAATTGGCTTTCGGCGTTTCGCTGCGCGAAATCATCGAGGACTTCGGCGGCGGAACGGCGAGCGGGCGGCCGGTCCACGCGGTGCAGGTCGGCGGCCCGCTCGGCGCCTATCTGGCCGAAAAGGACCTCGACGTGCCGCTCGATTACGAGGCGCTCGCCGCCATCGGCGGCTTGCTCGGCCATGGCGGCGTGGTCGTCTTCGACGACACCGTCGACATGGCGCATATGGCGCGTTTCGCCTTTCATTTCTGCGCCAAGGAAAGCTGCGGAAAATGCACGCCCTGCCGCGTCGGCGCGGTGCGGGGCGAGGAGACGATCGACAAGATCATCGCGGGCCGCGACGTCGAGAAGAACATCGCGCTTGTTCGCGACCTTTGTGAACTGATGACCGACGGCTCGCTTTGCGCCATGGGCGGCCTGACCCCGATGCCGGTGCTATCAGCGCTGAACCGGTTCCCGGAGGATTTCAGGCCCGCCGCCGCAACAGTCGCCGCCGAATAGGAGAACCTGATGAGCCTCATCAAGGAAATCGACTTCGGCACGCCGATCCGCGTCGCCGAGACAAGTGTGACCCTGACCATAGACGGCGAAAAGGTGAGCGTTCCCAAGGGAGCCTCGGTCATGGCCGCCGCCATGAGCCGGGGCGTGAAAATCCCGAAGCTCTGCGCAACCGACTCTCTCGAGCCATTCGGCTCCTGCCGTCTCTGCCTGGTCGAAATCGAGGGACGTCGCGGAACGCCGGCCTCCTGCACGACCCCGGCGGAAGACGGCATGGTGGTGCGCACCCAAAGCGAGAAGCTCGCCCGCCTGCGCCGCGGCGTGATGGAGCTTTATGTTTCCGATTATCCGCGCGACGTCCTGCTCTCCGCCGATGGCGGCGGCGAATTCCGGGACGCCGCCGCCGAGGTCGGCCTGCGCGAGGTTCGCTACGGTTTCGACGGCGAGAACCATCTCGACGACGCCAAGGACCAGTCTAACCCCTATTTCGTCTATGACCCCGCCAAATGCATCGTCTGCAGCCGATGCGTGCGCGCCTGCGAAGAAGTGCAGGGGACATTCGCCCTGACCATCGAAGGTCGAGGATTTGAATCGCGCGTCAAATCCGGCCCGACTGATTTCCTCAATTCCGAATGCGTTTCCTGCGGCGCCTGCGTGCAGGCCTGCCCCACCGGATCGCTGATCGAGAAGAGCGTGGTCGAGAACGGCCTGCCCGAGCATTCGATCGTCACCACCTGCGCCTATTGCGGCGTCGGCTGCTCGTTCAAGGCGGAAATGCGCGGCGAAGAGCTGATCCGCATGGTTCCCTACAAGGCCGGAAAGGCCAACGAGGGCCATTCCTGCGTCAAGGGCCGGTTCGCTTATGGCTATGCGACCCACAAGGACCGCATGCTCAAGCCGATGGTGCGCGAAAAGATCACCGATCCCTGGCGCGAGGTCTCGTGGGACGAGGCCATTGCGACGGCCGCGGACGGGCTGAAGCGCACGCAGGCCAAATATGGCCGCGAGTCGATTGGCGTCATCACATCCTCGCGCTGCACAAACGAGGAAGTGTTCGTGTTGCAGAAGCTTGCGCGCGCCGCCTTCAGGAACAACAACGTCGACACCTGCGCCCGCGTCTGCCATTCGCCGACCGGCTATGGCCTCAGCAAGACGCTTGGAACCTCCGCCGGCACCCAGGATTTCAAATCGGTCGACAAGGCCGACGTCATTCTCGTCATCGGCGCCAATCCGACCGACGCCCATCCGGTCTTCGCCTCGCGCATGAAAAAGCGGTTGCGGGCCGGGGCGAACTGATCGTCGCCGATCCGCGCGGCATCGACCTGGTGCGCACGCCGCATGTCCAGGCGGCCTATCATTTGCCCCTGAAGCCGGGAACCAATGTCGCGCTGATCATGGCCCTGTCCCATGTGATCGTCACCGAAGGCCTGGTCGACGAAGCCTATGTCCGCGAACGCTGCGACCTCGACGAATTCGAGGCCTGGGCGCGGTTTATCGCGCTGGAGCAGCATTCGCCGGAAGCGACGGAACAATATACCGGCGTGCCCGCGAAAGACGTGCGCGAAGCGGCGCGGCTTTACGCAACCGGCGGCAATGGCGCGATCTTCTATGGCCTCGGCGTGACGGAATATAGCAGGGCTCAAAAGTCATCTGCCTCGCCAATCTGGCCATGGCCACCGGCAATATCGGGCGTGAAGGCGTCGGCGTTAATCCGCTGCGCGGCCAGAACAATGTCCAGGTTCCTGCGACATGGGCTCCTTCCCGCACGAGTTTTCCGGTTATCGGCACGTCTCGGAAGACGCGACCCGCGAAAGCTTCGAGGCCTTGTGGAACGTCAGCTCGACGACGAACCGGGCCTGCTGCATTCCCAACATGCTCCATGAGGCGGTTGGAGGAAGTTTCAGGGCCTGTTCATCCAGGGCGAGGACATCGCCCAGTCCGATCCCAACACGCTGCATGTGACGGCGGTCCTCGCCGCCATGGAATGCGTGGTAGTCCAGGACCTGTTCCTGAACGAAACCGCGAAATACGCCCATGTTTTCCTGCCGGGCTGTTCTTTCCTCGAAAAGGACGGCACCTTCACCAATGCCGAGCGGCGCATCAATTGGGTGCGCAAGGTCATGGCGCAGCTGTGCGCCGGACGAATGGCAGGTCGGCAGTGATCTGGCAAAGGCCTTCGGCTACGAGATGAACTAGCGCATCCCTCGGAGATCATGGACGAAATCGCTGCGTCGACCCCGACGTTCAAGGGCGTGAGCTATGCGAAGCCGACCAACTCGGCTCGGTGCAATGGCCGTGCAACGATGCGGCGCCGGAGGGCACCCTGGTGATGGATGTCGGCTGGTTGTCATCGGCAAGGGACGTTCCTGCTACCGAATATGTGCGGACGAAGGAGCGCGTCAGGCAAGCAATTGGTGGTGCTGGCTCAACCGTATTGCTAGGAAAATCCGAATCAGGAAGAGAGCTCAATAAAGGGAGCTTAGTCCGCTGCCGCGTGAGAGGTATTGTTGCTTGCTACGCGGGATGCGGCTGCCGGATCGATATTCTTGAGGTAGCGCCAGGGATTTACCGGCGTGTTGTAGATACGTACTTCGTAGTGAAGGTGCGGACCCGTAGACCGCCCGCTCTGGCCTTCGAGGCCGATGATGTCCCCAGCTTTCACGTGCGCGCCTACCTGCGTTTTGAAAGCGGAAAGGTGCCCGTACCAGGTGCTCACGCCAAACCCGTGGTCGATCACTATGAGCCGTCCGTATCCGCTGCGGCCAGCGTCCGCGATGGTTACAACCCCGTCTGCCGTCGCGCGGATGATGTCTCCAAAATGCGAAGCAATATCCAGTCCGGCATGGAACGCGCCCTCACCACTGAACGGGTCCAGCCGCTCGCCAAAGTGTCCGGTAATTTCTCCCACGACCGGCCATAGTGTCGGAGCGATTCCCAAGCTGGTGAATTGTGCCGCAGGCAGAAGCCGCAAACCACTGGCGGGCATACCAACCATGGCCACGTTCTGTTCCAAATAGCTGTATTGATCGAGCGATTCCTGGAACTCCTCTTCCGGTTGGGCGCCCGCGTCGCCCATTCCGAATGGGTTCTCGCGAAGCCGCGTGAAGCCGTAAGCCACCGCAACCTCACCGGCCAGCGATTGCAGAGAGGATAGCCGCTGATTCGTGTCCTTTACCTGAGTCTGAAGCTGCACGTATTGCTGTTTGAGGTGATCCTGATCTCGCCGCAGCGAATTATAGTTCGCCGCCTTCCAAAGCATCCGCGAATAAGAACTCGTGGCCGCCACCAGTTATGCCGCCGACCACTACAAGTGCAGTCAGCAGATGCACCACGTAGAACGGCACCCGCACCCGGCGCATGCCACCGGAGGCGCTTGAGGCAATGAAAAATGTGTATGATTTTCCCTTCATCGCATTTTGTTCCGCTTGAAACTTTTCGGCCGATGATCTCTGCGGGAATCCGCTTCGCAGCTAGCCGAATCTATGAACTTCGCGTACTTCAGTTTGAACCGGGAGCCTTGGTTCGAAACGCAACGAATTCTAGCCACCACCGAACCGTTCGTCAACCCCTTCTACCAATTTCCGTAGGCGCTCCAGCCTCGCCTTCTTCTTTCCAGTCCCTCTATAATCCCAGCCTGGAGTGCCGGCCTTCAAAATCTTACCCGAAACTCTGTCCGGCGGCAACTGAACGAAAGGACAGAAGTTGTACAGCGAAGACAAACTGATCAGGAAAATTGCCGCTGCAGTTCCGTCCGAGGGGCGCCCGCCGCTTCTGAAAGCGCGCAAGCAGGGCCTGCGTTCCTCGGTATTGGCGACGATGCCGCCGTTTTTCGCACTGTCCGCAAAATGGACTGGGTCTCAACCTGCGACGCTTTCCTCGAAGGGGTCCATTTTCTGCCGAAGACCACTCCTCCTGATTCGGTCGGCTACAAGTCCCTGGCCCGCGCCACAAGCGACCTCGCCGCTATGGGCGCCTCACCCCGCTTCTTCTTTCTGACCCTTGCCCTGCCCACCAGCCCGAACGGGCCGCTGGCTCGACAACTTTCTCCGCGGCATGGCCCGCGCTGCCCGCGAACTCGGCCTCCGCCTGGCGGGCGGTGACACGACTCAATTTCCAGTCGTCTCGATCAGCATTACCGTGCTGGGCGCAATCGGACAGAACCTCGCCGTTACTCGTTCCGGCGCTCGCCCCGGCGACCGCATCTACGTCAGCGGTAGTCTTGGTGGGCCTCAATTGGGACTCGAACTTCTGCGGCGCAAAGCCGGAAGATCCACGCGATATCGCCACCTGGTCCAACCTCACCTTTATCCCCAAATTCGCCTCGAACTCGGTTCCTGGCTCGCTGGTCACCGCATCGCCTCATCGATGATGGATATTTCCGACGGCCTCTCCACCGATCTAGCGCGTCTCTGCCGCGCAAGCCGCGTTGGCGCCCGCCTCGATGCCGCCTGCATCCCCTGCGTCCGGATTCCGATTTCTCCGGCACTCGCGCGCCTGAACCTGAATCCTCTTCAGATGGCCCTGCACGGCGGCGACGATTACGAGCTTCTATTCACAGTTCCGCCAGCGAAACGTGCCGGCTAAGAAACGCTCCCGGCTTCAAGCAACTGGCAGAAATCGGCGTGATCACTTCGGAGAAGCAAATCGTGCTGGTGGATCCCAGCGGCCGTGCGAAGCCACTCGTGCCGTACGGTTGGGACCCTTTTCGGAAATCCCGGTGAGCAACCACATAAGTCTCAGTGCACTTGCGCAGTATCGCGTCGCTCACCGGTAGCAGGCGCAGGCGCCGATATCTTCTGCGGCGCGGGCGCCACGGGCTTTACCGGTTGCGCAGTCCCGCCTTTTTGCCTGGTTTGCGCGCCGGTACGCGCCGTTCCTCGCCGGTCTTCGTCTGGGTCAATCCTTGTTCTGCGGCATCCGCAGGCGGCGCGGTATCAGGGGTGTCGACCTGCAGTTCGCTGTCCGCCGGCCTGTTCTCGAGCGGCACCACATTGGGGAACGTCCTGCACCGGAGTCCCTTGCGTCGCCTCTGCATGAACTCCAGCCAGATTGGCAGCGCCGCTTGCGCGCCCGTTTCTTTTTTCCCGAGCGAATTCTCTTGTCGTCGTTGCCCACCCACACGCCCGCCGTAATCTGCGGCGTGAACCCGATATACCACGCGTCGGTAAAATCGTTCGTCGTGCCGGTCTTGCCGCCGGACGGCCTCCCCAGCTCCTTCGCGCGCACTCCGGTCCCGAACTGCACCACTTCCTCAAGCATTGCGACCATGGTTCGCGCCACGTCCGGCGGAATCACGTCGGTCACATTCCGGCCGCGGCCTCTTCGAGCACCGACGCCATCGTAGAAGTCACTTGTCGGATGTAATGCGGCTCGATGTGAATGCCGTCGTCCGGAAACACGGTGAATGCCGACGTGTGCTCCATCAGCGTCAAATCCGCCGCGCCCAGCGCCAGCGGCAAGTATGGCGGCAGCGGGCTCTCGATGCCGAATTTTCGCGCCAGGTCGATCACGTTTTCGATTCCCACTTTGTCGAGCAGCCGCACCGCCGGCACGTTGCGCGAATCGGCCAGCGCGCGGCGCAGCGTGATGCGTCCCTCGAATTTTTCGTCGTAGTTGTGCGGCGAGTAATCTGCCCGCCGCTGTGGAACGTCACGGGCGCATCCACCACCGTATCGAATGGCGACATTCCCTGCTCCAGCGCCTCGGAGTATACGTAAACCTTGAACGAACTTCCCGTCTGCCGCATGGCCTGCGTGGCGCGATTGAATTTCGACTCGCCGAAGTCGTACCCGCCCACCATGGCCTTGATTTCGCCGGTCGCGTTGTCGATCGCGAGCAGCGCGCCTGCGCGGCCGGCTCCTGCTCCAGTTGCACTTCGGCCGTCATGCCCGAAATTCGGTGATGTGAACGCAACGAGATCGCCGACTTCAGCAGCTCCACGGCACTTTGGCCCGGTCCAGGCGAAATCCGCCGGCGTCAGCATCGCACGATACGCCCGATCTTGATGGTCGCAAACTCGGCCGCACCTCCGTCACCAGCCCCGTGACGTAATCGCCCTTGTCATTGCTCCGGCCAATCTTCATTCTGGTATTTCTCGATCGTGCCGAGGCGTCGCTCAAAATATTGGGCAGCTTGCCCGCCAGCCGTGCCGGCGGTCGTAGGAGT
>CAWKJW010000067.1:0-34362 GCA_963849665.1 uncultured Alphaproteobacteria bacterium | reverse complement strand
CTCGGTTTTCCCTATGATTCCCGCGTCTGGCAAAGCGCGTGGCCGCAGGCGATGGATAATTTCATCGACGTTTGCGGCGCGGCGCGGGCGCGGTTCGTCTTCGCCGACAATCTCTATATGTATGGGCCGCAGGACCGCCCGCTCGTCGAGGACATGGCGCTCACCAGCCATGGCCGCAAGCCGAAGGTGCGGGCGGACATCACGCGCGCCTGGATGGAGGCGCACAAAGCGGGCCGCGTCGAGGCCGTCGCCGTCCGCGCTTCCGATTTCTACGGGCCGGATGTGGAAACCTCGGTCCTCGCCAATTTCGGCGTGCAAAGGCTGGCGCAGGGCAGGGCGGCGCTGATCCCCTATTCGCCCGACCATCCGCACGACTTCACCTATGTTCCCGACTTTGCGCGCGCGCTGGTCACGCTTCTGGACGCGCCGGGCGAGGACTATGGCCAAGCCTGGCACGCGCCCAACGCTCCGGCGCAGACTTGCGCGCCCATATCGAAAGCGCGGCGAAAATGCTTGCAACGACGCCGCGCATAAATGTCCTCCCGGCGCCGTTGCTGCATGTTTTAGGGCTGTTCGACCGGCAGGTTTACGAACTGATCGAAATGCGCTTCCAGACCGACCGGCCCTATCATGTGGACGCATCGAAATTCGCCCGGCGGTTCCGGGGCGACGCCACGAGCTTCGAGGACGGCTTGAGGGCGACGGTCGATTTTTATGCCGCCCGCTAGGCTCTCCGTCATTGCGAGCGGAGCAAAGCAATCCAGAGCGCCGATGCCGGCAGAACTGGATTGCTTCGTTGCTCAGTTCCGCGCATTGACGAGGTCCTGCTAAATTCATGGGGCCTAGTCGCGCGAGCGGCAGCCGTCGAGAAACAGCCTCACCGCCTGCCGCAGCCGCCTTTGCTCCTCTTCCGGCGTCTCCCGCAGGCCGAGCAGGGCGAGGCGCTGCGGCACGCCCGTCGTCAGCATCAAGAAATCTTCCGCCAGCGCCTGCGCGTCGCCGGTCGAAATCGCGCCGCGCTCCTCATAGGCTTGAAGCAGGCCACGCAGGCTGGCGAGATTGCGCCGCCGGTTGCGTTCGACGAACAGGCGGGCGAGGTCCGGAAAACGCGGGGCCGCCGTCAGGAAGAGCCGGTTCGCCGCCAGCGCGTCGGGCTGCACGGCCAGCTCCAGCATGTGCGACGCATAGGCGAACAAGCCCTGTTCGGGATCCTCCAACGGCGTCTCGAATTCGTGCAGGGCCTCCAGCTTCTCGGCGAAAAGGCGCTCGATGGCGGCGACGAACAATTCTTCCTTGCCCTTGTAGCGCGCATAGATGAAGCGCTTGGCGACGCCGGCGCGGCGGGCGATTTCCTCGATGGAGACCTCGTCGAAACCCTGGTCGAGGAACATCCGCGCCGCGCAATCCAGCAGCGCCAAATGGCGGCGCTCGGCCTCGGCGACGCTCGGCCGGCCGCCGGGGCCGCGCCTGAATTCTTTCGTCGGCGGCGTTTCGACGCTCATCAATTTCCCTAAAACGCTTCGCTTCGATTGCATCTCGTCGTTGCGCGTGAAATAATGCAACGGAACCGTTGCGTTGCAAAGAGGAATTTTCGTTGCGCCCACAGTTTGCTGCTCCTGCTGGCGCTTGCGCTCCTTGTCGGCTTCGGCTTTTGGCGCGCCAAAAACGCCGGTCCGCCGCCGAAGCAATGGCAGGGTTATGCCGAGGCCGATTTCGTCAAAGTCGGGCCGACCCAGCAGGGCCTCCTGACCACGCTCGATGTCGCGCGCGGCGACAGGTCGCGGCGGGCGCGCCGCTGTTCACGCAGGACGATACCGAAGATCGCGCCGCGCGCGACCAGGCGGCGCGCCAGCTCGAACAGGCGCAGGACCAACTCGCCAATCTCGAGGCGGCGGCAAGCCGACGGAAATCGAGCAGGCCGAGGCCAATCTCGCCGATGCGCGCGCCACGCTCGGTCCGCGCCGAGACCGATCTCGCGCGCGGCGAGGACCTGCTGCCGAGCGGCGCCATCACCGGCAGACCGTCGACCAGCGCCGCGCCGACCTATCGCTCGGCCACAGGCCACGTGGCGGCGATGCGAGGCGGCGCTGGCGCAGGCCCGCGCGCCGCTCGGCCGCGACGCGCGAGATCGACGGCGCAGCGGCGCCGCCGTCGCGGCGGCGAAGGCGGCGCTCGGCATGGCGGAATGGCGGCTGGCGCAACGCAGCGTCACTGCGCCGGCGGCGGGCCGGATCGCCGACGTTCTGGCGCGGCCCGGCGAAACCATGGCCGCCGGCGCGCCCGTCGTATCGCTGCTGCCGCCGCGGCAATATCTTCGTGCGCTTCTTCGTTCCGGAAGACGGTCTCGCGACCATGCATCGCGGCGACAAGGTCGCGATCGTCTGCGACGACTGCCCGCGCGATTTGACCGGCGACGATCTCTTTCATCTCGCCGCAGGCCGAATATACGCCGCCGGTGATCTACAGCGAAGCGAGCCGGGACAAAGCTCGTCTATCTGATCGAGGCGCGCCCGCCGCCCGACAGGCGGCGCTGCTCAATCCCGGCCAGCCGGTCACGGTGCGGCCGCTCGCGCCGACGCGGCCGCGCGCTGAGCGCGGCCATGACCAATACGTCATCGACGTCCACGATCTGCGCAAGAATTTCGGCGCGCGCAAGGTCGTCGAGGGCTGACGCTTGCAGGTCGCGGCGGGCGAGATCTGCGGCTTTCTCGGCGCCAACGGCAGCGGCAAGACGACGACGATCCGCATGCTGTGCGGCTTGCTGACGCCGGACGGCGGCGGCGGCACCTGCCTCGGCCTCGATCTCATGCGCGATGCGCCGGCAATCCGCCGCCAGATCGGCTACATGACGCAGCGCTTCAGCTTCTACGACGATCTGACGGTCAGCGAGAATCTCGACTTCGTCGCGCGCGTCTACGAAATGCCGAACCGGCCGCGGCGGTCGCGCGATATCATCGAGCGCATGGCGCTCGCGCGATCGCACCGACCACTGGCGGGCAACTCTCGGGCGGCTGGAAGCAGCGCCTGGCGCTGGCCGCCTGCGTGCTGCACCAGCCGAAACTGCTGCTGCTCGACGAGCCGACCGCCGGCGTCGACGCCAAGGCGCGCCGCGAATTCTGGGACCTGATCCACGACATGGCCGCCGAAGGCCTCACCGTGCTGGTCTCGACCCATTACATGGACGAGGCGGAGCGCTGCAAGCGCATCGTCTATCTCGCCGAGCGGCCGCATCGTCGTGCAGGGCGACGCCGACGAGGTGGCGCGCACGTCCGGCCTCGTCACCTTCGAGGCGACCGGCGACGGACTCGACGTCGCCGCGCGCACATTGCGCCATATCGCCGGGCGTCGAGGCGGCGGCGGTGTTTGGCCGGGCGCTGCATGTCGCGGGCATCGACCGCGCCGCGCTGCTGCGAGCGCGATCGGCCAGTGACCGGCGACCTGGCCTGGCGCGAGGTCGAGCCGCGGCCTTGAGGACGTGTTCATCCATCTGCTGAGCGCGGCAGAGCAAAACCGCATGAACGGCTTCTCCTTCCGGCGCTTTCTGGCCCTGCTGCAGCAAGGAATGGATCCAGGTCCGCCGCGATCCGATGACCCTGCGGCTGATCATCGCTCTGCCGATCATGCAGCTTTTCCTGTTCGGCTTCGCCATCAACGCCAATCCGCAAGATCTGCCGACCGGGCTTCTCGCCGCCGACCATTCGAAATACGAGCGGACGCTGGTCACGGCGCTGAAGAACACCGGCTATTACGATATCCGCACCATCGCCCTCGGAAGCGGAGGCGGAAACGGGCGCTGGCCGAAGGCGACGTGCTGTTCGTCGTCAACATACCGCCCGAATTTCGACCGCTCGGTCGATCGCGGCGAATCGCCGTCGATGCTGATCGACGCCGACGCCACCGACCCCTCGGCGATCGGCAATGCCACGGCGGCGCTGGGCGCGCTCAACGGCGCGCTGGAGCGCGACCTGCCGCCCACGCGCCAGGGCCGGCCGCCGAATCCGCCGTTCACCTTCGAGGTTCACGCCCGCTACAATCCCGAGCAGCTGACGGTGCTCAACATCGTGCCGGGCCTGATCTGCATCGTCCTGACGATGTCGACGCTGCTCAT
Organism: uncultured Alphaproteobacteria bacterium; assembly: GCA_963849665.1. GTDB lineage: Bacteria > Pseudomonadota > Alphaproteobacteria > Rhizobiales > Beijerinckiaceae > Rhodoblastus. The sequence goes on along the minus strand of CAWKJW010000067.1, from coordinate 30,254 downwards.
CACCACTTTGTCGATCACCCGCGAACGCGAGCGCGGCACGATGGAAAACCTGCTGGCCATGCCGGTCAAGCCGATCGAGGTCATGCTGGCCAAGATCGCGCCCTATGTCTTCGTCGGCTATGTCCAGGTCGTGCTGATCCTGATGTCTCGACTTATGTGTTCGACCTGCCGGTGCGCGGCTCGGTCGTTTTGCTGTTCCTTGCTCTGGGCCTCTTTATCGCCAGCAATCTCGCCATGGGCCTGGCCTTCTCGACCATCGCCGCCAACCAGATGCAGGCGCAGCAGATGGCGCAATTCACCTTGATGCCGGCCTTCATGCTGTCCGGCTTCTGTTCCCGTTCCTCGGCATGCCGCGCTGGGCCCAATGGGTCGGCGAGGTTTTCCCGACCACCCACGCGATACGCATCGTGCGCGGCATCTTGCTCAAGGGAAATTCGGCAGCGGAAATCGCACCGGAGCTGTGGCCGATGGCGCTGGCGACCGTCGTCGTGATCGCCTTGGCCGTCTGGTTCTACCGCGAGACGCTGGACTGAATATTGCCGGCCGCGAGTGCAAAGCTGTCTCCCTCGCGGCGCCAGCGCGCTTTCCAGCCCATCCAGCGCCGCTTCATCGCGACGGCTTGGTGGAACATGGCGATCTCATTGAAATAACGTAATAAAATAAAACGAGTGCGCCTTTTCCGATTCTGGCGCCCTTCTTGCCGTTAGCTTCCCAATCGCCGGGCTGTTCCATCACAAGGCGAACGGCGAACGAACGACCAGGGGAGGCGCTCGATGTCCGTTACCGAGACATTTTATGATGTGATCCGTCGGCAGGGGGTCACCCGGCGCAATTTCACCAAATTCTGCTCCCTCACCGCCGCCAGCATGGGCCTCGGCGCGACCGGCGCGCCAATGTCGCGCAGGCGCTGGAAACCAATCCGCGCGTGCCCGTGATCTGGATGCACGGGCTCGAGTGCACCTGCTGCTCGGAAAGCTTCATCCGCTCGGCGCATCCCCTGGTCAAGGACGTCGTCCTGTCGATGATCTCGCTCGACTACGACGACACGCTGATGGCCGCCGCCGGCCACCAGGCCGAGGCGATCCTCGAGGAGACCAAGGAAAAGTACAAAGGCAAGTACATCCTCGCCGTCGAAGGCAATCCGCCGCTCAACGAAGGCGGCATGTTCTGCATCGACGGCGGCAAGCCTTTCGTCGAGAAGCTGAAATGGATGGCGGAAGACGCCATGGCGATCATCGCCTGGGGCGCCTGCGCCTCCTGGGGCTGCGTGCAGGCGGCCAAGCCCAATCCGACCCAGGCGACGCCGATCGACAAGGTCATCACCGGCAAGCCGATCATCAAGGTGCCCGGCTGTCCGCCGATCGCCGAAGTGATGACCGGCGTCGTCACCTTCATCACCACTTTCGGCCGCTTGCCCGAACTCGACCGGCAGGGCCGGCCCGAAAATGTTCTATTCGCAGCGCATCCACGACAAGTGCTATCGCCGGCCACATTTCGACGCGGGACAGTTCGTCGAGGAATGGGACGACGAGGGCGCGCGCAAGGGCTATTGCCTTTACAAGATGGGCTGCAAGGGGCCGACCACCTACAACGCCTGCTCGACCGTGCGCTGGAACAACGGCGTGTCCTTCCCGATCCAGTCGGGCCATGGCTGCATCGGCTGCTCGGAAGACGGTTTCTGGGACAAGGGGCCTTTCTATAGCCGCCTGTCCAACATCAACCAGTTCGGAATCGAGGCCAATGCCGACAAGATCGGCATGACCGCCGCCGGCGTCGTCGGCGTCGGCGTCGCCGCGCACGCCGCCGTCACGGCCATCGGCCGCGTCTCGGTCAAGCATGACGACAAGAGCGACAAAACCCGACGCCTGAAGACCGCCGCCGATCATTGTCGCGTTTCTGACGCGGACAAAGCCACTTCGCTTGAAAACGCAATGAGCCGCCCGCCTTCCCGACAAAATCCAGGATTTGAGGAAACGCAACCATGACCGTCCAGACCCCGAACGGTTTCAATCTCGACAATTCCGGCAAGCGCATTGTCGTCGACCCCGTCTCGCCGCATCGAAGGCCATATGCGCGTCGAGGTGAACGTCGACGAGAACAACGTCATCCGAAACGCCGTCTCCACCGGCACGATGTGGCGCGGCATCGAAGTGATCCTGCGCGGTCGCGATCCCCGCGACGCCTGGGCCTTCACCGAGCGGATCTGCGGCGTCTGCACCGGCACCCACGCGCTGACCTCGGTGCGCGCAGTGGAGGACGCGCTGGCGATCAAGATTCCGGAAAACGCCAATTCGATCCGCAACATCATGCAGCTCGCGCTGCAGGTGCATGATCACATCGTGCATTTCTATCACCTGCACGCGCTCGACTGGGTCGATGTGGTTTCGGCGCTTTCCGCCGATCCCAAGGCGACCTCTGCGCTGGCGCAGTCGATCTCGCCGTGGCCCCTGTCTTCGCCCGGCTATTTCAAGGACTTGCAGGGACGACTGAAACGTTTCGTCGAAAGCGGCCAGCTCGGCCCCTTCAAGAACGGCTACTGGGGGTCGAAAGCCTATCGGCTGCCGGCGGAAGCCAATCTCATGGCGGTGGCGCATTATCTCGAGGCGCTCGATTTCCAGAAGGAGATCGTCAAGATCCACACCATATTCGGCGGCAAGAACCCGCATCCGAACTGGCTGGTCGGCGGCGTTCCCTGTCCGATCAATGTCGATGGAATAGGCTCTGTCGGCGCTCTCAACATGGAGCGGCTGAACTACGTCACCGAGATCATCGACCGCGCCATCGAATTCAACGACCAGGTCTACCTGCCCGACGTGGCGGCCATCGGCTCCTTCTACAAGGACTGGCTCTACGGCGGCGGCCTGTCGGGCAAGTCGGTTCTCGCCTATGGCGACATTCCCGAACACGCGAACGATTATTCCGCCGCCAATCTCTCCCTCCCGCAGGGCGCGATCATCAACGGCAACCTGGCCGAGATCTTCCCGGTGAATCATCGCGATCCCAATGAAATCCAGGAGTTCGTCACCCACAGCTGGTACAAGTATCCCGACGAGACCAAGGGCCTGCACCCGTGGGACGGCGTCACGGAGCCGCATTACGAACTCGGCCCCAACGCCAAGGGAACCAAGACCAATATCGAGAACCTCGACGAGGGCGGCAAATATTCCTGGATCAAGTCGCCGCGCTGGAAGGGCCATGCGATGGAGGTCGGCCCGCTCGCCCGCTGGATCGTCGGCTACGCCCAGAACAAGGCGGAGTTCAAGGATCCGGTCGACAGGCTGCTGAAAGACCTTGGCCTGCCGACCAGCGCCTTGTTCTCGACGCTCGGCCGCACCGCGGCGCGCGCGCTCGAAAGCCAGTGGGCCGGCTACAAGATGAAGCATTTCCAGCAGAAGCTGATCGCCGCCATCAAGAACGGCGACTCGGCCACCGCCAATGTCGAAAAGTGGGACCCCAAGACCTGGCCTTCGGAGGTCAAGGGCGTCGGCTTCACCGAGGCGCCGCGCGGCGCGCTCGCCCACTGGATCAGGATCAAGGACGGCAAGATCGACAATTACCAGGCGGTGGTTCCGACCACCTGGAACGGATCGCCTCGCGATAACAACGGCAATATCGGCGCTTTCGAGGCGTCGCTGATGGACACGCCGATGGCCAATCCCGAGCAGCCGCTCGAAATCCTTCGCACCTTGCATTCCTTCGATCCCTGTCTCGCCTGCTCGACCCATGTGATGAGCGCGGACGGCCAGGAAATGGCCAAGGTGACTGTGCGTTAAGACGCGATGCGCCGGCGACCCCTTCTCCCCTTTGCGGGAGAAGGTGGATCGCGCAAAGCGCGAGACGGATGAGGGGGCTCGCGCGCAAAATCCAAATTCTTGCTGCTGATGCGCCCCCTCATCCGGCGCTGACGCGCCACCTTCTCCCGCGAGGGGAGAAGGGAGAAAGCATCACTCTGGGAGGTCGTCATGACTGAATTGACGCAAATCGGCGAATTGCCTGACGCGTTTGGCCAGGCCGCGATCGCCAGCCGCACCGGCCTTCAGGCCGGCGACCGGTCCGACGCGCATGGCGAGAAGGAGATCGCCCGACGGACGGTCTATGTCTACCAGGCGCCCGTGCGCCTCTGGCACTGGATCAACGCCTTGGCCATGGTGACGCTGTTCGTCACCGGCTACCTGATCGCCTCGCCGCCCGCGAGCCTGTCGGGCGAAGCGAGCGCGCATTTCCAGATGGGCTATATCCGCTTCGTGCATTTCTCCGCCGGCCAGATCATGGCGGTCGGCTTCCTGCTGCGGATATACTGGGCCTTCGTCGGCAACGCCCATGCGAGCCAGATCTTCCATATTCCGTTCTGGCGCGCCTCGTTCTGGAGCGGCGTGCTGCACGAAATCCGCTGGTACGCCTTCCTCGAAAAATATCCCAGGCAATATGTCGGCCATAATCCGCTCGCCCAGACCATGATGTTCGGCGTGTTCACCCTCGGGACGCTGTTCATGATCTGCACCGGCTTCGCGCTCTATTCGGAAGGCGAGGGCGCGGGAAGCTGGCAGGCCAGGGCGTTCGGCTGGGTGTTTTCGCTCTTTCCCAACAGCCAGGACGTCCACACCCTGCACCATCTCGGCATGTGGGCGCTTGTGCTCTTCACCGTCGTCCACATCTACGCGGCGGTGCGCGAAGACATCATGTCGCGCCAGAGCATGATCTCCTCGATGATCTCGGGCGAACGCCAGTTCCGCGACGAGGAGGTGTGACCATGGCCGGTCAGCCGAAAATCCTTATGCTGGGCATAGGCAACATTCTCTGGGCCGACGAAGGATTCGGCGTGCGCGCCCTGGAGCGTTTCCACGCCCGCTATCGCACAGCCGCCAACGTCAGCCTGCTCGATGGCGGCACCCAGGGACTTTACCTCGTGCAATTCGTGCAGGAGGCCGATTATCTCCTGGTGTTCGACGCCATCGACTATGGCCTGACGCCGGGGGCGCTGAAGATCGTCCAGGGCGACGAGGTGCCGAAATTCACCGGCGCCAAGAAGATGAGCTTGCACCAGACCGGGTTCCAGGAGGTCCTGTCCGCCGCCGACCTCCTCGGCTCCTATCCGGAAAAGCTGGTCCTGGTCGGCTGCCAGCCGCTCGACCTGGAGAACTGGGGCGGCCCCTTGACCGAGCCGGTGCGCGGCCAGCTCGATCAGGTCGCGGAAATCGCCGCGGTCATACTGGAGCAATGGGGCGCGCCCTGCCATCGCCGCGCGCCCGGCGAAACCGTCGAGCCCCTGCTCGGCAATGACATCGACTTCGTCGGCTACGAAAAGTTTTCCGTTCCTGCCGCTCAGTGAGGCGGAAAGCTTTCGCCTGATCGCGGGCTTCGTGCTAGTTTTTCTTGCAGTCCAAGTCGTCCCGTCGCCGTCATTGCGAGGAGCGTGAGCGACGAAGCAATCCGCGCCGCGGCTGGCATGGGCCACGGATTGCTTCGCTCCGCTCGCATTGACGGGGCTGACGAACCCTCGGGGAAACGAAAAATGTGTCTTGGCGTGCCGATGCGGATTGTCGAAGGCGACGAGGTTTCGGCGCTGTGCCAGCGCGGCGACGAGACCCGCCGCGTGTCGATGCTGCTGATCGGCGCGCAGGAGCCGGGCGCACAGGTGCTGGTCCATATTGACAGCGCGATCCGCGTGCTGGACGCTAAGGAAGCGCAGCAGATCGACGACGCCCTGCGCGGGCTGGAGGCGGCGATGCGCGGCGAGGATTTCGAATCCATGTTCGCGGACCTGATCGACCGCGAACCGCAATTGCCGGAACATCTGCGTCGATAGGCGCTGGAAAGAATACGGCTTTCTCTGTAAGCTGACTTTCCATCTGGCGGCGGGAGGCGTTTCCGTCCTGGCGGCGGATGGCGTCATTTCCGGGCTTTTCCGGCCTTGCCGGCGTCTGGCGCGAATTTTGCGGGACCTGCCAATAATATAAAGAGGAAACGCCATGACGACGCCATTGCTCCGCGCGCTCACCGAGCGCCACGGTCTAGCCCTCGTCGACGCCGCCGGCATCGACGCCTTTCTTGCCCCCGCGCCGGGCGAATGCCCGCATGCGCTGCTGTTTTTCGCCGGCGACGCGAGCCAGCGCGCCGAGACCAACGATGTCGCGGCGATCCTGCCGGAAATCCTGCGCGCCTTTGCCGGAAGATTGCGAGGCGCCGTAGTCGCGCCATTGGCCGAAGCCGAGCTGAAGTCCCGCTTTCAGGTCTTTGTCTTTCCTTCGCTCGCCGTGGCGCGTGACGGGGAGCCGATCGGCGTGCTGCCAAAAATCCTCGACTGGTCGGACTATCGCCAGAAGATCGAGGCCTGCCTCGATCCCGCCGCGCCGGTCCTGAGCGGCGCCAGGGGGCCGAAAGTCGAATTCACCCATTCGCATGGAGCGTGACGCATGAAAGCCGGATTTTGGGTCGCGCCCGAAGGCGCCGACGAAGCGATGACCATCCTGCCGATCGGCTTCGATCCGCTCGCTGAGGAGGGCAGGGGCCGCGCCATTTCGATCCTTGCGACGGGCAAGGCGGAAGACCTCATCGAACGCTGCCCCCGCGTGGCGAAAATGCTGCCTGAGATCGCCGCCGCGCTCGAAGCGCAGACGGAGCATCAGGCCGGGAAATTGTTCGACCTCACCGATTTTTCGGCGGACGAGATGAGCCTTCTCGAAGGCGTTCTCGGCGAGGGCGAGGTGGCGGGCCTCGTCGCCCTGCCGGACGGCGTCACCGCGCAGATCCAGGAATTGACCATGGCCGGCCTGTGGCGGGTGCGCTTCACCGGTCGCGACGGCAAGCTTATCGCCGATTACCTCGAAGTCTCGCGCCTGCCGGAAATCGCCAAACGGGCGGCGCTGGTCAATACGCAGGCGCTCAGTTACGGCGCGCCGCCGCCCGGCGCGATGAACGTCATGCCGCTGCTGAAGGAAATCGAGACCCGGTCTTCCGCGCATCAGCCAGGCCGGCCCTCGCATACGATCACCTTCACCTTGCTGCCGATGAGCCCTGACGACATGAGCTTCCTGCAGGAATGCCTTGGGTCCGGCGCGGTGCGGCTGGTCTCCAGGGGCTACGGCTCCTGCCGCGTCCTGTCCACGGCGACCAAAAATGTCTGGTCGGTGCAATATTTCAACGCCATGGACCAGATCATCCTCGACACGCTGGAGATAGGCGACGCGCCGTCCGTCGCCTGCGCGGCGGAAGAGGATTTCCTCGACAGCGCGCAACGCTTGCGCGAGATCGACGAGGCCTATTTCAAATGAACGATGGGTTCGAGAATTTCGGCAGGCCGGAGGGCGCCGACGACGCGAAAATGGAATGCGGCATTTGCTGGCATGTCTATGATCCCGCCGAAGGCGACCCGGTCTGGCAGGTTGCGCCGGGAACGCCGTTCTCGGCTCTGCCGGAGGACTGGCGCTGCCCCAATTGCGACGCGGCGCCGTCGAAATTCATGAGGCTTGGCGATGCCAGCTGAAGCGGAAGTGGCCGAACTCGCGAACCGGCTGGAGGCGCATTTCCAGGACGTCTTCGTGCGCGCCATGGCCGGGCTGCCAATTTGCAATCCGGCGCTTTCGGCCGCCTGTGTCGGCTTTCGTGAGTGGCGCGGGCAGGCTCTGGGCATTATCGTCACGCCCTGGTTCATGAATGTCGTGCTGGCGCCGCTGGCCGGGGCCTCGCTTGGCGGCGGCAAGTCCGGCGAGACGAGGTCCATCTGGCTTCCTGCTGGAAAGGTCGATTTTCTGGTCAGCGAACTCGATGGATTCGGGCTTCTCCTCATGTGTTCGCTGTTTTCGCCGATGCAGGATTTCGCCGACCAGGCGGCGGCGCTCGCCACCGCGGAGGCGGCGCTCGCGGCCTTGCTGGACGAAAGCCTTCTCGCGGATGCGGAGCCCGAAATCTATCCCTTTGCCGCGGAGTTGCCGCGCAAAACGCCGGCCGAGCGCGGGGAAGACTTCCTCCGGCGCGAGGCCGATGGCCCGCCGCAATTCGACCGCCGCGCGTTCCTTCTGCGCGGCGAACGCAAGGCGCCCGCGCCATGAGCAGCCTCGACGGCGCATTGAAAGTTTTTGTACGCGCGAAAGGCGGTCATGTGGACGAGGTCAGGATCGCCTCGCCGCGCGTAAACGTCTCGCCTGTGTTTGTCGGCCGTTCGCCTTCGGAAGCGGCATCCTTGGCGAAGAGCCTGTTTTCGCTTTGCCCGGCGGCGCAATCCCTGGCCGCGCAGGCGGCGGGCGAGGCGGCTTCGGGGCGCGCAGCCGGTCCGGAAGAGGAGCGGCGGCGCGCGTTGCGCCTGCTGGCCGAACGCTATGGCGAAATGCTGCGCGGAAATGTGCTCGACTGGCCGCGGGACGAGCCGCCCGACGCGGACAGCGTCGAAGCTTTGCGCGAAACGCTGCAAATCCTGCGCGCCTTGCCGGACTTGCCCGACGCTGCGGGAGCGTTCGCGCGCGTCGAGCAGGCGGCGGCCAGGCTTGGCCTGCGCGGTCGTTCGGATCGAAATTCGCTGTTCGCGCGCCAGTGGGCGGAGGCCGCGGCCGACGAAAAGAACTGGGGTTTGCGCCAGGACAATGTCGATTTTCTGCGCGCGTCAGATGACGAAGCGGTCGTCCTTGCGATGTCCGACAAGAATTTCGCCCTTTCGCCGCGCCTGCCTAAACGCTGCGTCGAGACCGGCGCCTGCGCGCGGCGGGGCAGGGCGGTCTCGACCCTGGCCGGGCGGATCGAGGCGCGTTTCGCCGACATGACGGCGACGCTCGACGCCATCGCCGCGCTGCTCGATGGGGGCGACGCGCCGCCGGGCCTGATGGCGGCGAAAAGCGTTGGTTCAGGCCAAGGTTTCGCGGCGGTCGATTCGGCGCGCGGAAGGCTCTATCACGCCTTGCGGCTCGACAAGGCCGGCGGGATCGCCGAATATTCGATCGTCGCGCCGACCGAATGGAATTTTCATCCCGACGGCCCTTTCGCAAAGGCCATGCGCGGCACGAACATAGGGACCGGCGCTGCGGCGAAGCTGCGGGTGGCGAGACTGGCTTTCGTCTTCGATCCCTGCATCCGCGTCGGCGTAGAAATAGAAGAGCATTTTCAAGCGAAGTGGACACCGGTTCGCGTGAAGAAAATGCGTCAAAAGAAAAGCTGGCGCCCCGATCCGATTCTATCGGATCGGATAAGGCTCCAGCGGACGACGCCGATGCATGAAATGTCGTTGACCGAGAGCGTCGTCGAGATTTTGCGCGAGGAAGGCCGCAGGCAGGGCTTTGTGCGCGTGAAGACCGTGTGGCTGGAGATCGGGGAGCTGAGCGGCGTCGAGCCGCGGGCGATGGAGTTCTGCTTCGACGCGGCGACGCGCGGGACGCTCGCCGAAGGGGCGAAGCTCGAAATCGTCCGCACGCCGGGGCAGGGCTGGTGCCTGGACTGCGAAAAGACGGTGCCGGTCGCCGAGCGTTTCGGCGCCTGTCCCGAATGCGGCAAGTATCATGTGCAAATGACCGGCGGCGACGAAATGCGCGTCAAGGAACTGGAGGTCGAGTAATGTGCACGGTTTGCGGATGCGGACAGGCGACGCAAGAGAGCGAAAAGCCCCAGGGCGAAAAGCCGGCAGAGGGCAAGGCGCACAGCCATAGCCACAGCCATGGCCACGCGCATGGCGATCACCATCACGATCACGAACATGAGCATGAGCATGAGCATGAGCATGTGCACGATCATCATGGCCATCATCACCACGATCACGACCATGAGCACGGCCACCATCATCACGACCATGTCCTTGGCCAAGCCGAGCAAAAGCTCGACTACGGCGCGGGCCTTGCGGGCGTGCATGTTCCCGGCCTGAGCCAGGAGCGGATTGTCCAGATCGAACGCGACATATTGTCGAAGAACCGCTCCTATGCCGATGAAAACCGCGGCTTTTTCGCGAAGAAAGGCGTGCTGGCGCTGAACTTCGTCTCGAGCCCGGGGTCGGGCAAGACTTCGCTGCTGGTGCGCGCCATCAACGACCTGAAGGCTCGCCATTCCATCGCCGTGATCGAGGGCGACCAGCAGACGTCAAACGACGCCGAGCGCATCCGCGCCACAGGCGCCAGGGCGATCCAGGTCAACACAGGAAAAGGCTGCCATCTCGACGCGCATATGGTCGGGCATGCGCTGGAAACGCTGGCGCCGGCGGAAAATTCGCTTTTGTTCATCGAGAATGTCGGCAATCTCGTCTGCCCGGCCGCTTTCGACCTCGGCGAGGCGCACAAGGTGGTGCTGCTTTCGACGACTGAAGGCGAGGACAAGCCGGCCAAATATCCCGACATGTTCGCCGCCGCCGACCTGATGCTGCTCAACAAGTCCGACCTCCTGCCGCATCTCGATTTCGACGTCGGCGCCTGCATCGGCCACGCCCTGCGCGTCAATCCGAACCTGCAGACCTTGGTTGTCTCGGCCAAGACAGGGGAAGGGCTCGCCGCCTTCTACGCCTGGGTCGAGGCGCGCGCCGCCCGCTCCGCAAGGAAGGCCGGCTGATGGTCGTCGCGGCGCTCGAGGCGAAGCCGGAAGCGACGCGCCTGCGTCTGCGCCTGCGCGGCGCGGTGCAGGGCGTCGGATTCCGGCCATTCGCTTACGGGCTTGCTGCGCGTTACGGGCTCGCTGGCTTCGTGCGCAACGACGCCGAGGGCGTGCTGCTGGAGGTGGAAGGCGAATACGTCGAAAAATTCGTCGCCGCCTTGCGCCGCGAATTGCCGCCGCTGGCGCGGCTCGATTCTTTGGAGGCGGAAACGCTTTTTCCTTGCGGCGACCCGGGTTTTGTTATCGAAAGCACGAAAGGCGGGCTGGCGCGGACGCGCATTCCCGCCGACGCCGCGACCTGCGAAAAATGTCTCGACGATCTCTTCGATCCCTCGAGCCGTTTCCATCTCTATCCCTTCGTCAATTGCACCCATTGCGGCCCGCGCTATACGCTGACCCGCCGTCTGCCTTACGACCGCGCCCAGACGTCGATGGCGCGCTTTCCAATGTGCGCCGATTGCGCCCGCGATTACGCCGATCCAGCCAATCGGCGCTTCCACGCCGAGCCCATCGCCTGCCCGAACTGCGGGCCGCGCCTGTCGCATCAGCCAGCCGAAATCGTCGCCGCCCTTCGCGACGGCAAGATTGTCGCCTTGAAAGGGATCGGCGGCTTTCACCTGCTCTGCGACGCGCGCAACGGCGCGAGCGTCGCCGAATTGCGCCGGCGCAAGAACCGCGAGGCCAAACCTTTCGCCATCATGCTGGCCAATGAGGCGTCGGCGCATCTGTTCGCTGCGCCCGAGGCCGAGGATCTGGCGCTGCTGCGTCATCCGGCGCACCCGATCGTGCTCATGAAAAGTCGTGGCGCGCTGCCGCAAGCCGTTGCGCCGGACATGACGCGGCTTGGCGTGATGCTCGCCTATGCGCCGGTCCACCATCTCTTGTTCCACGCCGCCGGCGGCGTGCGCGATTCCGCGCAGGATTTCGCCCTCGTCGCCACCAGCGCCAATCCCGGCGGCCAGCCCTTGATCACCGACAATGACGAGGCGCAGGAGAAGCTTGCCGGCATCGCCGACCTGATCGTCACGCATGACCGCGACATTGTCGTGCGCGCCGACGACAGCGTCATGCAGCGGATCGACGGCGCGCCGGCCTTTCTGCGCCGGGCGCGCGGTTTTGTCCCCGAGCCGATCGATCTCGGCGCCGAGGGCCCCAGCGTCCTGGCTTGCGGCGGCCATCTCAAGGCGACGCTGACTCTGACCCGCGGCAGGGAAGCCTTTGTGTGCCAGCATGTCGGCGACCTGTCGGACGCCGAGACTTTCCGCTTCTACGAGGAAAGCGCCGCGCATCTTCTGGCGCTGCTCGACGTGAAGCCGGAAGCGGCGGCCTGCGACCTGCATCCAGATTATCTCTCCACCCGCTTCGCCGAGGCGAGTGGCCTTCCGGTGATGAAGTTCCAGCATCACGCCGCCCATATCGCGGCCATCGCCGCCGAACATGGGGAAAGCGCCCTGCTCGGCGCGGCGCTCGACGGGCACGGACTGGGCGACGACGGCGAGGCCTGGGGCGGCGAGTTGCTGCGCCTCAATTCCGCGGGCGGTTTTTCGCGCCTCGGCCATCTCGCGCGCCTGCCGCTCATCGGCGGCGACCGCGCCGCGCGCGAATGCTGGCGCATGGGTCTGGCGGCCTTTTCCGCGCTCGGACGACTGGACGAGGCGGGCGGGTTTTTTGCCTCCGTGCCGGAAGCGCGGACGCTGGCCAAGATGGATTTCATGAAAAAGGCGCCGAGGACGACCAGTCTGGGGCGGCTGTTCGACGCGGCGGCGGCTCTGCTCGGCTTTCCGCAAAGGCAGGATTTCGAGGGGCAGGCGGCGATGCGGCTGGAGGCGCTTGTGCGGTCGCCGCGCGTCCTGTCCGATGGTTTCGTCCTGCGCGGCGGGATCGTGGATTTTTCGGGCCTGCTGGCGCATCTGATCGATGCGCCGATATCGGCGGAAGAGGGCGCGGAACTGCTGCACGGAACCCTGATCGCGGGGCTGGCGGAATGGATCGCTTCGGCCGCGCAGCCAGGGGAAAAGATCGCGCTCGGCGGCGGCTGCCTGATGAACAGGATTCTTGCGGAAGGTCTGGCGGACAGGTTGCGCGAGAAGGGTTTGGCGCCCTTGCTGGCGCGAAAACTTCCGCCCAACGACGGCGGCCTGTCGCTGGGGCAGGCGGCGCTGGCGCGAACGGCGATGATGGAAAAAGCGAGTGAAGAAAGTCCTTCTCCTCGACGGCAGGGGAAGACGCGTGGAAAGGAAAACGAAAAATGTGCCTAGCCATACCTGTCCAGGTGACGGAATTGCTCGACGGCGACATGGCGCGCGTCACGCTCGACGGCGTGCAGAAGACCATTTCGCTGGCGCTCGTCGAAGACGTGCGGCCCGGCGATTACGTCATCCTGCATGTCGGCTATGCGCTCAACAAGCTCGATCCCGAGGAGGCGGAAAAGACGCTCGCCCTTCTCGCCGAGGCGGGCCAGATCGAGAGGGCCGGCGCATGAAATATGTCGACGAATATCGCGACGGCAAGCTCGCCCGGGCCATTGCCGCGACGATCTCGGCCGAGGCGCGGACGGACAAATCCTATCGCTTCATGGAGTTTTGCGGCGGCCACACCCACGCCATCGCCCGCTATGGGCTCGAAGACCTGCTGCCCGGGAATGTGCGCATGATCCACGGGCCCGGCTGCCCGGTCTGCGTGCTGCCGGTCGGCCGCATGGACGATGCGATCAAGTTGGCGCAGAATCCGGAAATCACGCTCTGCACCTATGCCGACCTGATGCGAGTGCCGGGCTCGAACGGCCTGAGCCTGATCAAGGCCAAGGCGGCGGGCGCCGACATCCGCATGGTCTATTCGACGCTCGACGCCCTGCGCATCGCGCGGGAGGAGCCGCAGCGCAAGGTGGTGTTCTTCGCCATCGGCTTCGAGACGACGACGCCGCCGACCGCCATGGCGATCCTGGCGGCGCAAAAGGAGGGGCTGAAGAATTTCTTCGTCTTCTGCAACCACGTCCTGACGCCCGCGGCGATCCAGAACATCCTGGAAAGCCCCGATGTGCGCGAGCTGGGCCGTATCCGCATTGACGGTTTTATCGGGCCGGCCCATGTCTCGACGGTCATCGGCACAAGGCCTTACGAGTTTTTCGCGGAGGAATTCCAGAAACCGGTGGTGGTCGCTGGGTTCGAGCCGCTTGACGTGATGCAGGCGATTTTGATGCTGGTGCGCCAGGTCAATGACGGCCGCTGCGAGGTCGAGAACGAATATATCCGCGCCGTCACGGCGGAAGGCAATCTCAAGGCGCAGGAATTGGTGAGCCGTGTTTTCGAATTGCGCGACAGCTTCGAATGGCGCGGGCTGGGGGCAAGTGCCCTACAGCGCGCTCAAATTGCGCGAGGAATTTTCAGCTTTCGACGCCGAGAAGATTTTTGGCGTGGAAACCGCGCCGGCCAAGGACAATCCGGCCTGCGAATGCGGCGCGATCCTGCGCGGCGTGAAAAAGCCCGCCGACTGCAAATTGTTCGGCACGCTATGCACGCCGGAAACGCCCATGGGCTCCTGCATGGTGTCGTCGGAAGGCTCCTGCGCCGCGCACTGGACCTATGGCCGCTTCCGCGAATTCCGCGGCACAGGAAAGAGCCGCCTCATGAACGCGCCCCGCTTGAAGACCAGGAAACTCGACATCCGTAACGGGCGGGTCGACTTGTCGCACGGCTCGGGCGGCCGGGCGATGGCGCAATTGATCGCCGACATCTTCCAGAACTCCTTCGCCAATGACCTGCTCGCCCAGGGCAACGATCAGGCGGTGTTCGACATCCCGGCCGGGCGGATGGCCATGACCACCGACGGCTATGTCGTCTCGCCGCTGTTTTTCCCAGGCGGCGACATAGGCTCGCTCGCGGTGCATGGCACGGTCAACGATCTCGCCATGTCCGGCGCAAGGCCCTTGCATCTTTCCGCCAGCTTCATCCTCGAAGAGGGCTTTCCGCTCGCCGACCTGCAGCGCATCGCGCAAAGCATGGGCGCGGCGGCGCGCGACGCGGGGGTAAAGATCGTTACGGGCGACACCAAGGTCGTCGAACGCGGCAAGGCCGACGGCGTGTTTATCTCGACGGCCGGAATCGGCATCGTGCCGGAGGGGATCAATCTTTCCGGCGATAATGCGCGGCCGGGCGACGCGATCCTGGTTTCCGGCACGCTCGGCGACCATGGCGTCGCCATCATGTCGAGCCGCGAAAACCTTGAGTTCGAGACGCAAATCATTTCCAATTCCGCGGCGCTTCACGGTCTGACCGCGGCGATGGTCGCGGCCTGCGGGCCGAAACTGCGCCTGATGCGTGACCCGACGCGCGGCGGCCTCGCGGCGACGCTGAACGAAATCGCGCATCAGTCGGGCGTCGGCATACGCATCGAGGAAGACGCGCTGCCGATCCGCCCGCAAGTCGCGGCGGCTTGCGAACTCCTGGGCCTCGATCCGCTATTCGTCGCCAACGAGGGCAAGCTGGTCGCCTTTGTCGCGGCGGAGGTGGCGGGAAAGCTGCTTTCCGTGATGCGCGCCCATCCGCTCGGCCGCGACGCGGCGATCATCGGCCACGTGGTCATGGACGACCATCGTTTCGTGCAGATGGCGACGAGTTTCGGCGGCGACCGCATCGTCGACTGGCTGTCCGGCGAACAATTGCCGCGCATCTGCTGAAGGCGGAACAAATGCGGATTCTGCTGCTCTGCCATTCCTTCAACAGCCTGACGCAAAGGCTGTTCGTCGAATTGCGCGAGCGCGGCGAGGCGGTGAGCGTCGAATTCGACATTTCCGACGAAATTTTGCGCGAGGCGGTCGAGCTTTTCGCGCCCGACCTGATCCTTGCGCCCTTTCTCAAGCGCGCCATTCCGCCGGACATTTTGCGCGAAACCTTGTGCCTCGTCGTCCATCCCGGCCCGCCGGGAGATCGCGGGCCTTCGGCGCTCGACTGGGCCCTGCTGGAAGGGCGTAAGGAATGGGGTGTCACGCTGATCGAGGCGGCGGAGGAGCTTGACGCCGGCCCGGTATGGGCGGCCCGAAAATTTCCCCTGCGCGCCGCGACGAAATCCAGCCTCTATCGCCATGAGGTGACGCGCGGCGCTGTGCAATGCGTGATGGAAGCGCTTGACCTCCTGTGCAGCGGCAGGCGTCCGGCGGCGCCAGGCAAGATCGAACCGATGCGGCCGTTTTGCCCGCGCGAGAAAAGGCGGATCGATTTCACCACCGACACCGTCGCGGATGTCTTGCGCAAAATCCGCTCGGCCGATGGCTCGCCCGGCGCGCCGGGGCAAATCTGCGGGCGCGAATATCTTTGCTTCGATGCGCATAAGGCGACCGAACTCGCGGGACAGCCGGGCGCCTTGCTGGCGCGCAGCGGCAAGGCCGTCGCCGTCGCCGCGCGCGACGGCGCGCTGTGGATCGGCCATCTTCGCGAAATGCAAGGGGGATCGCTGAAATTGCCGGCGACGTTTCTGCTTGCGGCGCAGACGGAAACGCTGCCCGAAGTTTCGGGCTATCCGGGCGTGCGTTACGAGCGGGCGGGCGACGTCGGATTCTTGCATTTTCCTTTTCTCAACGGCGCCATGGGCGTCTCGGATTGCCGGGCGCTGGAGGAGGCCGTTTTCGCCGCCCGCCGCGATAAGGCGCGCGCGCTGGTCTTGATGGGAGGGCCCGATTATTGGTCGAACGGCCTGCATCTCGGCCTGATCGAGACGGCGGCGAGCGCGGCCGATAAATCCTGGCGCAATATCGAGGCGATGAACGATTGCGTCCGCGCCCTGCTGGAGATCGACGATCGGATCGTCGTCGCGGCGCTGCGCGGCAACGCCGGCGCCGGCGGCGTATTCCTGGCGCTGGCTGCCGATCTCGTCCTGATGCGCGAGGGGGCGATCCTCAACCCGCATTACAAGGACATGGGCAATCTCTACGGCTCCGAATACTGGACCTATCTGCTGCCGCGCCGGGTGGGCGCAGATGTCGCGCGGAAAATCACGCAAGGCCGCCTGCCGATGGGAGCGCGCGAGGCCCTGGCGCTGAAACTGGTCGACGAACTCCTGCCCGAAGACCCGGTGGAAGCGGAAGAGTCCTTGCGGAAGTTCGTCGAAGATCTGGTCGCGTCGGAAGATTTTGCGTGCAGGCTGGAAGCAAAAAACGCGGCGCGGGCTCATGACGAGGCGACCAAGCCGCTCGGCGCCTATCGGGCGGAGGAGCTGGAAAAGATGCGGCGCAATTTCTGGGGCTTCGATCCGAGCTATCACGTCGCGCGGCATAATTTCATCCGCAAGGTCGTCAAGTCGCGCACGCCGCTGCATCTGGCGGCGCATCGCTCGATGCGCGCGGCGCGCGGGGGAGTTGGCGCATGAACCCGTCCGGCGCCGTCCTCATCATCGACGACGAATTGCGCTCGCGCGAGTCCGTGCAACGCGTGCTTTCGGAGGAGTTCGACGTGCTCTGCGCCGCCAACGCCAAGGAGGCGGAGGCGGTGCTGGCCGGCGACCTGGTGCAGGTCATCCTGTGCGACCAGCGCATGCCCGGCGAGACCGGCGTCGATTTCCTGCGGCGCGTGCGCGAGCTCTGGCCTGACCCTGTGCGCATGATCATCTCGGGCTTCTCGGAATCCGAGGACATCATCGCCGGCGTCAACGAGGCGGGCATCTACCAGTACATCACAAAACCCTGGCATCCTGAGAAACTGCTCGAATGCGTGCGCGACGCGGTCAAGCTATACCGGATGCAGAAGGAGCCGGGCGGGGCGGGCAGCGACGCCAAGCCCTCGCATGAGACGCTCAATCGCGTCCTCTCGGACCGAAGGCGCGAGCAGCGCCGGATGTTCGAATTCGACCGCATCGTGCACGAGCCTGACGGCCCGATGGTCGAGACGCTGAGCCTCGCGCGCAAGGCGACGCAATACGACATTTCGGTGCTGATCACAGGCGCATCGGGCGCCGGCAAGGAATTGCTCGCCCGCGCCATCCATTTCGGCTCTTCACGCGGCGACAAGGCTTTTGTTGTCGAGAACTGCGGCGCGCTGCCGGACGAATTGCTGGAAAGCGAATTGTTCGGCTGCAAGAAGGGGGCCTATACCGGCGCCTATCAGGACCGCATCGGCCTGTTCGAACTGGCCGACGGCGGCTCGATCTTCTTGGACGAAGTCGGCGAGACCTCGCCGGCCTTCCAGGTCAAGCTCCTGCGCGTGTTGCAGGAACGGGAAATCCGGCCGCTCGGCGCCGCGCGCCACCGAAAAGTCGATGTCCGCGTCATCGCCGCGACCAACCGCGATCTCGAAATCGAGGTGGAGGAGGGGCGCTTCCGCCGTGACCTTTTCTACCGCCTCAACGCCTTTCCCATCCATCTGCCCTCGCTCGGCGAAAGGCCTGGCGACATTCCGAAAATCGCCGAGCGCATCCTGGGCGAGGTGAACAAGTCCTTTCGGCGGAAAATCCCCGGCTTTGCGCCCGAGGCGATGGAGAGGCTGCGCGCCTATGGCTGGCCCGGCAACGTCCGCGAACTGCATAATGAAATCCAGCGCATGGTCGCCATGTCGGAGGACGATTCTCCGCTCGGCGCGCATCTGCTTTCGCCGCGCCTGAACGGGCGGGCGGCGCCGGCCGGGACCAATGGCTCCGGCGCGCTGAAGGATCACGTCGAGGCGCTGGAGCGCCAGATCATCGCCAAAACCTTGAATGAGCTTTCCGGCAATATCAGCAAGGCGGCCGATCGTCTTGGCCTGTCGCGCGTCGGCCTGCGCGCGAAAATCGAACGCTATGAATTGCGCCGGGACGCGAGCCAGCCGGAATATGAGCCATGACGGCCGAGCGGGGGGAAAGGCCGGACAACATCCTGCAACTCGCCGGCGCCGGCGAGGAGGCGGCGCTGAACGACAACCAGGAATTGGTCTGGCGCGAGGTCGTCAAGCGGGTGGACGAGGTCTACTCCGATCTCCTGCGCTACGAGGCCGATCTCGAAAGCAAGAACGCCGAGCTCGAAGAAGCGCAAAGCTTCATCTCCAGCGTCATCGCGTCGGTTTCAGACATTCTCGTCGTCTGCGACGCGTCTGGCCGCGTCATCCAGGCCAATCCCGCCTTCGTCGTCTTTCTCGGCCGCGACGAGCAGGCCCTGGTCGGGCGTGCGCTGCTCGACCTTGTGGTCGAGGAGGACCGCGCCACGGCGCGGCATCATCTGTGCGGCGCGCTGCCTGGAAGGGCGGGCGATTGCGAATTGCGCTTTCTGACCGAACGCGGCGCGTCCGACGTGATGGCGATCAATTTCTCCACCCGTTTCGACCATGGCGGCCGCTGCGTCGGCGCGGTGCTGACCGGGCGGCCGATCGGCGAATTGCGCCGCGCCTACCAGGCGCTGCATTCCGCGCATCTCGAACTGCAGCAGGCGCAGCGGAAACTGATCGAACAGGAGAAAATGGCCAGCCTCGGCCGCCTCGTCGCGGGCGTCGCGCATGAGCTGAACAATCCGATATCCTTTGTCTACGGCAACATCCATGTGCTCGACCGCTACCGGCGCAATCTCGCCGATTATTTCGGCGAGGCGGAAAAGACCGACGAGGCGGACGCCGCGCTATTGCGGAAGAAGTTCCGTATCGACGCCATTCTCGCCGACCTGACGCCCCTGATCGACGGCACGCTGGAAGGGGCGAAGCGCATTTCCGAAATCGTGAAGAACCTGCGCCGCCTGTCGTTCAACCGGGCGCATGAAGCGCAGCGGATGGAGCTCGAGCGCATTATCGCCATGGCGACGCAATGGGCCGCGCGCGCCAAGAAGAACCAGGCGAGGATCGACATCGAGGTCGCCCCAAACCTCGCCATGTGGGGCAATGAGGGGCAGATCCACCAGATCATCGTCAATCTGGTCGACAACGCGCTCGACGCGGTTCGCGGTCAGGCGGACCCGCACGTCGACATACGGGCGGGGCTGGTCGCCAATGAGGTCGAGATCGTGGTGTCGGACAATGGCGTGGGCATCGCGGAGGCGGCTTTCGACAAGATGTTCGAGCCGTTCTTCACCACCAAGACGGTGGGTGAGGGAACCGGTCTCGGGCTGTGGATTTCCTATTCCATCGCCCGCGAGCACGGCGGCTCGATCGCCGCCGCCAATCGGCCGGAAGGCGGGGCGCTGTTTACGGTGCGGCTGCCGGTGGGTGGGTGAGGTTTTGCCGATCCCGATAACGAAATGGCCTTCCCTGGCCGGATGGGTATAGTGCCGCGTCAAAACCTTGGACGGCGCCGGAGATCAGATCCGCGCCGGCGATAGCGGGAACGCCGACTTGAACTTTTTCGCCGTCTTTTCGCAGCCGCAGGCCTGGCTGAGCCTGCTGACGCTGACGGTTCTCGAAATCGTCCTCGGCGTCGACAATCTGGTTTTCGTCGCCCTCGCCATCCAGGGCCTGCCGCCGGAAAGGCAAGGCCGGGCCAGCCGGCTCGGCCTCGGCCTGGCGGTCGTGTTCCGGCTAGCGCTTCTCTCCGGCATGTTCTGGCTGACCCGGCTGACCACGCCGCTTTTTGTTTTGTACGGCCATGGTTTTTCTCCGCGCGACGTGATCCTGTCGCTGGGCGGCCTGTTCCTTCTCTACAAGGCGACGGCGGAAATTCACGCGGAGGTCGATCCGTCCGAAGAGGACCATCCTGGCGGCGGCGCGAAATCCATATTCAGTGTGATCGTCCAGATCGCGCTTCTCGACATCGTCTTTTCCTTCGACAGCGTGCTGACGGCGCTCGGCATGGCCGACGATCTGGCGATCATGGCCCTGGCGGTGATCATCGCCGTCGCCATCATGATGTGGGCCTCGAGGCCGGTCGGCCGGTTCATCGCGAAACATCCGACAGTGAAAATGCTCGCCCTGAGTTTCCTGCTGCTGATCGGCATGACGCTGATCGCCGACGGCTTCGGCGCTCCCGTGCCGAAAGGCTTCATCTATGCGGCGATCGGGTTTTCGCTGCTGGTCGAGGCGCTCAACCAGTGGGCGCAGCGCAACCGCCGCGCGCGGGAGCCGCGCAAACCGGAATAGGCGAGGGCGATTCCCGCCTTGCGCCCATGTCAAGAAAGACCTTGGCGAGCGGGCGGGCGTTCGCTATAAGGGGCCTATATGGGGCGCGCGGCCGAAAGGTCCCGCGCCGCCTTTCTTTTCGCAACCCGCCGATGCGTCCTGGAGACGCGGCGACGGACGATTTGGGACGAGTGATGGCCAATCCGTTCAAATTCATGCAGGAGGTCCGCTCCGAGACCAACAAGGTGACGTGGCCGACCCGCCGCGAAACCCTGGTCACAACCGGACTTGTCGCCCTGATGGTGCTGATGGCGGCCCTGTTCTTCGTTTCCGTCGACCAGATGATCCGTCTCGCCGTCGGCTTCATCCTCAGCTTCGGACATTGAACCCGTCGCGCAACCTGACTTTTGTGGAAAAATTCATGACCAAGCGGTGGTATATCGTCCACGCCTATTCGAATTTCGAGAAGAAGGTCGCGGAATCGATCCGGGAGGGCGCGGCGCAGCGCGGCCTGACCGACAAGTTCGACGAAATCCTCGTGCCGACCGAACATGTCGTGGAAGTGCGCCGCGGCCGCAAATTCAATTCCGAACGCAAATTCTTCCCGGGCTATGTGCTGGTCAAGTGCGACCTTTCGGACGACGTGTTCCACCTCATCAAGAACACGCCGAAGGTCACGGGCTTCCTGGGCTCCGACAACAAGCCCATGCCCATCCCCGAACACGAGGCCGACCGCATCAAGGGCCAGGTGGCCGAGGGCGTCGATCGCCCCAAGACCACGATCTCGTTCGAGATCGGTGAAAAGGTGCGCGTCAACGACGGCCCCTTCGCCTCCTTCGAGGGGCTGATCGAGGAAGTCGACGAGAGCCGCTCGCGGGTCAAGGTCGCGGTGTCGATCTTCGGGCGCGCCACCCCGGTCGAGCTGGAATATGGCCAGGTCGACAAGCTGGGTTGAGGCAGGCGACCGCTGCAGGACGATCCAAAGGCCGGTTTTTCCCGGCCTTTTTTCGTTTGCGCCGCAATAGCGGGGTAACACCCCCGCCGGCCGTCCGCGCGGCATAATGGCTCCGCAAGCGCCGAGAAATAACGCGCGGAAGGAGGACATTATGAGCGGCAAGAACATCCTGTTGATCACCGGCGATTTCGCCGAGGATTATGAGGTCATGGTTCCGTTCCAGGTTCTGACGGCGGTCGGCCATCGCGTCCACGCCGTCTGCCCGGACAAGAAGGCGGGCGATTCGATCGCCACCGCGATCCACGATTTCGAGGGACAGCAGACCTACAGCGAGAAGCGCGGCCATAATTTCACGCTGAACGCGACTTTTGCCGAGATCAAGGCCGAAAGATACGACGCGCTGGTCATTCCCGGCGGTCGCGCGCCGGAATATCTGCGCCTCGACGACCGGGTTCTCGACATGGTCAGGCACTTCTTCACGGCCAACAAGCCGGTCGCCTCGATCTGCCATGGCGCGCAATTGCTGGCGACGGCCGGCGTGCTGAAGGGACGGAAATTGTCCGCCTATCCGGCCTGCCGGCCCGAGGTCGAGATGGCCGGCGGCCTCTACGCCAATATTCCGATCGACGCCGCCGTCACCGACGGCAATCTGGTCTCGGCCCCCGCCTGGCCGGCGCATCCCGCCTGGCTCGGGCAGTTCCTGACCCTGGTCGGCGCCTCGATCGGCCGCGCCGAGATCAAGGCGGCGGCATGATCGCCGCATGGCGAACGCAGTCGTGAAACGCGAAGGCCGCGGGTTTGCAAAAGGCCGCGGCCGTTCCTATCTGCGCAGGATGGCCAAAGGAGGCGCAAGCCGATGTGCCGATTGTTCATCAGCGCCGATCCGTCCATGTGGAAATCGCGGTTGCGGTCGGTGCGCATGCACGGCTTCGCCACCAGCGTGCGGCTGGAAAACATTTACTGGCTCCTGCTGGAGGAAATCGCGCAACGCGACGACCTGAGCGTCGCCGAGATATTGGCGCGCCTGTATGAAGAGCTGCTCGACGCGCATGGCGCGGTCGAGAATTTCGCATCTTTTTTGCGCGTCTGCTGCGTCCGCTACCTGATGCTGCGGCTCGCCGGCGACATTCCCGCCGATTTGCGCCAGCCGATCGCCGGCCTCGACGTCGATTCCATCCTGGCGCGAGAAAGCGAACGCTTGGCCGGCAGGAGCGAGGCCGCGATTCCGGAAAGGCGCCAAGGTCCCCAAGGACAGCGAGCCCGCCATAGCCGCAAGCCGGCGCAACCGGGCGCCGTCGCTTGAGCTACCGCGCGTCGACGCTGCTTTGGAGGGTTTCGTCGGCGATGTATCTTTCGAGCCGGGCGCGCGAGGGAATCATCACGCCGCCGTATTTCATTTCGATCAGGCCCTTTTCGGCCAGGCTGCGTAGCAGGCGGCTGACCTTCTGGCGCGAGCCGAAGCCGAATTGGCTGATATGGGTCTGGGTGACGGCGGCGGCCTGGCCTTCGCGGGCGATGCCGCAGGCGTTGGACGAGGCGAGCAGCAGGAGATAGACAAGGCGCTTCTCCGGCCCGTAGGCGGCGAAGGACAGCATCCAGCCGGTCAGGAACCGCGTCCATTCGCCAACCTGCTCGATCACCTCGCGAAGCGCTTCGGCATTGTTGGAGACCAACTTTTGGACGTCGCGGCAGGGGAAGGCGACAAAAGTCGCGGAGGTGGAGCTCCACAGGTCGTGAACCAGGGGTTCGGAGCCGAAGCAGCCGAGCCAGGTGGCCCATCGGCCCTGAAACATCGGTAGAGACGAATAACCGCCTTCCGCGGTCGAAAGGACGAGATCGACGCTGCCGCTGACGATGTAGCGGATATATTCCGGCGTTTCGCCGCGCAGCGTCAGCAATGTCCGGTCGCTGTAACGCTCGACGCGCGCCTTGCCGCAAAGCTCGCGCAGTTGCGTCTCGCTCAGCGTCGCGAAGACGCTGCATGCCTTCAGAATGGCGAGGACATCGGGTGACTTGCTGTTCATTGCGGCGCCGCTGACGGAATCTGTCGGTAAATTAAGAGGGAATGGCTGAGGTCGAGCCAAATTGTCACCACCTTAACATTCACGCGGACGGTTGCATCGTAAATTGCCTGAGCGGCGTCACGGACGACGACGCTCGAGTTCGCGTATCGCGCTCCAGTATCTGCGTAGAGAGTTAATGCTTATGAAAGAAGCGACGAACGCGACACACGAAAGTGACGGCGACACCAATACCCTGCTCGAAACGGTCGTCGCCGCGCATTACCTCGCGCTGCAATTCAGGATATTGGCGCGCAGCAAAAATTTCAAAGGCCGCGACGCAACGGAATTCCTCGCATCGGCGCTGAGCGAATGGGCGGCTCTCGCCGAGGGCGACGCTTTGGCGCAGCAAGAGTGGTTCGCGACGTCGTCGGCTCACGAAGCGAAGTGAGCGTAGGACGCTCTCAAGGTCTCCAAAGCTTCGGGCAAGGCTCGGGCGCCAACGTCCATCCTGTTCTGGTGGTGGGGAGGATGCAATGGGCGCTTATGACGCACTGATCACGAGCGTGGGCGGCATGACGGCGCAATCGAACGCTCTAAGCAACACCGGGCAAAATATCGCCAATGTCGGCACGGTCGGCTACAAGCGCGTCGCCAGCCAGTTCGCGACCGTCGCCCAGCAGCCGAATTACACCCAGGCCGCGTCCGGCGGCGTGATGGTCTCCTCGCCGATCTCGGTCATGCAGCAGGGATCCCTGCAATCGACGTCCTCGACCACTGATCTCGCGGTCACCGGCAATGGTTTTTTTGTCGTTACGGACTCGGCCGGCGGTTATCACCTCACCCGCGCCGGCTCCTTCGTGCCGGACGCCAACGGCAACCTGGTCAATTCCGCCGGGTTCTATTTGATGGCCTATGGCGCAAGCGGCGCTCAAGGCGGGAGTTCGCTGAGCGGGATGCAGATGGTCAATGTCGGCGCGGCCGGTTCGGCGAGTTCGATCAGCGTCGGGGCCAACGGGACGCTGTCCTACCAACTCGCCGGCGGGGCCACGGTGGCCCCCTACAATATCCCGCTCGCCACTGTGCCCAGCCCCGAAAACCTGGAGGCCGCCAGCGGCAACGTGTTTTCCCTGACCGCCGCCGCGGGGACGCCCACGGTCGCCGCGCCGGGCGCCTCGGGGCTTGGAACGATCAATTCCGGCCAACTGGAGCAGTCGACTGTCGATGTGGCGACCGAATTGACCAACATGATCGTCCAGCAGCAAGCCTTCCAGCAAAATTCACAGGCTTTCAAGATGGGCTCGGACCTGCTGGAGACGCTGGTCAAGCTGAATATTTCCTGAGCGGAAATCGGCGCGCGAAGGCGTCTTCCCGCGCGGCGAGGTTTTTCCTTGGCAGCCTGCCCGCGTCTGGGCCGCGCCTTTGCGACGTCCGCGATCGGCAGAACGGCGCGTCGCCTCTTGATAATATTGCAAAGGGGGCCGCCAATTTCGTGCTGACGCCCAGTGAAGCTCGCCCTCAAGTCGCCCTCAAGTCGCCCTCAAGTCGCCCTCAAGTCGCCCGCAAGTTGACAACGCAGGCCCCTCGCGCAATGGATCACCGTCGGTCCTTGACGTAAGGTTGCGGCGTCTTTGCAATCGTGCTCGCAATTTCAAAAGCGCGGACGCCCATGAGTTTCCGTAAAAGGTTGCCTCGCATATGCGGCTGTTTTTGTATGGCGCCAATCCCGGCTTCGATGAATCCGCCTGTGATTCTGTAGAAAAAAAACTGGCAATGACCGGCAATAACACCGGGAACCAGTTGATCGGGCATGGTCTCGTGCGGTCGTTGGTTTACGCCCATATCGACTGGCGCATTCGCGGCGGCCCGGATTATGTCAATGCAAATTTTGACATGGTGGTGATTCCCGCGGCAAACTTCTTGTTTCCGGGCTTCGACCTGGGCGGGATGGCGAGCTTTCTCGACCAGATCAAGTTGCCTCTCGCCATTATCGGCCTCGGCGCGCAGTCGAATGATTACACGCCAAAAATGACGCTGAAGCCAGGGACGGAGCGCCTCATTCGCATTGTCGCCGAGCGGGCGCCCCGCATCGAAGTTCGCGGCCCGTTCACGGCTTTGGTTCTGGCTGAAATGGGCATCGAGAACGTCCAGATCGTCGGGTGTCCATCCTATTACATGAACGGCGACCAGCCGGCTTTTCCCACAAAAAAGGCGCTTCCTGAACGTCCACGGCTCGCAATCAATGGTTCGCGCGACGTTGTGGTGCATTCCTTCGATCGCGAGAAAATGCTCTTGACGATTTACGGACTGATGGCGGAGGCGGTGCGCTACGACAGCGTTTTCGTTGCGCAGACCGAGAAGGAAGAAATGATTTTCGGCGGAATGCCCCAATTCCGCGGAGGCCCAACAGGCTCTCGATCGCTTCGGCGCATTTTTCGACAGGGACGGCGCTGACCCCGTGGCCCTGCGAAAATGGGCCGTTTCGCATACCCGCGTCTATTGGTCGGTAGAGCGGTGGATCGAGGAAATGAAGCCGCTGGATTTTGTCGTCGGCACCCGTTTCCACGGCGCCATGGCGGCGTTGAGCGCGGCTGTACCGGCATTTGTCTTGTGCCACGATACGCGCACGGAAGATATGTGCGAGTTCCTGAATGTCCCTCACGCAAATATTTGTGACGTCGGGCGCGTAGATATTCGAGAATTGTACGAAAAAACCGATCTCAAGGCGTTTTCCAGGCGCAGGAGCGCGCTCATTCCCGCTTACCGGGCGTTTTTGACCGCTAACGGCCTGCGATACAGGTTCGCCTGAAGCGACGCAGACCGGGCTTTGCTTCGCTCGAGAAGGGTTCAGAGAATTCGCCGCGCGCCCGCCGACCGGAACGGGGCCTTTGCCTTTCCCACCCTTGCCCGGTTTTTCGCTTGTCAAGGCGTTGAAACCCATATAGTGAAAACCGGCCTTCTACCGAAGGCGCATATGCGGGAGGTTTTCCGGTCGCCAGCCGGGTTCAAAACCGCACCGCAACTGCAACCCGCGCGGGACGGATCGTCCGTTTCCGCGCATTTTCGTTTTGGCGTCTTTGATTTCGGCGTTGGACCGAAAAAACCCAATGGGAGCAGCCATCATGGCGAAGAAGATCACGGGCTACGTGAAGCTTCAGGTTCCGGCCGGCGCGGCGAATCCTTCGCCGCCGATCGGTCCCGCGCTCGGTCAGCGCGGCCTGAACATCATGGAATTTTGCAAGGCGTTCAACGCCAAGACGGCGCAGATGGAAAAGGGGACGCCGATCCCCGTCATCATCACCGCCTACGGCGACCGCAGCTTCACTTTCGAGATGAAGCAGCCGCCGGTCACCTTCTTCCTGAAGAAGGCCGCCAACATCAAGTCGGGCTCCAAGACGACGGGCCGCGGCTTCGTCGGCAAGGTCACCCGCGACCAGATCCGCGAAATCGCGGAAAAGAAAGCGGCGGACCTGAACTCGCATTCGATCGAATCGGCCATGGCGATGATCGAAGGCTCCGCCCGGTCCATCGGTCTTGAAGTGGTGGGGTGAGACCATGAACGGCAAGAGAATCGTCAAGGCCCGCGAGGGCATCGAGCGCACCAAGCTCTATCCGGTGGTCGAGGCCATCAAGCTCGTGCGTGAGCGCGCCAGCGCGAAATTCGACGAAACCGTCGAAATCGCCATGAACCTCGGCGTCGACCCCAAACACGCGGACCAGATGGTCCGCGGCGTCTGCAACCTGCCCAACGGCACCGGCCGCACGCTGCGCGTCGCCGTGTTCGCCCGCGGCGCCAAGGCTGACGAAGCCAAGGCGGCGGGCGCTGACGTGGTCGGCGCGGAAGAGCTGGTCCAGACCGTCCAGGGCGGCACGATCGATTTCGATCGCTGCATCGCCACGCCGGACATGATGCCGCTGGTCGGCCGCCTCGGCAAGGTGCTGGGCCCGCGCGGCCTGATGCCGAACCCGAAGGTCGGCACTGTGACCATGGACGTCGCGGCCGCGGTCGCCGCCTCCAAGGGCGGCGCGGTCGAGTTCCGCGTGGAAAAGGCAGGCATCGTGCAGGGTTCGGTCGGCAAGACCTCGTTCGGCGAGGACAAGCTGGCGGAGAACATCACCGCTTTCGTCGAGGCGGTGGTCAAGGCCAAGCCGGCTGGCGCCAAGGGCACTTACTTGCAGCGGATCGCGCTCTCCTCGACCATGGGTCCGGGCGTGAAAGTCGATCCGGCGACCATCGCCATCGCGCAGCATTGACTCCGTTGTCCGGCGGTGGGATTCTTGATCCCGCCGCTTGACAATTTGCAAATAATCGTATTGCCCCCCTTGGCAGGGGCGGCGAGAATGATTACAAACAGCGTTCCGGCAGCGAGAATCGCCGCCGGCTCCCGGACATGTTTTCGCGAAAAGCGTCCGTCCATTGGAAAGAACATGCGTTGAAACAGGGTATTGGGACGATGAAAGCCGCAGGGTTTGAATCGTTTTGAAAATGTTTGCCGTATGCTCGGGACGGAAGGTCGATCGCTTCGCGGAAAGGTCCGGAAAAATTTTCAGCTTCCGCCGAAGCAGGGCAGTAGCCCTGCCGTGGCGGTGGAGTGGCTGGGGGTCTCGTTTCGCTCGCAAGGCGAGGCGAGGTCTTTCCGGCCATGTCCTGTCCGAGACTGCCGGCGCTTTCGCATTTGCGAAGACTTAATTGCCGGCCAATAGCGGATTTTTCGTTCGCGGAATTTTCGTTGGCGGCTTGCGGCCAGCATAGACGGGGAAAGACCGGATTTCAGGAAGCCTAGCGCTTCCATCGTTGTTTGGTTCGAACCCTCTGATCCAGAGAAGGGCGTCAAGCGCCGCTTCGATGGGGACAGGCGCTTCGGCGCCGCGAAGCCTCAAAGCTTTGCGGCATGTCGGCAACCGGCGGAGCGAGTTTCGTTTCGCCCATTGAAGTGAGAGCACCGTGGACAGAGCGGATAAGAAAGAAGCCGTCGCCACCCTGCATGACGTTTTCGAGAAAACGTCGGTGGTGGTGGTGGCGCGATATTCCGGCCTGACCGTGGCTCAGCTTCAGAACCTGCGCAAGCAGGCCCGCGAAGCCGGCGCCAGCGTCCAGGTCGCGAAGAACCGCCTCGCCAAGATCGCCCTCGAAGGCACCAGTGTCGCCTCCATCGGCTCCCTGCTCAAGGGGCCGACCCTGATCGCCTATTCGGACGATCCGGTGGCGGCGGCCAAGGTCGCGTCGGCTTTCGCCAAGGATTACGACAAGTTCGTCATCCTCGGCGGCGCCATGGGCGCGACGGCCCTGAATGTGGAAGGCGTCAAGTCGCTTGCGACCATGCCCTCCCTCGACGAACTGCGGGCTAAGCTCGTGGGCCTCATCCAGGCCCCCGCGACCAAGCTGGCGCAGCTGTCGACCGCGCCCGCCGCGAAGCTCGCGCGCGTGTTCGGGGCCTACGCCAACAAGGATGCGGCCTGATCGAGGTCAGGTTTTTCAAACCCAATCGAACCAAACTCAAATCGTACAGGAATTGAAAATGGCTAATCTCGAAAAGATCGTCGAAGACCTCTCGGCGCCTGACCGTTCTGGAAGCCGCTGAACTCGCCAAGATGCTCGAAGAAAAGTGGGGCGTCTCCGCCGCTGCCGCCGTCGCCGTCGCCGCTGGCCCGGCCGCCGCCGCCGCTGCCGCCCCGGTCGAAGAGCAGACCGAGTTCACCGTCGTGCTGGCCGCCGCCGGCGACAAGAAGATCGAAGTCATCAAGGAAGTCCGCGCCATCACCGGCCTCGGCCTCAAGGAAGCCAAGGACCTGGTCGAAGGCGCTCCCAAGCCGGTCAAGGAAGGCGCCTCCAAGGAAGACGCCGCCAAGATCAAGGCCGCCCTGGAGAAGGTCGGCGCCAAGGTCGAGCTCAAGTAAGTTTGACGGGATTTGCGCGACACATCGCGATCTCTGACATTGGCGGTCCCGGAGTTTTCCGGGGCCGCCACAACCGTCGCGGCGAATTTTCGCGTGACGGGAGGGACGTGAAAAGACATTTCCGTCTTTTCGGAAATTCTGCGCGCGGGGCCGATCCTCCGGCGAGCCGGCAGGCGCGCGCCGCGGGTCGGCGAGAGGCTTCGACAGCCCGCCGTTTGACAGAGGTGCGAGGAGCGACATGGCGCAAACGTTCACCGGCCGGAAGCGTGTCCGCAAATTCTTCGGTCATATCCGCGAAGTCGCGGTCATGCCCAATCTGATCGAAGTGCAGAAGGCTTCCTACGATCAATTCCTGATGGTTGAGGAGCCCAAAGGCGGGCGCGCCGACGAGGGATTGCAGGCGGTGTTCAAGTCGGTGTTTCCGATTTCGGATTTCGCCGGGGCCGCGCTGCTGGAATTCGTCAAGTTCGAATTCGAGCCGCCGAAATATGACGTCGACGAATGCCGCCAGCGCGGCATGACCTTTGCCGCGCCGCTGAAGGTCACCCTGCGCCTGATCGTGTTCGATATCGATCCGGACACCGGCGCCAAGTCGGTCAAGGACATCAAGGAGCAGGACGTCTACATGGGCGACATGCCCTTCATGACGTCGAACGGCACCTTCATCGTCAACGGCACCGAGCGCGTCATCGTCTCGCAGATGCACCGTTCGCCCGGCGTGTTCTTCGACCACGACAAGGGCAAGAGCCATTCCTCCGGCAAGCTCCTGTTCGCCGCCCGCATCATTCCTTATCGCGGATCCTGGCTCGACATCGAGTTCGACGCCCAGGACATCGTCTATGCGCGCAT
>CAWKJW010000066.1:0-100128 GCA_963849665.1 uncultured Alphaproteobacteria bacterium | reverse complement strand
CCCCGATCACGGGCGGGGGAGAACTCTGATGCGTCTCGACGCCCTTCTGCCCGAAGCGCCGGAAGCCTTGCGCGCCCTCGACGTGACGGGCGTGACCGCCAACTCGCGCACTGTCGCGCCGGGCTTCCTGTTCTTCGCCGTGGCCGGCGCCAGGGCGGACGGGCTGCAATTCGCCGCGCAGGCGCTCGCCGCCGGCGCGATCGCCATTGTCGGGGAAAGGCGCCGCAAGGCGAAGGTTCGAGCTTTTCGTTCATTCAGGTCGCCGACGTTCGCGCCGCCTTGTCGAAGGCCGCCGCGCGCTTTACCCGCGCCAGCCGGAAACGATCGTCGCGGTCACCGGCACATGCGGCAAGACCTCGGTCGCCGATTTCACCCGCCAGATATTCGCCTCCTCGGCCTCGCCGCCGCCTCTCTCGGCACGATTGGGGTGATAAAGCCTTCCGCCGCCGTCTATGGCTCGCTGACGACGCCCGATCCGGTCACGCTGCACAAAACGCTCGACGCGCTCGCCGGCGAAGGCGTCACGCATCTCGCCATGGAGGCCTCCTCGCACGGACTCGACCAGCGCCGGCTCGACGGCGTCGGCTCTCGGCGGGCGCTTTCACCAATCTTTCGCGCGACCATCTCGACTATCACGCCGGCCTCGAGGATTATCTCGCCGCCAAGCTGCGGCTGTTCGATGCGCTGCTGCGGCCGGGACAGCCGGCGGTGATCGCCGCCGACAGCGATTTTGCCGACCGCGTCATCGCCGCATTGCCATGCGAGGGGGCTGCGCGTGTATCACGGTCGGCGCGAAAGGCGAGGGCCTGCGCCTGACAGCCATGCGGGCGGAAGGCTTTTCGCGCGCGCTCGACATCGCCTGCGAGGGCCGGCACATTCAGCGTGAAACTGCCGCTCGCCGGCGGCTTCCAGGCCGCCAACGCGCTCGTCGCGGCGGGTCTGGCGCTCGTCGACCGGCGCGCCGGCGGAGAAAGTCTTCGCGGCGCTCGAAAACTCGCGCGGCGCGCCGGGCCGGCTGGAGCTGGCCGGCGCAACAAGCCGGCGCGCCGATCTTCGTCGATTATGCGCACAAGCCCGACGCGCTGGAGAAGGTGCTGCAGGCCCTGCGGCCCCTCGCGACAGGCCGGCTGATCGTGGTGTTCGGCTGCGGCGGCGACCGCGACCCCGGCAAGCGGCCGATGATGGGCGAAATCGCCGCCGAGCTCGCCGATGTGCGTATCGTCACCGACGACAATCCGCGCAGCGAGGAGCCCGCCGCGCATCCGCGCCGCGATTCTGGCCGCCGCGCCCGGCGCCAGCGAAATCGGCGACCGCGCGCGAGGCCATCCGCGCCGGCGTCGACATGCTGCGGCGAAGGCGATGTGCTGGTGATCGCCGGCAAGGGCCACGAGACGGGCCAGATCATCGGCGGGACGTGCTGCCGTTTTCCGATCGACGACGCCGAGGCCCGCGCGGCGCTGGCGGAGGTTGCCGATGAGCGAGCTGTTCTGGACGGCTCGGCCTCGTCGCCCCGCTCGGAGCGCCCGCGCGCCGGCGCGCCGCCGGCGGCGCGACCGGCGTTTCGATCGACAGCCGCACGCTGCAGCCGGCGACCTGTTCTTCGCCATCAAGGGCGACAACAGCGACGGCCACGACTTTGTCGCCGACGGCCTTCGCGGCGGCGCGGCGGCGGCCGTGGTGGACGAAGCGCCACGCCGATGCGCTGCGCCGGCGCGGGCCGCTCTATGTCGTGCGCGACGTCTTGACGGCGCTGGAGGCGCTCGGCGCGCGCCGCGCGCGCGCGCAGCCGGGCGCGGTCGTCGCCGTGACCGGCTCGGTCGGCAAGACCTGCACCAAGGAGGCGCTGCGCCTGGCGCTGGCCGACGCCGGGCCGGCGCACGCCTCGGTCAAGTCCTACAACAACCACTGGGGCGTGCCGCTGACGCTGGCGCGCATGCCGGCGACACCCGCTTCGCGGTCTTCGAGATCGGCATGAACCACGCCGGCGAGATCACGCCGCTGTCGCGCATGGTGCGCCCGCATGTCGCCGTCGTCACCACCGTCGCGCCCGGTGCACCCCGAGAATCTTCGCCGATGTCGAGGCGATCGCCGACGCCAAGGCCGAGATCTTCGCCGGGCTGGAGCCGGGCGGCGTCGCCATGCTCAACCGCGACAACCCGCATTTCGACCGCGCTGAGAGGCGCGGCCGAAGCAAGGCGCCGGCCGGCCTATCGCTCAGCTTCGGCGCGGATCCGGCGCCGACGCCCGCTGCTGGAGCTTCGACCCGGACGCGGATCTTCGCGCGATCACGGCCGAGTGCTCGGCCAGGCCATCGCCTTTCGCCTCGGCGCGCCGGGGCGCCATCTGGCGCTCAACTCGCTGGCCGTGCTGCTCGCCGCCAGCGCCGTCGGCGCTCGATCTGGACGCCGGCCGGCCGCCGCCTGGCGGTTTTCGGCGCCGCCGCGGGCGCGGCGAGCGAGCTGGGCTCGTCCGGCGGCGGCGGCGCCTTCATGCTGATCGACGAAAGCTACAACGCCAATCCGGCCTCGATGCGCGCGGCGATCGACACCCTCGGCGCGGCCGGTCGGCGCGAGGGCCGCCGCATCGCCGTGCTGGGCGACATGCTGGAGCTTGGGCCGACGCGGCCGGCGCTGCATGCCGGGCTGGCCGACGCCCTGGAGCACAATCGCGTCGATCTGGTTTTCGCCGCCGGGCCGCTGATGCAGCCATCTTTTCGATGCGCTTGCCGCCGGCAAGCGCGGCGCCTAGGCCGACGACGCCGAGGCGCTGGAGCCGCTGGTCGCGCGAGGCCTTGCGCCCCGGCGACGTCGTCATGGTCAAGGGCTCGAACGGCTCGCGCATGCATGCGCTTGTCGCGCGGCCTCGAAATCCGCGCTTGACGCCGGCGACGCCAAAGCGAGCTAGACGCGATGCTGAGCGACTGAACGAATGCTGACCTGGCTCGCGGAGTTTTCCGCATCATTTCGGTCCGCTCAATCTCTTCCGCTACATCACCTTCCGCGCCGGCGGCGCCACCGCCACGGCCCTGGCCATCGTGTTCTTCTTCGGCCCCGCCATCATCGCCTCGCTGCGGCTGAAACAGGGCAAGGGCCAGCCGATCCGCAGCGACGGCCCGCAAAGCCATCTGGCCAAGAAGGGCACGCCGACCATGGGCGGCCTGATGATCCTGTCCGGCCTGACGGTCTCCACCGTGCTCTGGGCCAATCCGCGCAGCGCCTATGTCTGGATCGTGCTGTTCGTGACGCTCGGTTTCGGCGCCATCGGCTTCTACGACGATTACCTGAAAGTGACGAAACAGAGCCACAAGGGCTTTTCCGGCCGCTCGCGCCTCGCCGGCGAGGCGGGGATCGCGGTGCTCGCGGCCTATTTCATGATGTGCGCCTCGGCCAGCGGTCCCGTCTCCTCGGTCGGCGGCTTCCTTCACGCCTTCATCGCGCCCTTCACATTGGCTTCGCCCTCCACCAAGCTGTTCGCGCCATTCATCCATGGCGCGATCATGGACCTGTCCTGGCTTTTCCTGCCTTTCGCCGGCTTTGTCGTCGTCGGCGCCGGCAATGCGGTCAATCTCACCGACGGACTCGACGGCCTCGCCATCGTGCCGGTGATGATCGCCGCGGCGACTTTCGCCATCATCGCCTATCTCGCCGGCAACGCGATTTTCGCCCATTACCTCGGCATCAATTACGTGCCTGGCGCGGGCGAGCTCACCGTCATGTGCGGCGCGGTGATCGGCGCGGGCCTCGGCTTCCTCTGGTTCAACGCGCCGCCCGCGCAGATCTTCATGGGCGACACCGGCTCGCTGGCGCTGGGCGGCGCTGCTCGGCGCCATAGCGGTGGCGGTCAAGCATGAGATCGTGCTGGCCATCGTCGGCGGCCTGTTCGTGGTGGAGGCGCTGTCGGTGATCGTCCAGGTCGCCTCCTTCAAGATGACCGGCAAGCGCGTGTTCAAGATGGCGCCGATCCACCATCATTTCGAGCAATTGGGCTGGTCCGAGCCGCAGGTCGTGGTTCGCTTCTGGATCGTCGCCTTCGTGCTGGCGCTTGTCGGCCTGACCACCTTGAAGCTGAGGTGACGCCGATGATCCCCGTCCGAGTCTTCGCGGGCAAGCGGTCGCGCTGTTCGGACTCGGCGGCTCCGGCCTTGCCACCGCGCGCGCCCTGTCGCCGGCGGCGCGCACGTCCGCCTGGGACGATGACGCCCGCTTCGCGCGAAAAGGCCGGGCCGAAGGGCTTGCGCCCTGGTCGATCTGCGCAAGGCGCGACTGGTCGCGATTTCGCCGCCCTGATCCTCTCGCCGGGCGTGCCGCTGACCCATCCGAAGCCGCACTGGACGCGTCGAGCATGGCGCAACGGGCCGGGGTCGAGATCATCGGCGACATCGAATTGTTCTGCCGCGAGCGCGCCCGCCATGCGCGCCGGCTGCCCGCTGTCGTCGCCATCACCGGCACCAACGGCAAGATGCACGACCACGGCCTGACCGCGCATATTCTGCGCGAGGCGGGCCACGATGTGCAGATGGGCGGCAATATCGGCATGCCGATCCTCGATCTCGCGCCGCTGACGCCGGGCCGCGTCTATGTCGTCGAAGTGCTCGACCTTCCAGATCGATCTCGCGCCCTCGCTCAACCCGAGCGTCGGCGTTCTGCTCAACCTCACGCCCGACCATCTCGACCGGCATGGGACGATGGAAAATTACGCCGCCATCAAGCAAAGGCTCGTCGAGGCGTCCGACTACGCCGATTGTCGGCGGCGACGACTTCCTGGTGCGAGGCGATCTTCCAGCATTTGAGACGAGCAGGGCCATCCCGTGGTCGGCATCGCCAACAGCCGCCCCAATGCGCTGGCCGCGCGTCTGTTACGACGCCGGCCGGCTGCGCCGCGCCTTCGCCCTGCCGGGTCTGAAGACGCTTGAGGAAGTCCTGGTCGATTTCTCCCGCGCGCAGGCCTTGCGCGGCGCGCATAACGGCCAGAACGCGGCTGCGGCTTTCAGCGCCTGCGAGCGCCTCGGCCTGCCGCACGACGAAATCGGCCTGGGCATGCGCAGCTTTCCGGGTCTCGCCCATCGCATGGAGCAGGTCGGCCAGCAGCGGCCACGTGCTTTTCGTCAACGACAGCAAGGCCACCAACGCCGACGCCGCGGAAAAGGCGTTGGCGAGCTTCGAGCCGACTCTTCTGGATTTCTCGGCGGCAAGGCCAAGGCGGGAGGCATCGAGCCCTTGCGGCCCTTGTTCGGCCGGGTCGCGAAAGCCTATCTGATCGGCGAGGCGGCGCAGGAATTCGCCAGGACGCTCACGGGACAGGTCGCCTTCGAACAATGCGGAACGCTCGATGTCGCGGTCGCGGCGGCGGCGCGCGACGCGGCCGAAAGCGACGCGGCGGAGCCGGTGGTGCTGCTGTCGCCGGCCTGCGCGTCCTACGATCAATACGCCAATTTCGAGAAGCGCGGCGATGCGTTCCGCGATGAGGTCAAGCTTTTGCTGCGGAAGAGCGCGCAAGCCGCGCTGTTCGATTAGTCGCGTTTGAATGATTCCGAGGGAGCTGCGGCTCGTTCCCGCTTGCGGGAATGGGTTAGGAGCGAAGGCGACCAATAGCCCGTCGAAAGACGGGCGTCTTGAGACGCCCTATGGGCCGAGCGAGGGGCGCCTCGACGCCCGGCGTCGAGGGCAAAAGGAGAAGAAGATGGTCTCTCGCGCGGAGCGCTCGCTGATCGCCGACTGGTGGTGGACGGTCGACCGCTGGCTTCTTGCCGCCCTGGCGGCCCTGATCGTGCTGGGCCTGGTGCTGATCATGGCGGGCAGTCCGCCTGTGGCCGACCGCCTGCATCTGCCGCCCTTTCAGTTCGTCAACCGGCAGGTGGAGTACCTGATCCCATCGATTGCGCTGATGTTCGGCATTTCCTTCATGACGCCGCGCCAGGTGCGGCGCTCGGCGCTCGTGGGCTATATCGTCTCGATGGCGCTGATTTTCGCGGCGCTGGCCTTCGGCCATGAGGTCAAGGGCGCCCGGCGCTGGATTTTCGGCGTGCAGCCGTCGGAATTCGTCAAGCCGGTCTTCGTCATCCTCGCCGCCTGGGCGATTTCGGAGGGCGCGAAGCGCCGCGACGTGCCCGGCAACTGGCTTGCCTTCCTGCTGCTGCCAATGACCGTGGTTCCGCTGATCCTGCAGCCAGATTTCGGCCAGACCATGCTGATCTCGCTGGTCTGGGGAATATTGTTCATCATGGCCGGGCTGCACTGGTTCTGGATCGGCGGCCTCGGCGGCTTCGCGGCCTCGGCGATCGTCCTCGCCTATCATTTCGTGCCGCATGTGCGCGCGCGCATCATGCATTTCATCGATCCCGGCCAGTCCGGCGGCATCGCCGACACTTTCCAGGTCGACACCGCGCTCGAATCCTTCATTTCCGGCGGCTGGTTCGGCAAGGGGCCGGGCGAGGGGACCGTCAAGCGCATCCTGCCGGACGCCCATACCGATTTCATCTTCGCGGTGACCGGCGAGGAGTTCGGCCTTCTGTTCTGCATGGGCATTGTCGCGCTGTTCGCCTTCATCGTCCTGCGCGGCCTGTTGAAGGCCGCTTCCAACGAAGATCCGTTCTGCCGCTTCGCCAGCGCCGGGCTGCTGCTGCTGTTCGGCATCCAGGCCTCGATCAACATGGCGGTCAACCTGCATCTCATGCCGGCCAAGGGCATGACCCTGCCGTTCATCTCTTATGGCGGCTCCTCGCTGATGTCGCTGGCGATCGGCATGGGCTTTCTTATCGCGGTGACGCGGAAGAGGCCGCGCTCGGAAGTGCTGTTCGAGCAGGAGCTCGACGCGCCGAAAGGAGCGCCGGCGGAATGACCCAAGAGACTTCGATCGAAGACAACCTGATCCTAGTCGCCGCTGGCGGGACCGGCGGCCATCTCTTCCCCGCCGAGGCGCTGGCCCATGCCCTCATTGCGAGGGGAGCGCGCGTAAAACTCGCCACCGACGAGCGGGCGCTGCAATATGGCAAGGAATTTCCGGCCGAGTCGGTGCATGAAATCGCCTCCGCGACGCCGATGGGCGGCTCGTTCAAGAGCAAGGCGGCCGCCGCCCTGACGCTCGCCAGGGGTGTGCGCCAGGCCTATGCGTTGCTCGGCGAACTCAAGCCCCGCCTGATCGTGTCGTTTGGCGGCTATCCCACCGTGCCGCCGGCGCTCGCCGCCGCTCTGCGCGGCATTCCGCTGATCCTGCATGAGCAGAATGCGGTGATGGGCCGCGCCAACAAATTCCTGAGCAAGCGGGCGAAAATCATCGCCTCCGGCTTTCCCGCGATCGAGGGCCTGCCCGAAAGCCTGCGCTCCCGCGTGGTCCATGTCGGCAATCCGCTGCGCCCGGCGGTGATCGAGGCCTCGGCGCTACCCTATCCGGGCTTTGAAGACGGCAGGCTGCGGCTGCTGGTCACCGGCGGCTCGCAGGGGGCGCGCATCCTGTCGGATGTCGTTCCGGCGGCCGTCGCATTGCTCGGCAAGGAGCAGCGCGCCCGCCTTGTCGTCGCGCAGCAGGCGCGCGGCGAGGATCTGTTCCGCGTGCAGAACGCCTACTCGACGCTGCATGTCGAAAGCGACGTGGCGCCGTTTTTCGCCGACCTGCCCCGGCGCATGGCGGCGGCGCATCTGGTCATCGGCCGCTCCGGCGCTTCGACCGTGTCGGAGCTGGCGGCGATCGGCCGTCCGTCCATCCTCGTGCCCTTTCCGCATGCGCTCGACGCGGACCAGGCGGCCAACGCCGCGCATCTCGCCAAAACCGGGGCGGCGGAGGTTATTCGCCAGACCGCCTTCACGCCGGAATGGCTGGCGGAGCGGCTCGCCGCCGCGCTCAATGACCCAAAGGACTTGACGCGGCGCGCGCTTGCCGCCAAGAGCGCAGGCGTTCCCGACGCCGCCGAAAGGCTGGCCGACCTGGCGATGAAGACCGCAGGCCTTTGAAACGAGTCATAGAAACGCCTGATCGCCGCACCAATTCCTGGAGTTTTCCCATGAAGCTGCCGTCCCACCTTGGCCCCATTCATTTCGTCGGGATCGGCGGCATCGGCATGTCCGGCATCGCCCATGTGTTGCTCAATCTCGGCTATGATGTGCAGGGGTCCGACGCTTCTGACAACGCCAACGTCAAAAGCCTGCGCGAAAAGGGCGCGCGGGTCTTCATCGGCCATGACGCGGCCAACCTCGGCGATGCGGCGGTTGTGGTCGTTTCCACGGCCATCAAGCGCGACAATCCCGAACTGGCGGCGGCGCGCGAAAAACGCCTCCCCGTGGTGCGGCGCGCGGAAATGCTGGCCGAACTGATGCGCCTCAAGCAATGCGTCGCGGTGGCCGGCACGCATGGCAAGACCACGACCACCTCGCTGGTCGCCACGCTGCTCGACGCCGGCGGCGTCGACCCCACCGTCATCAACGGCGGCATCATCAACGCCTATGGCGCCAACGCCCGGCTGGGGCTTGGCGAATGGATGGTCGTCGAGGCGGACGAGAGCGACGGCACCTTCCTGAAACTGCCGGCCGACGTCGCCGTGGTCACCAATATCGACCCGGAGCATCTCGACCATTTCAAGACGTTCGACGCCATCAAGGAGGCGTTCCGCGCCTTTGTCGAAAACTTGCCCTTCTACGGCTTCGCGGTCATGTGCCTCGATCACGTCACGGTGCAGGAGCTGGTCGGCAAGATCGAGGACCGCCGCGTGGTCACCTATGGCGAGAATCCGCAGGCCGACGTGCGCCTGTCCAATATCGACCTGACGGGCGGCATGTCGCGCTTCAACGTCACCATCCGCGACCGCCTGCACGGGCGCGAGGTCGAGCTGAACGACCTGGTGATGCCTATGCCGGGGCACCACAATGCGCTCAACGCCACGGCGGCGATCGCCGTGGCCTATGAGCTGGGCGTGAGCGTCGAGAACATCAGGAAGGGCCTGGCGGCCTTCGGCGGCGTCAAGCGCCGCTTCACCCGCACCGGCGAATGGAACGGCGCGACGATCTTCGACGATTACGGCCATCATCCCGTCGAAATCGCTGCCGTCTTGCGCGCCGCCCGGGCGTCCACCACCAATCAGGTCATCGCCGTGGTGCAGCCGCACCGCTACACCCGCCTGCAATCCCTGTTCGACCAGTTCGCCACCTGCTTCAACGACGCCGATTGCGTCATCGTCGCCGATGTCTATGCGGCGGGCGAGGCGCCCATCGCGGGCGTGGACAAGGAGGCGCTGGCCGCGGCGATCAAGGCGCACGGCCATCGCCAGGTCTTCGCGCTGCCCAGGCCCGAGGACCTGCCCGGCCTCGTCCGCGATCTCGCCAAACCCGGCGATTATGTCGTGCTGCTCGGCGCCGGCAACATCACGCAATGGGCCTACGCCCTGCCGGGCCAGCTCGCCGGGAAGGACGCCGCATGAGTCGGTCTTGCCTCGCCATTCGGCATGTCGCTTTCGAGGACGCCGGCGCGCTCGCCTCCGTGCTCGCGGCGGCAGGCTTCAGCCTGACCTATGTCGAGGCGGGGCCCGCGCCGCTGCCTGAAGAGGAGATCGCGGCGGCGGACCTGCTGTTGGCGCTCGGCGGCCCGATCGGCGTTTACGAGACCGCCGATTATCCATTCCTGGTCCAGGAAACCGCGGTGATCGGCGCGCGGCTGGCGGCCTGCCGCCCGACGCTGGGAATCTGTCTCGGCGCCCAATTGATGGCCGCCGCGCTCGGCGCCCGCGTCGGACCGGGGCCAGCCAAGGAAATCGGCTATGCGCCGCTCGGCCTGACGCCGACCGGCCTCGCCTCGCCGCTGGCGCCGCTGCAGGGCCAGCCGGTGCTGCATTGGCACGGCGACAATTTCGACCTGCCGCGCGGCGCGGCGCGCCTCGCCTTCACCGAATCCTGCCCCAACCAGGCCTTCACGCTCGACAATTTCGCTTTGGGCCTGCAATTCCATCTCGAAGTCGAGCCGGAACGTCTCGAAAGCTGGCTGATCGGCCATACGGCGGAATTGTCCGGGGCGGGGGTGCGGCCGGCGAGCCTGCGCAAGCAGGCGGCGCAACACGGCGCGGCCACGGCGGCGCTCGGCGCCCAGGTCATCGCCAAATGGCTCGAAGGGGTTTTCGCATGAGCGCGCCTTTTGCCGATCTGACCGGATTGCTGGCCGCGAAAATGCCTCGGCTGCGGGGCCGCCTCGCCGCCAACCAGCCCTTGGCCCCGTTCACCTGGTTTCGTGTCGGCGGCCCGGCGCAAATCCTGTTCAGCCCCGCCGACGAGGCCGACCTCGCCTATTTCCTGAATAATCTCGATCCCGCCGTTCCTGTGACGACCATAGGCCTCGGCTCCAACCTGATCGTCCGCGACGGCGGCGTTTCGGGCGTGGTGATCAGGCTCGGCGGAAAAGCGTTCGGCGAGATCACGGTGGAGCCGGGGCGCAGATTGCGCGCGGGCGCCTGCGCCCCCGACATGCGCGTCGCTCGCGCCGCGGCGGAGGCCGGCATCGACGGGCTGGCCTTTCTACGCGGCATTCCGGGATCGATCGGCGGGGCGCTGCGCATGAACGCCGGCGCGCACGGCGGCGAGACGAAGGATGTGCTCGTTTCCGCGCGGGGCGTGGATCGCGGCGGCGCGATCCGCGATTTCGCGGTCGAAGAAATGGGCATGAGCTATCGCCACAGCGACGCGCCGGAGGACGTGATCTTCACCAGCGCCCTGTTCCAGGGGCGGCCGGGCGAGCCTGAAAAAATCCTGGCCGAGATGGACCGCATCACCGAGGCGCGCGAAAAATCGCAGCCGATCAGGGAGAAGACCGGCGGCTCGACCTTCAAGAACCCGCCGGGCGAAAAAGCCTGGCAATTGGTCGACAAGGCCGGCTGCCGCGGGCTTGTCGTCGGCGACGCGCAGGTGTCGCCGATGCATTGCAATTTTCTCATCAACCGCGGCGCGGCGACGGCCGCGGACATCGAAAACCTGGGCGACGAGGTGCGGGCGAGGGTTTTCGCCGCGACCGGCGTCGATCTGCACTGGGAAATCAAGCGGATCGGCGTAAAGGGATAGGGCGCTCCCATCTCCCGCAAGGGGAGAAGGGAGGCGCCTCGACTTGTGAGAGACTCAAAATGACCAAGCATGTCGCGGTTCTGATGGGCGGGCTTTCGAGCGAGCGCAGCGTGTCCCTGCGCTCCGGCGAGGCCTGCGCCAAGGCGCTCGAAGCCGAAGGGTTCAATGTCACCCGAGTCGATGTCGCGCGCGACGTGGCGGAAGTCCTGGCCAGGCTCAAGCCCGACGTGGCGCTCAACGCGCTGCACGGGCCGGGCGGCGAGGACGGCGTCATCCAGGGCGTTCTGGAGATCCTGCGCATTCCCTACACCCATTCCGGCGTCCTCGCCTCGGCGCTGGCGGCCAACAAGGAAAAGGCCAAGGTGGTCATGGCGGCGGCCGGCGTGCCCGTGCCGGCGGGCAAGGTGGTCACCCGCTTCGAGGCGGCCAAGGAGCATGTCCTGCCCACGCCCTACGTGCTGAAGCCGGTCTCGGAGGGCTCCTCCTACGGCGTGTTCATCGTCAAGGAGGGATGTTCGCACCCGCCGCAGGAGCTGTTGCGCGAGGACTGGCCGCATGGGGACCTCATGCTGGCGGAAAAATATATCGCGGGCCGCGAACTGACCTGCGCCGTGCTCGGCGACCGCGCCCTGGCGGTCACCGAGATCAAGGCGGTCTCCAGCGAATGGTACGATTTCGATTCTAAATATGCGCCGGGCGGCTCAATTCACGAACTTCCGGCAAAAGTTAAAGAAAATATTTACCAAATCATTCAAGAGTTGGCTCTCAAGGCGCACAGGGCGCTCGGTTGTCGGGGCATCAGCAGGACGGACTTCCGCTTCGACGATCGCCCCGGAGGCACGGGCGAACTCGTCGTTCTGGAAGTCAATACTCAGCCCGGAATGACCGAGACCTCCCTGGCGCCGGAAATGGCCGCATTTGCCGGCATGTCGTTCGGTGAGCTTGTGAAATGGATGGTGGAAGACGCCTCCTGCGATCGGTAAATGGGCTCGGGCCGGCCCTTGCGGCGCCGCGCGCCGTTTTTGTCGGCGCGCCCTCCGGCGCCATTTTCGAAAAGGCCGCTCCGATCAGGAGCGCTTCCTCCCGTGAACGACACCATCGCTTCCAGCAGAACGACGGCCAGCGGCAAAAGATCGCCAGGCTCCTCGGACTGCCCGGCCTCGGCCTCGGCCTGACCGTCGCCTTGTTCGCGACCGTCGGCTATTACGGCGCCAACCAGAACGGCCAATATGCGCAATTCGTGCGCGATTACGGCCATCCCCGCGACATGGTCGCGAGGACGCTGGGTTTCGGCCTCGGCGCGGTCACCATCACAGGCCAGACCGAACTCAGCGAGCAGCAGAATTCTCGAGGCGGCCGGAGTGGACCCGCGCCAGTCGCTGCTGTTCCTCGACGTGGCTGAAATGCGCCAGAAGCTGATGGCGCTGCCGCTGGTGAAGAACGCCAGCGTGCGAAAGCTCTTTCCAAACCGGCTGGTGATCGAGGTGACCGAGCGCCAGCCCTATGGCCTGTGGCAAAAGGACGGGGCGGTTTCGATCGTCGCCGCCGACGGCGCGCCGATCGACGTCTTCCGCGACGCGAAATTCGAAAGGCTGCCTTTCGTGGTCGGCGAGGGCGCCAACCAGCGGATCGACGAATTCATGGGCCTGCTCGACGCCGCCCCCGGACTTCGGGACGCGATCCGCGCGGGCATCCTGGTGTCGCAGCGCCGCTGGACGCTGAAAATGAAGTCGGGCGTCGAGGTGATGCTGCCGGAAGCCGAACCCAAGGCTGCGGTCGCGCTTCTGGCCCGGCTCGAACAGGACAGCCACATCCTCGAAAAGGATGTGGTGTCGCTCGATTTCCGCGTTCCCGGAAAGATTTACGCACGCCTGACCGAGGAGGCAGCGGCGTCGCGCGAGGCGGCCCTGAAGCATGGCAAGGGAGCGCGCAAGTGACCGCATTCGTGACCCTCCCCCGGATCAAGAAGATTTCCGCGCGCAAAAGCGCCATCCTCTGCGTGCTCGACGTCGGCGCCTCCAAGGTCGTCTGCCTCATCGCCAAGCTGATTCCCGCCGCGCCGTCGGAAATGCTGCGCGGGCGCACCCATCGCACGAAAATCCTCGGCATCGGCCACCAGCGTTCGCGCGGCATCAAGGGCGGCGTCGTCATCGACATGGACGAGACCGAAGCCGCCGTGCGCCTCGCCGTGGACGCGGCGGAGCGCATGGCCGGCGTGCAGGTCGAAAGCGTCATCGTCGCCAATGTCGGCGGACGCCTCGGCTCGGCCTATTTCCACGCCAGCGTGCCGATCGTCGGGACCGGCGTCGGCGACGCCGACCTGCATCGGGTGCTGGAGGCGACCAGCCTGCGCACGGCGCAGCCGGGCCGCGCGGTCCTGCACAGCCTTCCCACCGGCTATACGCTCGACGGCGCCGCCGGCATCCGCGATCCCAAGGGCATGATGGGCGAGCGCCTGGGCGCGGACCTTCATGTCGTCAGCGCCGATTCCGCCGCCCTGCGCAATCTGCTGCTCGCCGTCGAGCGCTGCCATCTGTCGGTCGAGGCGGTGGTGGCCACGCCCTATGCTTCGGGTCTGGCCGTGCTGGTCGACGACGAGGCGGTGCTTGGCTCGACCGTGCTCGATATCGGCGGCGGCTCCGTCGGCATGGGGGTTTTCCGCGACGGGCGGCTGGCGCACGCCGACGCCGTGGCCGTCGGCGGCAAGCACATCACCATGGACATAGCGCGCGGCCTGAACACCCGCCTGACCGACGCCGAAAGGCTGAAGACGCTCTACGGCAGCGCCATTTCGTCGCAATCCGACGATCGCGAAATGCTGACGGTGAAGCCGGTCGGCGACGAGGGCGAAAGTCTCATTCACGTGCCGAAGTCGCAACTGGCGCGCATCATCAAGCCGCGCGTCGAGGAAATGCTCGAACTGGCGCGCGACCGCCTGAAGGCGGCAGGTTTTCCCGTCGTGTCGGGCAGCCGCATCGTGTTGTCGGGCGGATCGAGCCAGCTGACCGGCCTGCCGGAGGCGGCCAGGCAAATCCTCGGTGGCCAGATCCGCGTCGGCCGCCCGCTGGGCGTCCAGGGCATGCCGGAATCGGCGAAGAATCCCGGCTTCGCAGCCGCGGTGGGACTGTTGATCTATCCGCAATTCTCCGGCGTCGAACATTTCGAGCCGAGCCGGGCGGGGCCGCGGATGGCGCAACAGCCCGAAGGCTATTTCGGCCGGGTCGGCCGCTGGCTGAAAGACAGTTTCTAGTAATCCAAAAACGAAGCATGCACGGGCTGGTTCCGGTCAACAACGAGGTCAAGAGATGACGATCAATCTGAAGGCGCCTGAACTGCGCGAACTCAAGCCCCGCATCATGGTGTGCGGCGTCGGCGGCGCCGGCGGCAACGCGGTCAACAACATGATCGCCTCCGGTCTGGCGGGCGTCGATTTCATCGTCGCCAACACCGACGCCCAGGCGCTGATGAGCTCCAAGGCCGAGCGCATCATCCAGATGGGCCTCGCGGTCACCGAGGGCCTCGGCGCCGGCTCGCAGCCGGAAGTCGGCCGCGCCTCGGCCGAAGAGGCGATCGAGGAAATCCGCGATCATCTCACCGGCGCCCACATGGTGTTCGTCACCGCCGGCATGGGCGGCGGCACCGGCACCGGCGCCGCGCCGGTCATCGCCCGCACCGCCCGCGAAATGGGCAT
The DNA here is from genome assembly GCA_963849665.1 of uncultured Alphaproteobacteria bacterium. Lineage (GTDB taxonomy): Bacteria > Pseudomonadota > Alphaproteobacteria > Rhizobiales > Beijerinckiaceae > Rhodoblastus. The sequence goes on along the minus strand of CAWKJW010000066.1, from coordinate 85,407 downwards.
CCTGACGGTCGGCGTGGTGACCAAGCCCTTCCAGTTCGAGGGCGCGCGCAGAATGCGGCTGGCCGACGGCGGCATCGACGAATTGCACAAGGCGGTCGACACGCTGATCGTCATCCCCAACCAGAACCTGTTCCGGGTCGCCAACGAGCGCACCACTTTCGCCGACGCCTTCTCGATGGCCGACCAGGTGCTCTATTCCGGCGTCGCCTGCATCACCGACCTGATGGTGCGCGAAGGCCTGATCAACCTCGACTTCGCCGACGTGCGCGCCATCATGCGCGACATGGGCAAGGCGATGATGGGCACCGGCGAAGCCTCCGGCGAACGCCGCGCCGTTCTCGCCGCCGAAGCCGCCATCGCCAATCCGCTGCTCGACGAAGTGTCGATGAAGGGCGCCAAGGGCCTCCTCATCTCGATCACCGGCGGCAACGACCTCACCCTGTACGAGGTCGACGAAGCGGCCAGCCGCATCCGGCAGGAAGTGGACGAGGACGCCAACATCATTCTCGGCGCGACCTTCGATTCGAGCCTCGACGGCATCATCCGCGTGTCGGTCGTCGCCACGGGCATCGACAAGCCGGCCGGCATCGCCGACATGAACGACCAGCGCCTCGCCGAACACGCCGACCGCCTGCGCGCTCAGGCGGCGGCCCGCCAGGCCGAGGCGATGCTCGCCGCGCGTCCGGCCGCTCCGGCCCCCGCGCCGGCGGCCGAGAACTATTACGCCGACGAGCCGGCGCCCGCGCCGCAGCCGGTCCACACCCAGCCGGCGCCGGTCCAGTCAGCCCCGGTCCATGCGGTCGCGCCGCAGCCGCAGGCCCCGCAACCCGCCCCCGAGGCCTTCGCCCAGCAGCCGCTGCCGATCTACGCGCCGCATCATGGCGACGTCCAGATCAAGCGCATGCAGCCGCAGCAGCACGCCTATCAGGAGCCGGCGCCCGCGCCTGTCCGCCGCGTCGAGGCGCCCGTGCCGGAAGCCTTCATTCCGCCGGTCGCCGAGCAGCCCATGCGCGCCGCCCGCATGCCGAACATCGACGAGCTGCCGCTGCCCGGCCAGAACCTGATGCGCGCTCGCCACGACGTCGACGCGCCGCCGGCGGCCGAAAGCCGCCGCCGCACTCTGCTGGAGAGGCTGGCCACTTTCGGCATGAGCCGCGCCGACGAACAGCAGGCGGCGGCCCCGGCGCCGCAGATCGCGCCGCCGCAGGGCTACAGCCAGCAGGGCTATCAGCCGCGCCAGCCCAATCCCTCGCCGGTCCATGCCGAATACGCCAAGCGCCCGCAAGCGCAGCGGCCCGCCTCGCCGTTGGACCAGCACGGCCGCGGCCCGGCCCGCGCCGAGGACGACCAGCTCGAAATCCCGGCCTTCCTGCGCCGCCAGTCGAACTGATCCGAACGATTTGAAGCAAAAAGAGAAACCCGCCGTTCCCCGGCGGGTTTTTTCGTGCGCGCGGACCGATTTCGCCGGCAATTACGCGCGAAAATTCGAGCAAAGCTGCGATTAAGGCGAGTCGGGCGAAAGTACGGTTAATTTGTAACAGGCGCGTAAGAAAGAGTGATTTGGTCCGAGGCGCCGCGGAAGTTAGTTTATGACATGGCGAATCGAGCGAAACGGGGCTGCTCAGGCATGCGACCGGTCGCGGAGAGGGGGGCTCTCTTGGTGGTTCGCCGTTCGCCACTCGCCATTCGACACATGGCGCCGACGCAGCAAGATCGCGACGGAATCATGGCGATATGACAACCGATCCTGCCGCGCGAGCGGGACGAGCCTACGGAACGATGATGAAGCCGAGCTTTCAGACCACTCTCCGGGACCGCGTCGTTCTTTCCGGAGGCATTGGCGTCCATACCGGCAAGCCCGTCCGTCTCGTCCTCAACCCCGCCAAAGCTTTTACCGGCCTGGTGTTCCTGCGCAGCGGCCTTCCCAACGGCGGCAGCCGGCGCATCGAGGCCAACTGGTCGAAAGTGACGATGACCGAGCTTTGCACCGTCATCGGCGACGGCGCGCAGCACATGGTCGGCACGATCGAGCATCTGGTCGCGGCTTTGCGCGGCCTCGGCGTCGATAATTGCCTGGTCGAGGTCGACGGGCCGGAAGTTCCGATCATGGACGGCTCCGCGGCGGCTTTCGTCGAGGCGATCGACAGCGTCGGCGTGCGCCAGCTCGCGGCGCCGCGCCGTTTCGTGAAAATCCTGAAGACCGTGCGCATCGAGCACGGCCGCGGCTTCGCCGAATTGCGGCCCGGCCGATCCGGCGCCGAAGACGGTTTTCGGCTCGACGTCGAGATCGACTTCAAGAGCGAGGTGATCGGCCGCCAGCGCAAAATTCTCGACCTCGAAGCCCGCGGCCTTCCGCCGCGAATTGGCGCGCGCCCGCACCTTCGGCTTCCTGGCGGATGTGGAGCGGCTGATCAAGGCCGGCTTTGCGCTGGGCGCCTCGCTGGAAAATTCGGTCGGCATCGAAGACGATCGCATTCTGAACCCGGAAGGGCTGCGCTATTCCGACGAATTCGTGCGCCACAAGATGCTGGACGCCGTCGGCGACCTGGCCCTGGCCGGCGCGCCGCTGATCGGCGAATACCATTCCTATTGCGGCGGCCACAAAATGAACGTGGCGGTGCTTGAGGCCCTGTTCTCCGATCGGTCGGCCTATCGCATCATCGAAACCGCGCCCGCGCCGCGCGAAGGCGCCCGCGCCGATCATGGCCTGGTCATTTCGCCGGCGCTCCTGCCGGAGCGAAGCTGAAAACCCTTGGGGCGCGGCTGGATCGGCAAGCCAGTCTTAAAATCGCCGCAAAAACTCGGCTTTTTGTGCCGCCGTCCGAGACTTGAGCTTTAACGTCCGGAGCTTGGCTCAGAAATCGGCGCGCGCCGGGTTCCGCCGGGAGGCGGTTTGAGCTACAAGCCGGACTGAGCTAAACGTCTTGGCGCGAAAATCCCGGCCGGCGCCGCGCCTTTTATCTTGATCGGTTTTCGGGCTGGTTTCCTTTGGCCGGCGCCCCTGCATGACGAGCGTGTTGAATGAACAATCGTAACGCAACTGGCTTGAAACTCTTGCGCGCCGCCGCGCTGGCGGCGATCGCCTCGACCCTTTTCGCCTCGGCGGCGCAATGTTTTTCGCTGTCGGACCTCAATCCTTTCGGCCCGTCGAAATACGAGATGAAGCTCGATCCCGACGTTCCTGCCGATCGCCTGTACAACGAGGGGCTGATCAAGCTCAGGAAGCAGGATTACGAGTCGGCGGCGAAACAATTCACCACGCTCGAGAAGCAATATCCCTTTTCGCAATGGGCGCGGAAGGCGTTGATGATGGAGATCTTCGCCCAGTACCAGAACAACTCCTATACTGACGCCGTCTCCGCCGCCGACCGCTATTTGATGCTCTATCCCAATTCGCCCGACGCGCCCTACGCCACCTATCTCGCGGGAATGTCGATGCTGGGCTCCTTGCCCGACGTCAACCGCGACCAGGACCACGTCCGCAAGGCGGCGAAATATTTCCAGGCGATCCTGGATAAATATCCTAAATCCCAATATGCCGGCGATGCGCGCGTGAAGCTGCAGCTCGCCCGCGACCAGCTCGCCGGCTACGAGATGAATGTCGGCCGCTATTATCTGAAACGCGAAAATTACATGGCGGCGATCAACCGCTTCCGCGAAGTGCTGTTCAAGTACCAGAACACGCGCGAGGCCGAGGAGGCGCTGGAGCGTCTGACCGAAGCCTATCTCGCGCTGGGCATCGTCCCCGAGGCGGAGACCGCCGCCGCCGTCCTGGGGCATAATTACCCCAATTCGGAATGGTACAAGGAAGCCTTCGACCGCCTGAAGAGCGGCGGCCTTTCGCCGCACGAAAATCACGGACTCCTGGATTTCCAAGACATTCAAGAAAGTCGGATTGAGCTGATCCCCGTTTCCTGTTTTTGTTAGAGGATAACCGAGACAGGTCTTCATGCTGGTCCAGCTCGCGATTCGCGACATCGTCCTGATTGACCGGCTGGAGCTTGATTTCGGCGCCGGGCTGACGGCGCTCACGGGCGAGACGGGCGCCGGCAAGTCCATCCTGCTCGACGCCTTCTCGCTGGCGCTCGGCGGACGCGGCGACGGCGGCCTGGTGCGGTCCGGCCAGGCGCAAGGCCAGGTGACCGCCGTTTTCGATCCCCCCGCCGATCATCCCGCACGGAAAACCGCGGCTGAGCAGGAGCTTGCCGTCGAGGGCGATCTGATCCTGCGGCGCGTGCAGATGGCGGACGGCCGCAGCCGCGCCTTCGTCAACGACCAGCCGGTCAGCATCCAGGCCTTGAAGGCCATCGGCCGCGAACTGGTCGAAATCCATGGCCAGCACGACGACCGCGCCCTGATCGATCCGGCGGTCCACCGCGCCCTGGTCGACGCCTACGGCGGCCTCGATTCGCTGGTCGGACGGACCCGAGCCGCGCATGCCGATTTGCGGCGGACGGAAAAGGCGCTGCATGAGGAGCGGCTCGCGGTCGAGGCGGCGCGCAAGGAAGCCGATTTCCTGCGCCATGCGCATGAGGAGCTGTCGAAGCTCGACCCGCGGCCCGGCGAGGAGGAGCAGCTCGCGACGAATCGCGCCGCGATGATGCAGGCGGAAAAAGTGGTCGGGGATTTGCGCGACGCGCAGGAAAGCGTCGGCGGCGACGGTTCCCCTCTTCCACGCTTTCGGCGGCGCTGCGCCGGCTGGAGAGGCGCGCCTCGCAGGCGCCGGCGCTGATCGAGCCGGCGCTCAAGGCGCTCGACGTCGGCCCTGGTCGCTCTCGATCAGGCGCAGCAGACGCTCGATCAGGCTTTGCGCGAGGCGCAATTCGATCCGCGGGCGCTCGAGCGGGTGGAGGAGCGGCTTTTTTCGCTGCGCGCCGCGGGGCGCAAATATGCGGCGCCGGTGGAGAAGCTTCCGGCGCTGGCGGAAAAATTCGCCGCCGATCTCGCGGCGCTCGACGCCAGCGAGGCGCGGCTGATCGCCCTGATCCGCGCGCGCGAGGCGGCGGACGCCGCCTTTCGCGCCGCCGCCGCCGAACTCAGCAAGGCCCGCGCCGCCGCCGCCAGAAAGCTCGACAAGGCGGTGACGGACGAGCTGCCGCCGTTGAAACTGGGGCAGGCGCGCTTCACCACGCAGATTGCCGTCGATGAGGCGCAGGCCGGGGCGGATGGCGCGGACCGCGTCGAGTTCTGGGTGCAGACCAATCCGGGCGCGCGGCCGGGGCCCTTGATGAAAGTCGCGTCGGGCGGCGAATTGTCGCGGTTCATGCTGGCGCTGAAAGTGGTGCTGGCCGATCGCGGCTCGGCGCCGACGCTGGTTTTCGACGAAATCGATTCGGGCGCCGGCGGCGCGGCTGCGGACGCCATCGGCCAGAGGCTGGCGCGCCTCGCCGCGCGGGTTCAGGTTCTCTCCGTCACGCATGCGCCGCAGGTGGCGGCTCGGGCGACGACGCATCTGCGCATCTCCAAGGACTTCGCCGACAAGGGCAAGCGGGTTGCGACCAGCGTCGCGCCGCTCGAGGACGAGCACCGGCGTGAGGAAATCGCCCGCATGCTGGCCGGCGCGACCATCACCGACGAGGCGCGCGCGGCGGCGGCGAGCTTGATGAAAAGCGACGGCTGAAGCGGCTGCTTCGGGGTGGGTCCGCACCGCCTCACAGAAACTTGATCCCAAGGCGGCTTTGGCGTTTTTGCCGGCGCCGGGCGGCGCAATCGCCGGCTCAACCATCGGTTTTGCGCCTCCGGTCAACCGCCTGCGGGAAAGGAAAAATCGGGACGTCCGCGCTCCGGCCGGCAGTCCCCAATCGGCGGCCCGGCCTTGCCTTGATTCCTTTTCCCACGTCAGGCGCGCGGCCCCGGCGGCGCTGGCCGCCGCCACATATCGACCTTCTTCGAGAGCTAACCCAACCGCCCCTTGCCGGCGCCCTTCGATGGGCTTTACGCGCGGCGAGGCCAGGAGGGGGCTAACGCGAAAGAGGAAAATCATCATGATCCATTCCGATACCTCGCAACAGAACGCTTTCCCGAACCAGCAGCAGAACGCCCTGCACCAGATCGTGCAGCAGCTGCTCCAGAACCAGCAGGCCCAGCAGGGCTCCTACGCCCAAGGAACGCTCGGGCAAGGAACGCTCGGCCTAGGAACGCTCGGACAGGGCGCCTTCGGGCAGGGCATGTACGGCAATCCGTTCCAGACCGGCCAGAATTGGGGCCAGCAGCAGCGCCAGCTGTCGCAGCAGGACGTCAGCAACGTTCTGCAGCAGATCGCTCCGATCCTGCCGCAGATCCTCGCCCAGGCGCAACAGCAGCAATATCAGCAGCCTCTGGCGGCTTTCGGCGGCGGCTACGGCTTCGGCCAGCAGCGCCAGCTCTCGCAGCAGGACGTCAGCGAAGTCGTTCGCCAAATTCTGCCGATCGTCCCGCAATTGCTGCAGTCCATGCAGCAGCAGGGCTATGGCCAGACCGGCGGCTTTGGCCAGTACGGTCAGCAGGGTCAGGGCTGGCAGGGGCAGGGCGCCTATGGCCTCGGCCAGTTCGGCCAGCAGCAAAATCCCTGGCAGCACGTGCAGCACCAGCAGCACCAGCGCCAGCTCAGCCCGCAGGACGTGAGCGAGATCGTGCAGCAGCTGACCCAGGTCATTCCGCTCGCCTTCGGCGGCCAACAGCGCATGTGACGGACCGGAGCGGGCGGGGCTCCCCCCCGCCCGTTCGCCTTCCCTTCATTTGCCCCATCCACGAGGAGCAAGACATGGCTTATTCGCAACACGGCGCGCCAAGAGGCATGGAAAACCAGGGCGAGGACCTGCGCATGCTCGCCGCCGTCCTCCAGGACATCATGCCGGCGCTGGCCCGCATCCAGACGCGGACGCCGCCGGTGATGACGCCCGGTCCGACCGGCCCGATGTCGGTCGAGACGGCGGCGGCGGTGGCGCTGGTGTCCGACATGGGCGCCGATTCCCTGCGCCGCCTCACCGCTTATCTCGACGCCCATGCCGGAAAATTCGAGGGACTGGAAAATTGCGTCCCCCTCGCCACGGCGGCGGCGCAGGCGCTGGCGGCGCGCGACTATGCGCGCTCCTTCACCCTGCTGTTCGACATTTACCGCAACATCGCGCTTCTGCGCAGCGAAGACCCGAAACTGCCCTTGCCCGGTTCGATCAAGAACGTGTCGATCAGCGAATCGGGCAGGGAGGATAAGGCTGAGAAGGAGTCCGGCTCCGGCAAGCATTAGCTTCGCAACAAAGGAATTGCTGCATTATATCAGCGCCTTGTCACAAAGTTGGCATGGCGTTTGCTCTCTTTTCGGTTACTGTGCCAGCCTGGGCGCAGTGATCGGAGGTGAGTCGTGTCGCAATCCGTGGGGCTTCGGACTTTCGGCTTTGACTTGGGCAATGCCGCGGCGCGCGGCGGCTTCTTCCTCGGCGCGGGCTTTTCCAGCGAGGTTTCGCGCGCGGAGCGGCCGCGCGGCAAGGAGGCGCATGAAGACGCGAGCCGAGCGGCGGCGGCGCTGGCCCGGCTGCGCCGGCGCCTGGCGCGCGAGCATCATTCGCATCATTCCAACCGCGTCATGTCCGGCCTGATCGACCTGCTCGACCTCTGCGGCCAGGCGACAGGAAGATCGCGCGGCGGCGCCCGCCACGCCCTCACCCAGATCCAGTCGAAACTGCAATCGGCGGAACGGCAGCCGCATGAAGTGCTGCGCGACTTTGGCGCGCGTCCGTTGCGCTGCCAGGAGGCGCCGCGTCTTTATGCAATCCTGGTCGATATTTGCGTGCGGGCGGGAATGGAGCGCGTGCCGGAACTCTTCCTGCTGCCGTTTCCGGGCATGAACGCTTATGCGCTCGGCACGCCCGGCAATGCCTGCATATCGGTCACGGACGGGCTTCTGCGCAACCTTTCGCATGATGAAATCGCGGGCATTTTCGCGCATGAAGTGGCGCATATCCTCCACCACGACACCGGCGCGATGAACTGGGCCGCAGCCGTCCAGGGCGAAATCGCCAGCTCGGCCCTGCGCGGCATCGCCGGCCTGAACGCGCACGGCAAGGACGTGGACGCGATGGCGCCGCTGGCCCTGCTGCTCGTCGCCGCGCCGGCGCTGGCGCGCCTGCTTTTTCTCGCGCTGTCGCGGGTGCGGGAGCTCGCCGCCGACGCCATGGCCGCCGACCTGATCGACCATCCGAAGGCGCTGGCGGCGGCCTTGTGCAAGCTGGAATATTTCCACACCGGCCTGACGCCGTTCCACGCCCACATGCAGGACCACCCTTCGTCGCGCCCGCTGCGCTCGCATCCGGGCACGTGGGAGCGCCTGTCGCATCTGGGGTGAGCGGGCGCCGTCGGCAGTCAAAAAAAACGGGCGCGTCCGTCATTATTGGACGGGAGCGGCGACGTAAATTTCGGTGCGGGTTCCATTCCCGGTCTCAATAGCGATCGTGCCCTGGAGCTGGTTGACCAGCCCCGTAATGATATTGATGCCGCGCCCTGGTTGCGATGCGAAGGGAGCGGACACAGGGCTCTCGGTCGATTGCCCGTTGTCGGCAACGATCAAGACGATCTTCTGGCCCTCGCAGCGCTCGAGGACGACGGAAATATCGCCAGTTCCGTCAGGAAACGCGTGTTTGAGCGAATTGGTCACCAATTCGGTCACCAGCAATCCCAGCGGAATGGCGAAATCCAGCCCCACTGCCAAAGGGACCGACCGGACGGTGATCTTGACGTCGTCATGAGCGCCGGAACTCGATGATATTTTTCGACAATTCCTGCAAGAAATGCGCGACGTCGAAGGTTTTCAGGTCTGTCGACTGCGTCAACTGCTGATGAACCAACCCCATGGAGTAGACCCGCTGTCGGACGCTGCATAGTCCGGCGACGGCGTCCTTGTCCGTGATCTGCCGCGCTTGCGCGGCCAGCAGGAGGTCGACGATCTGAAGGTTGTTCTTCACGCGGTGGTAGACTTCGCGGAGGAGGATGTCGCGCTGTTCGAGCGCTTCAGCCAGGCGCGCCTTGGCGGCCCTGAGCTCCGTCGTCTGCTCGTTGACGCGTCGTTCGCAATCGCGTTCCGCGGCGTCGGCGCGCGCTTCGCATTCCCTCAGCAGCGCGGCAGTCCGTTGCTGCTCGATGATTTTCGCTTGGAGTTCCGCGCTGAGGCGTTCCAGGCTGGACATGGCTACCTCACGTCTTGATGAACGAAGCCGCCTGCCGGCAGGATATGGATTTGCGGATTTCGGCTTCGGCTCTGAAAACTCGGGGCGGCGCGTCGGCCTGGCGCTTGCCCCGGGCTCCGTCGACGGCTCGGCGTCGTGAAAAGTCGCGCTTGTCGCCCTCGGTCGTTTCCTTCCTCGAGGGTTTGCAAGCGGCGCAGGTTAGCACGAGCATTTAACCGCGCTCAAGAAAATCTGTTTGCGCTTCGCTCGTAATGTCCAACGCTTTCCGCTAGTTTTGCGGCATGACGACGAAAGAAGGCGAACTCGCGCAGGCCCGCGAGGAACATGCGAGACTGGGCGCGGAAATCGCCGCGCATGACCGCGCCTATTACCAGGAAGACGCGCCAAAAATTTCGGACGCGGAATACGACGCCCTGCGCCGCCGTTATCTGGCGCTCGAGGCGCAATTTCCGCAGCTTGCCGACGAGGCCTCGCTCAGCAAGAAGGTCGGCGCGGCGCCGGTGGAGAAATTCGCCAAGATCGCCCATGCCGTTGCGATGCTTTCGCTCGGCAATATTTTCGCCGACGAGGAGCTTTTCGAATTCGTGGCGCGGGTGAGGCGCTTCCTCGGCCTGGGCGCGGAGGCGGCGGTCGATTTCACCGCCGAGCCGAAGATCGACGGATTGTCGTGCAACCTGCGCTACGAGAATGGCGTCCTCGTCAGCGCCGCGACTCGCGGCGACGGATTTGTCGGCGAGGACGTCACCGCCAACGCCCGCACCGTCGGCGACATTCCTGAAAGACTCGACGGATCGCCGCCGCGAATTCTCGACGTGCGCGGCGAGGTCTACATGGCGCACAAGGATTTCGCCGCCCTGAACGAACGGCAGGCGGAGCAGGGCAGGGCGCTGTTCGCCAATCCGCGCAACGCCGCGGCGGGATCGTTGCGCCAGCTCGATTCCGCCGTGACGGCGCGGCGGCCGCTGAAATTCTTCGCCTATGCGTGGGGCGAGATTTCGCAATTTCCCGCCGACACGCAATTCGGCATGATGCAGGCCCTTCGCGCTTACGGGTTTAACGTCAATCCGCTGACCCTCCTGTGCCGCTCCGCGGAAGAAATGCTGGCGCATTTCCGCGACATCGAGAGCCGCCGCGCCTCGCTCGGCTACGATATAGACGGCGTCGTCTACAAGGTGGACGACCTCGCGCTGCAGCAGCGGCTGGGCTTTGTCTCGCGCGCGCCACGCTGGGCTGTGGCGCACAAGTTCCCGGCGGAAAAGGCGGCCAGCGTCGTGCGCGACATCGAAATCCAGGTCGGGCGCACCGGCGCGCTGACGCCGGTGGCGCGGCTCGATCCCGTCACCGTCGGCGGCGTGGTCGTCTCCAACGCCACGCTGCACAACGAGGACGAGATTGCGCGCAAGGATGTCCGCATCGGCGACACGGTGATCGTGCAGCGCGCCGGCGACGTCATTCCGCAGATCCTCGGCGTCGTCATGGAAAAGCGTCCGGCGGAGGCGAAGGCCTACGAGTTCCCGCATGTCTGTCCGGTCTGCGGCTCGGCGGCCCTGCGCGAAATCGATCCGAAAACCGGCGACGCGGATGTGGTGCGCCGCTGCACGGGAACGCTGGTCTGCGCGGCGCAGGCGGTGGAAAGGCTGCGGCATTTCTGCTCGCGCAACGCTTTCGACATCGAGGGGCTCGGCGACAAGCAGATCGCCTTTTTCTATGAAAAGGGCCTGATCAAGACGCCGGCGGATATTTTCACGCTGCAGGAGCGCGACCGCGCCAGCCTGGCGAAAATCGAGAATTTCGAGGGGTTCGGAAAAGTCTCGACGCGCAAATTGTTCGACGCCATCGAGGCGCGGCGCGAGATCGTGTTGAACCGCTTCATCTTCGCGCTCGGCATTCGCCATGTCGGCGAGACCAACGCCATCAGGCTGGCTCGCTCTTTCGAGACATTCGAGTCGCTGCGCGCGACCGCCCGGCACGCAACGCCCGGAAGCGAGGAGCGCCAGCGCATCAACGATATTGACGGGATCGGAGATGTCGTCGCCGAGGCCGCCGCCGATTTCTTTCTCGAAGAGCATAATGAGAAGGCGCTCGACGCTCTTTTGGCGCAAGTTCGCATCGTGCCCATGGAGGCGGTGAAAAGCGACAGTCCGGTGGCGGGCAAGACGGTGGTTTTCACCGGCTCGCTGCTGCGCATGACGCGCGACGAAGCCAAGGCCATGGCGGAACGATCCGGAGCGAAAGTGTCCGGCTCGATCTCCAAAAAGACCGACCTTCTGGTGGCCGGCGCCGACGCCGGCTCCAAGCTCGCCAAGGCGCGCGAACTGGGCGTCGAAGTCATCGACGAAGACGCGTGGCTGGCTCTGGTTGGGCAGGCTTAGTGGCGCGCGGATTTGCGCCACGCCTCCCAGGACAAGGCTTGTTCCGGCTTTTTGACGATCTCGACCTTGTCCGGCGCGATCTGGTCGGTGAAGAGCATCAGGTTCTGGCATTTCCAGCGCGCGCTCGGCGCGATGAGCCCGTCGAAACCGAGAAAATAGGCGGCGTCGGCGATGGCTTGCGTCGTGGAATAGTCGCGCTCCCGATAGCGCGCGGCTTCAATGCCGAAGCGTCCGAGCGTCGAAAGATCAGCGAGAACGAGGCTGCGTTCGGTCGTGACTTTGAGTTCGTAATCGAACCAGCGCGGCTTCGAGGGAAAAACCGGTTGCAGGGAGAGGAATGCGTGAATTTCGGCTATGGCGCCGTCGCGTTCCATCGATGTGTAGAGAACGTCGAAGCTTCCGTCGCACCAGCGGCTGCGCGAGGCGGCGCCGGACAGCGGATCGCGACCATCGCGCACGACACGCCAGACTTTGCCGTCGAACTTCTCTCTCGCGCATTTGTCGATCGCGTCGAGAAGCTCCAGGTCGCGGGCGCGTCGCGAAAGGTCCGGCACTAGCTATAGGCCCCCGTATCGAGTCCCTCAATCACGGCGAGAACGTCTTCGGTTCTCCCTGAATTGATGATATCGATGGCGCGCTCGTTGTTGAGCATGGGATGTCTGGCGTGGAGCCAGAGGCGCGTTTCGTCCGGCGTGTAGAAATCGCCGAGCCGGTCCACGACATAGCGCAGTTCGGCGATGACAGTCTGGGTATGGAGGTCGGGCGTCGCCTTGCCGTTCGACCAGCGCGAAACGGTCGCGGGAGAAACCGCGACGATATTGGCTATATCCTTGCCTTGAAGGCCGCCATCGTCTCTCAGGTGGTCGAGAATTCTGCTGACTGCCGTGGACATTTTCCGCCGCCTCTTCGCCCGCGCCTGGCAGATTATTGCATTTTGATTTCATAAAAGTAAATACTGAAATCACTGCGAAAGTCTCGAGAGAAGCCTTGCTGCGCCAAGCCGAGTTGCAAGGCGGCGGCGGGCGGCTTATTTCAAAGCCATGCTCGACGAAATCTACAATCGCAAAATCCTCGAACTCGCGGCGAACATTCCGCGCCTGGGCCGTCTTGCTGCGCCGCAGGCTTCGGCCAGCGCCCATTCGCGCCTGTGCGGATCGAGCGTCACCGTGGATCTGGCGGTCGCGGACGGGCGGGTCGCGGATTTCGCGCAGGAGGTGAAGGCCTGCGCGCTCGGCCAGACCTCTTGTTCGGTGATGGGGCGGCAGATCGTCGGCGCGACGCCGCAGGAATTGCGCGAAGCGCGCGAGGCCATGCGGAAAATGCTGAAGGAGAACGGTCCGCCGCCACAGGGCCGCTTTTCCGATGCGGGCGTGCTGGAGCCGGCGCGCGGCTACAAGGCCCGCCACGCCTCGATCCTGCTGGTTTTCGACGCCGTCGCCGAGGCGCTCGACAAGATCGAGCAAGGCGGCGCGTTCACAAATTCGCGTCAATGATTTCGATCATTGCGCTCTGAGACGAAAGTTCTATGTTAGCGGGTGGCGGATGGTCGACCCCATTCAGCACATTTCGGGAAAGGCCTTCGCCGCAGCGCTCCGTTGAAACGGGGCGCGGACAGGAGGACGTCATGAAAACCCGGCTTCCGGATCTCTGGACACGCGACTTTATGACCGATCCCTTCCGCGGAGTGGAGAGGGATCTGTTCGGACGCGATTTTCCGAAACTTTTTGAAATGCCTACTCGGCAGGACATGGCGCCGGTTCCGGCGATGAACATCGCGGAGACGGAAAACGCCATCGAGGCGACGCTGGAAATCCCGGGCGTCGAGGAAAAGGACATCAAGGTTCGCGTCGAGGGCGACCGTCTGATCGTCTCCGGCGAGAAAAACATGGAGACCAAGAAGGAAGAGAAAGACTGGCATGTGATGGAGCGCCGCTTCGGCTCGTTCTATCGTTCGGTCACGCTGCCGTTTGAACCTGCGACGGATGCGATCACCGCCCATTATGACAAGGGCGTCCTGCACCTGACCGTGCAAAAACCCGCCGCCAAGGTCACAACCGCCAAGACCATCCCGGTCATGACCGGCGCGCCGAAGGTCGAAGAGCCGCCGAAAGCGCACTGACGCTTCAGTTGGTATGTGAGTTCGAGAGCCGGCCCTCGTGGAAATGCCACGGGGGCCGGCGTTTTCTTGTATTTTGTCATAGGGCCCCAGGGCCGGGCGCCGCGGGGCGCAAAGATTTAATCCCTCAGATCGATCCTGATCGGCACATGGTCGGACGGCTTGTCCTTGGCCCGCATGTCCTTGTCGATGGCGACTGAAGCCAGCCTGTCGGCCGCCTGCGGCGACAACAGCAGATGGTCGATGCGCAAACCGTTGTTCTTCGGCCAGGCGCCCGCCTGATAGTCCCAGAACGTATATTGCCTGGCCTCATCCGTCGTGGCGCGCAGGGCGTCGGCGAAGCCGAGCGCCAGCAGCTCGCGGAATTTTTCGCGCGTCTTCAGCGCGAACAGCGCGTCGTTGGCCCAGGCGGCGGGATCATAGACGTCGCGCGCCTCCGGGATGACATTGTAATCGCCGCACAGCACCAGCCTCTCCTCAAACGCGAGAAGCTTTTTGGCATGGGCGATCAGCCGATCCATCCAGGCGAGCTTGTAGGCGTATTTGTCGGTGTCGATCGGATTGCCGTTGGGCAGATACAGGCAGCCGACCCGCACGACGCTTTTTCCGCAGGGGACGACCGCCTCGATATAGCGCGATTGCGCGTCGTTCTCGTCGCCCGGCAGGCCGGCGACGACCTCCATCGGCGCCTTGGAGAGGATGGCGACGCCGTTGTAGCTTTTCTGGCCGTGCACGGCGACGTTATAGCCTTCCGCCTCCACCTCCAGGCGCGGAAACTGCTCCTCGACGCATTTCAGCTCCTGCAGGCACAAGACGTCCGGCTGGACCTCGCGCAGATAGGCGACGAGCGCTTCGGTTCTCTGGCGGACCGAATTGACGTTCCAGGTCACAATGCGCAAGTCTTACGCCTTTCCGGCCGAGGCCCGCCGGCGCGCGGGCGGGCGGGAGCGCATCAGTTTCGGCGTCGGTCCGTGCGGCGTCACGCCCTCGCGCATCATCGCGCGGCGCAGGGGGCCGATGGCGGAGAAAAAATTAAGCGCGAAAGCGCGGGCGAAATCGACCGGCAGCGCGTGGACCAGCAGCGAGCGGTTCAAAATATCGATTCCATTGACCCGGAAGCCGATGTCGCGCGAGCGTTGCCGCTCGTAGGTCTCCAGCGCGCGGGTGATCGAATCCGGCTCGTCGAGATCGATCCCTTCCAGGCAATCGACAAGGTTGGCGATGTCGCGCAGGCTCAGGTTGAGGCCCTGCGCGCCGATCGGCGGGAAGAGATGCGCGGATTCGCCGATCAGCGCCATGCGCAGGCCGGTGACGCGCGAGGTTTTGAGGCCGCCCATCGGAAAGGCGCCGAGCGGCCCGTCGATGGTGATGGCGCCAAGCAGGCCGCGCGCCTCCTCCTCGATCTCGGCGGCGAGCATTTCCGGCGACAGGGCTTGCAGGCGCAGGGCCTCGCGCGGCGTCACCAGCCAGACGAGGCTGGAGCGATAGGGCGCTCCCTCGCGGCCCCGCAGCGGCACGAAGGTGAAGGGTCCCGAGCGCTTGTGGAATTCGGTGGAGATATTGTGGTGCGGCTTTTCATGCGCCAGCAGCACGGTCAGGGCGATCTGCGGGTAGGACCAGGTTTTTACGGTGATGCCGGCGATCTGCCGCGCCTGCGAATTGCGGCCCTCGCCGGCGACGATGAATTTGGCGTTGATCCAGCCGCCCGAGGCGAGCCGCGCCCTGGCGCCGGAAAAATTCAGTTCGAACTGGTCGACCAGATCCTCGATCAGGGTGATTTGCGGATTTTGCTTCGCCGCTTCCGCCAGTTCCGCCACCAAGGCGTTGTTCTCTATATTCTCGCCGAAGGCGTCGAGATCGATTTCGCGCGAGCGGAACTCCTTCGGCGAGGTGGGGAAGATCGAGCCGGTGTCGTCGATCATGCGGATGCCTTCCATCGGGGCGGCATGGGGGGCGCAAGCCTCCCACAGGCCGAGCGCCCGGTAAAAGCGCAGCGAGCCCTCGAACAAAGCGACGGTGCGGCCGGCGAGATGGGTCTCGATCTTGCCGACGACGACCACCTTGCGGCCCTGCGCGGCGAAGGCGTGCGCGGCGGACAGGCCGGCGGAGCCTGCGCCGGCGACCAGCACGTCGCATTCGATCGGGGTTTTTTCCGCCGTTTTTTCGTCGCTCTGGCTCATGGCGCTTTCCTCTTCGTGGCCCGAGGTTGCATTATTTAAGGTCTCAAGTCGTAGGACGGCAAGATGCGTTTGACGAGAGGGCGTTTCGTCGCGTCCACGCTGATTTAACGCATTGGCGCCAGACTGGCGCCATGACCGACACGTCCTTGCCCCAAAATAAAGCCCGCCGCGCCTTGCTGCTCGCCGCCGCCGGCGCCGTCTCCGCTCCCGGCCTGGGTTTGGGCGCGCTGTTCTGGCGCCGCCATGGCCTCACCGCGCGGCTGTTCAACCCGCTCAGCGCCAATCATTTCGACCTGCCGCCGATTCCCGGCCTTACGGACGCCCAGGGCGCGCCGATGCCCGGCTTTTCCGCCGGCGACATCGCGGGCCAGGCGGTCTTTCTCAACGCCTTCGCCTCCTGGTGCCCGAATTGCCGCCATGAGCACAAGGCCTTGATGGAATTCGCTCGTTCGGGAGGGAAAATCTACGGCGTCGCCTCGCTCGACGATCCGGCGCAGACGCTCGATTTCCTGCGCAGGGAGGGCAATCCCTTCACAAAAGTCGGAGTTGATCGCAAAGGCTATCTTTATCGCGCGCTCGGGGCGAGCGGCGTGCCGGCCAGTTTCGTCATGGCCCCGGCCCCGCATTTGGCGCTGATGCTGCAAGGCGCGCAGACGATCGAGGAATTGCAGGCCAAGATCGCGCCGGCGCTGAAAGCTTAATCCGTGCGCGAGGCGATGGCGATCCTCGGTGGATTGCCCAGCCGCTTGTCGAGATAGACCCCGACCTTGGCGATCAGGTCGTCGACACGGTCCTCGAAGAAATGGTTGGCGCCTTCGACGGTGACATGTTCGATGACGATCCCCTTCTGCGTCTTGAGCTTCTCGATGACGCTGGTGACTTCCTTGATCGGCGCGACGCGGTCCTGGTCGCCATGCACGAACAGGCCGGACGACGGGCAGGGGGCCAAAAAGGTGAAGTCGAAGCGGTTGGCCGGCGGGGCGATGGAGATAAATCCCTCGATTTCCGGGCGGCGCATCAGCAATTGCATGCCGATCCACGAGCCGAAGGAGACGCCGGCGATCCAGCAGGAGCGCGCCTCGGGGCTGATCGACTGCGCCCAGTCGAGCGCGGAGGCCGCGTCGGAAAGCTCGCCCTGGCCGTGGTCGAACGCGCCCTGCGAGCGGCCGACGCCGCGAAAGTTGAAGCGCAGCACGGAAAAGCCGCGCTCGGCGAAAGCGTAATAAAGGTGATAGACGATCTGGTTATTCATCGTGCCGCCGAACTGCGGATGCGGATGAAGAATGATCGCGATGGGCGCGCCGCGCTGCTTGGAAGGATGGAAGCGCCCTTCGAGACGACCGGCGGGTCCGTTGAAAATCACCTCGGGCATGGGCTTGGTCTCGGTTTTTTGCGATAAGAACGGTCTTCTTACCGAAGCGCGGGGCCAAGAAGCAAACTTTTTCGTTCATTTTTCGAGGAGAATCGCGTGCTGGTCGCTTTTCGCCTGTTCTGGCTGCTGATTTTCGTCGCGGGGACACATTTTCGCGACGGCCTCGCCTGGCCGGCCCTGGCCGTGGCCGCGCTGCTGGGCTGGCTCGGGCTTCGCGTCTGGTGGCTCGCCGCGCCGGTGGTGATCCTGGCCCTGGCCGCCGGGCGGATCTATGCGCAGGCGACGAGCGAGGGCAAGATTTCCGGCGCGCTGGGCAATATCGCCTTCGAGCTGGTGGTTTTCGCGGTGTTGTCGCTGGCGGGTTATCTGCTCGGACGCTATTTGTCGTGGCGCGGCCCCTCACCCCCGCCCTCTCCCCGCTCGCGGGGAGAGGGGGCCGATCCGCGCCGTCGATAGACCGTGGATTCAAATCCCCCGCGAAAAAAACGCTCCCGCCATCCGCGCCCGATTGCCCAATCCCCCGCCGCGCGCTATCGAAAGCCATGGTTCAGATTAAACCCCATCCGCCCCTGGCCTTTGTCAATGCGCGCCTGATCGACCCGGAAAAAGGCGTCGAACTGTGCGGCGGACTTCTTGTCGAGGATGGCGCGATCAAGGATTTCGGCGCCGAGGTGACGCCGCAGAACCTGCCGAAAAATATCGCGCTCGTCGATTGCTGCGGCCAGGTCCTGTCCCCCGGCCTCATCGACCTGCGCGCCTTCGTGGGCGAGCCGGGCGCGGAATATCGCGAGACCATCGCCACCGCCACCGCCGCAGCCGCGGCCGGCGGCGTGACCACGATCGTCGCCAGCCCCGAAACCCATCCGCCGGTCGACGATCCCGCTGTGGTGGATTTCCTCAAGCGCCGCGCCCGCGACCACGGCCGCGTCCGCGTCCTGCCCGCCGCCGCGATCTCCAAGGGTCTGGAAGGCCAGGAAATCGCCGAATTCGGTCTTCTGCGCGAGGCCGGCGCCATCTGCTTCACCGATGGCTCGCGCAGCCTTCGCAACAGCCAGATCCTGCGCCGCGCCATGACTTACGGGCGGGATTTCGACGCGCTGATCGTGCATTTTCCCGAGGACCGCGACCTCGCCGGCTCCGGCGTGATGAACGCCGGCGAGCTGGCGACGCGGCTCGGCCTGTCCGGCGTGCCGCGCGAGGCGGAGGCCATCGCGCTCGACCGCGACATCCGCCTGGTCCGCATGACCGGCGCGCGTTATTGCGCCGCGCCGATCTCCACGACCCTTTCGCTCGACGTCATCGCCATGGCCAAGGCCGAGGGGCTCCCCGTCTCCTGCGGCGTGTCGATCAACCACCTGACGCTGAACGAGAACGACATCGGCGACTACCGCACCTTCCTCAAGCTCAAGCCGCCGCTGCGGCGCGAGGACGAGAGGCTGGCGCTGGTCGAGGCGGTGGCGAGCGGGCTGATCGACGTCATCTTCTCCGATCACAACCCGCAGGACGTGGAAACCAAGCGGCTTCCTTTCGGCGAGGCCGATTTTGGCGCCATCGGGCTCGAAACCCTGCTGGCGGCGGGCCTGCGGCTGGTCCACGCCGGCCAGCTCGCGCTGCCGCGATTGCTGCGCGCCATGACCTGCCGGCCGGCGGAAATCCTGCGCCTGCCCCAGGGACGTCTGGCGCGCGGCGCGCCGGCGGACCTCATCCTGTTCGATCCGGACGAGCCTTTCGTGCTGCAGAAAGAAAATCTGAAATCGCGCTGCAAGAACACGCCCTTCGACGAGGCCCGCCTGCAGGGCGTGGTCAAGGCGACCATGGTCGCCGGCCACATCGTTCACGGCGCCGACGTCATCATGGAGCGCGCATGAGCCCGCTGGCCCTGCCGTCCCTGCCACTGGCGCTGGCCGCGGTCCTCGCCGGCTACGGCCTCGGCTCGATCCCCTTCGGCCTCCTGCTGACGCGGGCGGCGGGCCTCGGCGATGTGCGCGCCATCGGCTCCGGCAATATCGGCGCGACCAACGTCTTGCGCACGGGGCGGAAGGATATCGCCGCGGCCACGCTGCTGCTCGATGCGCTGAAAGGGACCGTCGCGGTCCTGATCTTCTCGCATTTTTCGCTCCTTGCCGGCTTGATCGCCGGCTTCGCCGCCTTTGTCGGCCACATCTTTCCCGTCTGGCTGAATTTCAGGGGCGGCAAGGGCGTGGCCACCTATATCGGGTGCCTGTTCGGCTTCGCGTGGCCGGCGGGCCTGGGCTTCGCCGCCATCTGGCTCGCGACCGCGTATTTCTCCCGCTATTCCTCGCTGTCGGCGCTGGTCGCCAGCGCTTGCGCCCCCTTCGTCCTGTGGGCGCTCGGCCTGCCGGCGCAGGCCCTGGTCCTCGCCGTGATGACGGCGATCCTGTGGTGGAAGCATTCGGAAAACATCGCCCGCCTGCGCGCAGGGACCGAAGGGCGGATCGGCAAGAAGACATGAGTTTCGCGCGCTTCTCGACCGAGCAGAAACTGGATTGGCTGCAACTGATCCGCTGCGAGAACGTCGGGCCGCGCACTTTTCGCACTTTGCTCAATCGCCATGGCGGCGCCGCGCAGGCGCTGGCGGCCCTGCCGGAACTGATCCGCAAGGGCGGGGGACGGCCGATAAGGATTGCGACGCGCGACAGCGTCCTGCGCGAATGGGAGCACGCCGAAAAGCTCTCCGCCCGCTTCATCGCTCTGGGCGAGCCGGATTATCCTCAGGCCTTGCGCGACATCGACGCGCCGCCGCCGCTGATCGCCGTGCGCGGCAGGCCCGAGATTTTCGCAAGGCCGATGGTCGCCTTGGTCGGCTCTCGCAACGCTTCTGCGGCGGGCCTGGCCATGACGGAAAAGCTCGCGCGGGCGCTGGGAGCCGCCAAATATGGCGTCGTGTCCGGACTGGCGCGCGGCATCGACGCCTGCGCGCACCGCGCCACTCTGGCGAGCGGAACCGTGGGCGTACTGGCGGGCGGCCTCGACCGTCCCTATCCGCCGGAAAATGTCGCGCTGATCGAGGAGATCATCGAGCGCGGCGCCGTCGTTTCGGAAATGCCCTTCGGCTATGAGCCGCGTGGAAAGGATTTTCCCCGCCGCAACCGCATCGTTTCCGGCCTGTCGCTGGCGACCGTGGTGGTCGAGGCGGCGCGCCGGTCCGGCTCCTTGATCACCGCGCGCTTCGCACAGGAACAGGGGCGCGAGGTGTTCGCCGTGCCCGGCTCGCCGCTCGATCCCCGCGCGGAAGGGGCGAACGACCTGATCCGCGACGGCGCAAATCTCTGCGCCAATGCCCAGGACATCATCGATGTCGTAGCGCCTTTGGCCGCGCGCGGCGCGACGCGCCACGATTTGCTGTTCGAGCCCGATCCGCCTCCGTTCGGGGAGGAGCTATGGGATGAGTTCGACGGTCTCGACGATTTTGATGTTGCCGGGCCTCAACCTCGGCCGGCTGCGAGCGGCCAGGTCGCCGACCATAACGAGACGGCGCCGGCCATGTCGCCACGCCTGCGCATCGAGGCGCTGCTAGGGCCGGCGCCGATCGGGATGGACGATCTCGCGCGCGCCGGCGGCTGCTCGATCGGCGATATCCGCCTGATCTTGCAGGAAATGGAGATCGATGGCCGCATCGAACGCCACGGCGGCGACCGCGTGTCGCTGATCGGCCGCGATTGGCGCCGCTGATTTCAGGCCTTGGGATCGTCGTCCGGCGTTTCGCTCTGGCGCGCCTGCAATTCGGCTTCGACGCGCGCCATGTTCAGAAGATAGGTCAGGAGGTCGAGCTTGGCTTCGCCGGCCATTGCCGCGAGCGCTCCAACCATGTCGGCGATGTAACGCGCCGTTTCTTCCGCCGATCCCTCCGGCGCTTCGTCGGCCAGATCATAGTTCAGGCCGGCCTCGTTCGGCGCCAAATCTTCGTCGCCCGGGTTTCCCTCGGCTCCAAATTTTCGTCTGGACTTCTTGAACATAATTCCCCGATTCGCATTCATCTTTGCATCGGCGCGCGTCGGCGGCCAATCGCTCGGAACCGCCCAGGCGCCTCCGCCTGTTCTTTGAGTTTAGCCTTCCACACAACTGATAGTTGCATCATTTCGTTGTTTTTAAAAGCCTTGCAATTCTTTGATCCAACGATTGTCGGCTGAAATTTCCGCGGAATTCGCTGACTCCGTAAAACGCCGTTTGCGATTTACAGCGTTGTCTTAGTGAAGATATATGGTGAAAATCGAGGCGTCGATGCGCCTCCGTCAAAATTTATCTCACTTTAGCGTTAACGCGCGTCAGCTCAGGCGGGACAGGCGGTCGAGCGCGCCCTGGAGGATATAGGCGGCGGCCATGCGGTCCACAACCTCCGCGCGTCTTGCCCGGGAGGCGTCCTGGGCGATCAATTCGCGGGTGACGGCTGCGGTGGACAGGCGCTCGTCCCAGAAGACGAAGGGCCTTTTCGCCAGGGCCGAAACCTGCCGCACGAAGGCGCGGGTGGATTGCGCGCGCGGCCCTTCCGAGCCGTCCATGTTGAGCGGCAGGCCGATGACGAAGGCCGCGACGCCGTGCTTGTCGGCCAGCGCCAGCATTTTCTCGACATCGGGCGTGAATTTCACCCTCTTGATCGTCTCGAGCGGTGTGGCGAGCCGCCGTTCGATATCCGACAGCGCCAGGCCGATGGTTTTCGTGCCGAGATCGATTCCCATCAGGCGCTCGTTCCGGCGCAACAGGCCCGCGAGGTCTTCGAGAGTCGCCGCCGGCGCAATTTTCGAGTCTTCGGTCATGTTTTTTCGCCTAACATGGGGCGAAGAATTGCGCCAGCGGCGTTGTCAGATCGCCATTGCGCACCTGCGTCGCCACATTAAACTCGCCGCCATTGCTTTTCTGAAAGGCGCCCAAATGAAAATCACCTGGCTCGGCCACTCGGCCTTCCGCATCGACCTGTCGGACTCGGCGCTGCTGATCGACCCCTTCCTCACCGGCAATCCGAAATTCACCGGCTCGGTGGACGAGGCTTCAGCCGGCGTCACACATATCGTGTTGACGCACGGGCATGACGACCACATCGGCGACGCTGCGGAAATCGCCAAGAAGACCGGCGCGCAGATCGTCGCCAATTTCGAGGTCTGCATGTTCCTGCACGGGCAGGGCGCGGAAAACATCAATCCCGGCAATACCGGCGGCAAAATTCCCTGCGGCGGCTTCGATGTCGTCCTGACTCCGGCACTGCATTCCTCATCGACGACGGTCGACGGCAAGGCGGTCTATCTCGGCAATCCCAATGGCGTCGTCCTGCTGCCGCAGCAGGGGCCGCGCGTCTATCATTTCGGCGATACGGCGATTTTTTCCGACATGGAGTTGATCCGTGAACTTTACGAGCCGGAAATCGGCCTGATCCCGGTCGGCGACCGCTTTACCATGGATGGCGCGACCGCGGCGCTCGCGGCGCAGCGCTACTTCGATTTCCGCCATGTCATCCCGATGCATTACGGGACGTTCCCCATCATCGACCAGACGCCCGACGCCTTCGCCGCCGCCATGGAGGGATCACGCGCGCGCATTCACACGCCGGCGATCGGCGAGGCGCTCGTCTTTTAGGAGGCCAGCATGACCGGCTTGAAATTGACGATCCTCGCAGTCCTGGCGGCAAGTCTTCCGCAGGCCTGCGCCCGCGCGGAAGACTTGCCGAAGTCGATCCAGGCGCCGGGCCTCACGGCCTTTCTCACCCTCCACGCCGTCGGCGCGCAGGTCTACCAATGCAAGGCGGGCCCGGACGGCAAGCCGGTCTGGGCCTTTCGCGAGCCGATCGCGACCCTGCTGCGCGACGGCGCGACCCTTGGCCAGCACTTCGCCGGCCCGAGTTGGCGACTGGCCGACGGAAGCCTCGTGCGGGGCAAGGTGGCCGGCAAGGCGCCGGGCGCGACGCCCGCCGACGCGCTTTGGCTCAAGCTCGACGTCACCGCCCACGAGGGGCGCGGCCTGCTGGGCGACGCCGTGGCCATCCAGCGGGTGTATACGCGCGGCGGCGCGCTGGCCGGCGCCTGCGACGCCGAGGGCGTTTTTCGCGCCATGCCTTACACGGCGGATTATGTGTTCCTGAAAAAGTAAAGCCGGCGCGGACTCATTGCGCCGCGGCGCCGGCTTCTGTATAGGCTGCGAAGCCTTTCATTTCCAAGCCAACCCTTAACATTCGAGACTACGGAGCCTTCATGTCGGTCGATCTGGCGACGGTGCGGCGCATCGCCCATCTCGCGCGCATCAGCGTGAGCGAGGCGGAAGCGCCCTATCTGCAAAACGAGATCAACGCCATCCTCAGCTTTGTCGAAGAGCTGAACGCCGTCGATGTCGAAGGCGTCGAGCCGATGACCTCGGTCCTGCCGATGCGCATGAAGAAGCGCGTCGACGAAGTCACCGACGGCTTTATCGTCGACAAGGTGCTGGCCAATGCGCCGGCCCGCGAGGACGGTTTTTTCGTCGTGCCGAAAGTCATCGAGTAATCCATTTTCGCACGATTTGATCTTCACAGAGTTTTGCCACAGAGTTTCGCCCATGACCGATCTGACCCGCCTCACGCTCGCCGAAGCGCGCGAGGGCCTCGCCGCAAAAAGCTTTTCCGCGGTCGAACTGACGCAAGCCTTCGTTGACGCCGTGGCGCGGGCGAAAAGCCTCAACGCCTATATTGTCGAGACGCCGGAAAAGGCGCTGGCGCAGGCGAAAGCGAGCGACGAGCGGATCGCGAGGGGCGAGGCGCGCCCGCTCGAGGGCATCCCGCTCGGCATCAAGGATTTGTACGCCACCGAAGGCGTGCAGACGACCGCCGGCAGCCATATCCTCGAAGGCTTCATCCCGCAGTACGAATCCACCGTCTCGGCCAATCTGTGGCGCGACGGCGCGTGCATGCTGGGCAAACTCAATCTCGACGAATTCGCCATGGGCTCGTCGAACGAGACCTCCTATTTCGGCCCTGTGGTCTCGCCCTGGCGGCGCAAAGACTCCGACGCGAAGATCGTGCCCGGCGGCTCGTCGGGCGGCTCTGCGGCCGCCGTCGCCGCGCGCCTCTGTCTCGGCGCCACCGCGACCGACACCGGCGGCTCGATCCGCCAGCCTGCCGCCTTCACCGGCACGGTCGGCATCAAGCCGACCTATGGCCGCTGCTCGCGCTGGGGCATCGTCGCCTTCGCCTCCTCGCTCGACCAGGCGGGGCCGATCGCCAAGAACGTGCGCGACGCGGCGATCCTGATGCGCTCGATGGCCGGCCACGATCCCAAGGACACGACCAGCGTCGATGCGCCCGTGCCCGATTACGAAAAGGCGGTCGGCGCCTCGATCAAGGGCAAGGTGATCGGCATTCCAAAAGAATATCGCCTCGACGGCATGTCGCCGGAGATCGTCGCGCTATGGGAGCAGGGCGTCGCCTGGCTGCGCGCGGCGGGCGCCGAAATCCGCGACATCTCGCTGCCGCACACCAAACATGCGCTTCCCGCCTATTACATCGTCGCGCCGGCTGAGGCCTCGTCCAATCTCGCCCGTTACGACGGCGTCCGCTATGGTTTGCGCAAGACCGGCAAGGACATCGCCGATCTCTACGAGCAGACCCGCGCCGCGGGCTTCGGCAAGGAAGTGCGCCGGCGCATCATGATCGGCACCTACGTGCTGTCCGCCGGCTATTACGACGCCTATTATCTGCGCGCGCAGAAAATCCGCACCCTGATCAAGCGCGATTTCGACCTGGCTTACGCCGCGGGCGTCGACGCCATCCTCACGCCCGCGACGCCGTCGCCGGCTTTCGCATTGGGAGAGAAGGGCTCGGCCGATCCGGTCGAAATGTACCTCAACGACGTATTCACGGTGACGGTCAACATGGCCGGCCTTCCGGGCATCGTCGTTCCCGGCGGCCTGTCGTCGGACGGCTTGCCGCTCGGCCTGCAATTGATCGGGCGGCCGTTCGAGGAGGAGACCCTGTTCTCGCTCGCCCTCGCGATCGAGGACGCCGCGCCGAAGATCGGCCTGCCGGAAAGCTGGTGGGATTGATGCGGGCCCGCGCCACGGCCATATTGGTTTCCTTGCCGGGGAGTTGTCCATGAGCGGGCCGAGCCACGAGGGCGGGGCGGCGGTTCTGGCGCCCAATGCGGAAATGGCCGCCTTGCGTGAAAGGATCGACGCGCTCGACGCGGCGCTGGTCGAACTTCTCGCCGAGCGCCAGCGCCAGATCGAGAATGCCGCGGCGATCAAGACGCGGATCGGCTGGCCGGCGCGCATTCCGCCGCGCGTCGATGAAGTGCTTTCGCGCGTCCTCGACGGAGCGGCGCGTAGGAATCTCGATGCGGAGCTGGCGCGGTCGCTATGGACCGCGCTGGTCGAATGGTCGATCGCCTATGAGGAGCGGCTGATGCAGGCCGCGGCGCAAGAGACGACACAAGAGACGAAGTGAAACGGCCCCGCGCGGGCGAAAGATGGGTTTTGCGATGAACACGCAAGTCAATCCGGCCAAATTGATCAAGGGCGCGACGGGCGACTGGGAAGTCGTCGTCGGTCTGGAAATCCACGCCCAGGTGACGAGCAAGTCGAAGCTGTTTTCCGGCGCCTCGACCGAATTCGGCGGCGCTCCGAACAGCCATGTCTCGCTGGTCGACGCCGCCATGCCCGGCATGCTGCCGGTGATCAACGAGGAATGCGTCGCCCAGGCGATCCGCACCGGCCTGGGCCTGAAGGCGCAGATCAACCTGCGCTCGGTGTTCGACCGCAAGAACTATTTCTATCCCGACCTGCCGCAGGGCTATCAGATCAGCCAGTACAAGCATCCGATCGTCGGCGAAGGCGTGGTGCTGGTCGATCTCTCCCCGACCGAGCAGATTTCGGTCGGCATCGAGCGCCTGCACCTGGAGCAGGACGCAGGCAAGTCGCTGCATGATCTCGGCGCCAATGATTCTCACGTCGATCTCAACCGCTCCGGCGTCGCGCTGATGGAGATCGTCTCCAAACCCGACATGCGCTCGGCCGAGGAGGCGCGCTGCTATGTCACCAAGCTGCGCACCATCCTGCGCTATCTCGGAACCTGCGACGGCAACATGGAGCAGGGGTCGTTGCGCGCCGACGTGAACGTGTCGGTGCGCAAGCCCGGCGAAACGCTCGGCACGCGCTGCGAAATCAAGAACGTCAACTCCATCCGCTTCATCGGCCACGCCATCGACGTCGAGGCGCGCCGCCAGATCGGCATATCGGAGGACGGCGGCAAGATCGACCAGGAGACGCGCCTCTACGATCCCGCCAAGGGCGAGACCCGCTCGATGCGCTCCAAGGAAGAGGCGCACGACTATCGCTATTTCCCCGATCCCGATCTTCTGCCGCTCGAATTCGAACAGGCCTATGTCGATGAATTGGCCTCGCATCTGCCGGAACTGCCGGACGAGAAGAAGGCGCGCTTCGTCGCGCAATATGGCCTGTCGCCCTATGACGCCGGCGTGCTGGTGCTCGAGCGCGCCTCGGCCGACTTTTTCGAGGAAGCCGCCAGGGGGCGCGACGCGAAGCTGGTCGCCAACTGGGTGATCAACGAATTGTTCGGCCGCCTGAACAAGGAAGGCAAGGGCATCGAGACCTCGCCGGTCTCCGCCGCGCAGATTGGCGGCATCGTCGATCTTATCGCCGAGCAATGTCATTTCCGGAAAGCTTGCCAAGGACCTGTTCGAAATCGTCTGGACCGAGGGCGGCGATCCCGCCGAGATCGTAGAGGCGCGCGGCATGAAGCAGGTCACCGACACTGGCGCGATCGAGAAGGCGGTGGACGAGATCATCGCCGCCAATCCGGACAAGGTGGCGCAGGCGCAAGCCAAACCGACCATGCTCGGCTGGTTCGTCGGACAGGTGATGAAGGGCACCGGCGGCAAGGCCAATCCGCAGGCGGTGAACGATATCCTGAAGAGCAAGCTCGGAATCTGATTCGCCTCTTGCGCCGCGTCATTCGCGGCGATCGCATTTTTCAAGCGTGCGCTCCCTCGCGGAGCGCATTTTTTTGTTTGCGCACAAATTTTTTTTGAACCTTTTTTGATGCCGACGAAGAGGCCGAGACGAGGGCGCAGCCGACCTTCTCGCAGCACGCGCGACCAGAAATCCTTCGCTCCGAAAACGAGGAAATTGCGGCAGAGGAAAGCCGGGTCCATTTCGCCTGAAACTCAAAAAAAATTGCGCGGGGCGCGACGCGAACTGTTTTCGCGTTCCCGCTGAACGGCTTGATTCTGTAACACTTGCGGCGTCGTCCCATGCGGCGCTGCGGCGCGGAGAAGCGCTCTTCCATGATCGCGGAAATCGCGTCGAAACAGCGGCGATTTTAGAGCCTCTGCAACTCGGCGCCGAAACCATTTCGTCTTCTTCGCGCGCGCCTCGCGCATCGTGCGCGGCGTCGCTTCGTCGCGTGGGAACGCCATTTTTACGGGCGAAAAGGAGCGCAAGGGGCAAAGCGCTCTCTTGCAAGAGTTATTAACAGGATTACGCTAATCCAGCCAATCACCGGCATCGAACGCGCCGGCCACGTGAAGGGGGATGAGATGGCGCAAGCACCGAAAAAGAAATCCGCCGCGGCAAAATCCGCCGCGCCGAAAGCCGACGCGGCCGCCGCCGCCGAAAAGAAGCCGCGCGCCGCCGCCAAGGCGAAAGCGGCGACCAAGACCGCCGAGAAAAAGATTGCCGCGAAGAAGCCTGCGGTGAAGAAGGAAGCGCCGGCCAAGAGCGCCGCGCCGAAGAAGTCCGCCGCCAAAAATTCGGCCAAGAGCGCAGCCAAGCCGGCCGCAGCGAAAAAGCCCGCCGCCAAGACCGCCGCCAAGACTTCAGCCAAGCCGGCCGCCAAGTCTGCGGCGAAGAAGCCGGCCGCCAAGTCCGTGGCCGCCAAGTCCGCCGCCGCCAAGTCCGTGGCCGCCAAGTCTGTGGCCGTGAAAAAGCCTGCCGCGAAAGCCGCCGCCGCCAAAAAGACTGCTGCGAAGAAGCCCGCCGCCAAGGCTGCAGCCAAGCCCGCCGCGAAGGCGGTCGCCAAGTCTGCCGCCAAGTCTGCCGCCAAGTCCGGCGCCAAGTCTGCCGCCAAGTCCGTAGCGAAAAAGCCCGCCGCAAAAGCCGCCGCTGCGAAGAAGCCAGCGGCGAAAGCCGCCGCCGCCAAAAAGCCTGCGGCCGCGAAGAAGCCCGCCGCCAAGTCGAAATCCGCGGCGACGCAGAACGCCCGCGTGAAGGCCAGCGAGTCCAAGGCCAAGGCGCCGGCAAAAAAGCCCGCCGTCAAAGCCGCCGCGGCCAAGCCCGCCGCGAAAAAGGCCGCAGCCAAACCGGCCGCGAAACCTGCGGCGCGCACCGCGGCGGCCTCGCGCCGCGTGACGAAGACGGTTGCGGCGCCGGTCGTCGCGCCCGTCACCGAGAAGCCGAAGGCCAAGCGCAAGGTCGTGCGCAAGCCGAAGCCGGCGCCTGTCGCCGCGCCCGAGGCGACGCCGCCGGTCGCCGAGCCGAACGACGGACAGAACTGAGCGTCGCTCGACGTATTGCCGCGACAGTTGAGGCGCGCCTTGGGGCGCGCCTTTTTTGCGTCGGCTCCGCGGCTCCTTCAGCGCGTCAGGCATTTCTCGGCGAATGAGCGCCAGATCAGGCCTTTGCTCTGGCCGGCCATTTTCAGCTTGCGCCATTCATCGCCGCATTGATGCATTTTTTCGCGCGAGGCGGAGGGCAGATTGTAGGGTTGCAGGCCGTTGACGTCGACGTCGACCGGCATGCGTCCGCCGGGCGGGGTTTGCGACGGCGATCCGGAGGACGCCGGCTTGCCGAATTCATCGGGACGGCGCGGCGGTCGCGGCGTCGAAGCATGCGCGAAGGCCGTCGTAAGGGCGACGAGCATCGTCGCCACGCGGGCGGCGTGAGACGCGATCTGGAGTTCGCATTTCGAGGATGCGCGTCCTGGGCGGCGAGGAAGCTCGAAACCGGCGCGCATGGATCGCCTCGCAAAAACGGATCGCCACGAGAAAATGGATCGCCTCGCGAAAATGGAGATCCCGGATGGAGCGCGCGTCACGACAAACGACCCATTGCGACCCGCGACGCCATTACGGCGACGCACGACGGGCATGGCGGAGACGGAGGGATTCGAACCCTCGATAGGGCTTTACAACCCTATAACGGTTTAGCAAACCGCCGCCTTCAGCCTCTCGGCCACGTCTCCAGCGCGCGAGGCCCGATACGGCGGAGGGGCCGTAGCGAACCTTGTGGCGCAGACATATGCCCGACCCTGAACCGATTGGCAAGCGCCTCCCGGCAAGGAAGACGCTTAGCGCAGGTGACTATTTTCACCGTTCCCCTACTGCAATGGCTGCTGGCGCTCAGGTCTGGGCGCGGCTAATCTCCAAGCGTTTCGACGAGCGTAAAGATTGCGGTTCGCCGAGGCGCGGCCTCCCGATTTCGTCAAATAATATTCGCGAGACAACGCCAGATTAGGCCGCAATTTGTCAGGGAGAATCTCATGTGTCAGCCGGGTAAATGGTGGATCGGCCTGTTGCCGCTCCTGGCGTTGTGGCTCATCATGAACTGGACCGAGACGAGCCGCATCGAGAGCGATGTCGCGGCCCAGGCCGACGCCGCTCTGGCGCAAGTGACGGGCGAGCACGGTTTTTCGATTGCGGCGGGCCGCGACGTCAGTCTCAACGGCTGGATTTTCAACGAGGCGATGCGTCCCGCCGCCCTCGCCGCGGCCGCCGACGCTCGCGGGGTCCGGCAGGTCGAGGACGGCCTGAGCGAGCCGCCGCCGCGGGATCCCTACATCTGGCGCGCGGCGCTGGCGGACGGCCTCCTGACCCTTTCCGGCGGCGCGTCTTCGCCGACCGAGATCGCGCCGCCATTGTCGCCGCGGCGCAAAAGTCGCTGCCAAGGACGCGAATTGTCGATGACATGAGCTATTATTACCGGCGCGCCGAAGAATTTCGCCGCCAAGACCGGAGGCGCCTTGCAGGTTCTGTCGCATTTTACGGCCGGCGAGGCCGAATTGCGCGACGATGATCTCGAGTTCTCCGGCCAGGCGCCGAACTCGGCCGAATATCAAGGCGGCGCGGCGCAGGCCCATTCCTTGCCGGAGGGAGTCGCCCTGGCGCATGAGGCGATCGTCGCGCCAAGGGCGGCGGCTTCGCGCTTGCAGGCGGAGAACGACGGCAAGATCCCTTTTGTGGGCGGCTTCGTCGGCTCCGAGGCGGAGCGCGCTGCGATCCTGGCCCAGGCGAAAAAGCTTTTCCCCCGGCTCGCCCTGGTCGACCAATTGCAGGTCGCCTCGGGCGCGCCGGCGAAATTCGCCGCCAACGCTTCCGCCGCGCTTCGCGCCCTGGCGCAATTGAAGACGGGCAAGGCGTCTCTGATCGACAATGTGACGACGCTGGAAGGACAGGCGCTGGCAGGCAAGGACGCCATGTCCGTCTCTGCCTGCATCGGGGAGGCGCCAGGCCTGACGCTCGATCTGAAAGGCGTGCTGCCGGGTGTGATTTCGCCCTATGTGGCGGGCGCGGAGAAGACCGAAACGAGCCTTGTCCTGACCGGCTTTTATCCACGACGAGGCGACGCACGACAAAATCCTCGTCGCGGCCAGGGAGAAATTTCGCGGCTCTGACGGTGAACGACAGAATGCAACTCGGCGCCGGCGCGCCCAAGGCGTTTTTGACGGCGGCGCTGGCGGGGCTCGAACAATTGGCGCGGCTGCGCGTCGGGGCAATTCAGCCTCCAGGACCGAGCGGTGTCCCTGAGCGGCGACGCGATCAAGGCCGAGGCTGCCGACGAGACGAAATCCGCCTTTTCGCGGCCATTCCCGGAAGCTTTGCCGTCGAGACCAGTCTGACCGGCGCAGCGCGTGAAGCGCCGCCGCCGGCTCCGCCCGCGCAGCAAGCCGCCGCTCCTTCGCCGCCGCCTGCGGCTGCGGCTGGCGCGGGGACGACCGCGCCACTGGCCGCCAAGGATTGCCAGGCCAAACTCATGGATATCGTGCGCGCGACACCGGTCCAGTTCGAGATGCGCCAGTTCCCGGCTCAAGCCGGAATCCACCGCCGTGCTCGACGCCCTGGTCGCCGCGGCCAACCAATGCCCGGACGTCTCGTTCGAAATTTCCGGCCATACCGACGATGTCGGTTACATCGTCGGAAATATCGCCGGCTGTCGCGCCGGCGCGCGTGGCGCGTGGCGATTATCTGGTCGCCGCCGGAATCAATGCGAATCGCCTTACCGCGGAAGGCTATGGCGAAACCAGGCCGCTCGTTCCCAACGATACGGATGAAAACCGGGCGAAAAATCGCCGCATCGAATTCAATCTGAAGTGAGGGCGGCCCCATGATTTACCTGGTTAACGCCCTTTATTCCTGGCTGGCCGCGGCGGCGGCCCTCGGCCTCCTGGTCGGCTTCGTCACCTGCAAGAGCGGAAAGCCGGCGTCCTGGACGGGCTGGCCTGTTTTTGCGCTGTTCCTCTTTGCTGCCGGCGTCGCCGCAGCCTGGCTTGCGCGTCTTGCCGGGCCGCCAGGGTTTTTGGCTTGAAACCGCGCTTCTGCTCGCCGCCGCCTATGTCATTGGTTGCCTTTTCGGCTGTCTGCTGCAAGGCCTTTTCGTCGCCAGGCCGGCGCCGCGGAAAGCCGCGTTGCAAACGGCGACGGCCGACAAGAAAACCGGGACAGTGACGAGCGCGGACTCGGCGCTCGCGGAAGGCGTGAACGTTTTGGCGAGCCACGCCGAGGCTCTGGCGGCAGCCGTTCCGGCGGCGCTGGCGGCGTCTGGCGCGGCGCAGAAGCTTCTGGCGGAGGAAGCGCCGGCGACGGGTGGGGCGAAGGCTGAAACGCCCGTCGCGGCGGATTTGACCCTCGCGGAAAGCGTGAACGCTCTGTCGGGCCACGCCACGGCCCTGGCGGCCGCCGTTCCGGCTGCTCTGGCGGCGTCGAGCGCGGCGCAGAAGCTTCTGGCGGAGGATGCGCCGGCGGCTGCCGCGGCGAAGGCTGAAACGCCGGTCGCGGCGGATTCGGCCCTTGAGGACTGCGTAAATGCTCTGACGGGCCACGCCGCGGCCCTGGCGGCCGCCGTTCCGGCGGCTCTGGCGGCGTCTGGCGCGGCGCAGAAACTATTTTCCGAAATCGGCCGCCTCGCCGGCTTCGGCGCCGCCCGGCATTGAGCGTCCCGAGCGGGGCGAGGATGAGGACAATCTGCAGCTGATCCGAGGCATTGGCGAAAAGATCGCGGGCGAACTGCATGATCTCGGCGTGCGGCGATTTAGCCAGATCGCGGCGTGGACGCCGGAGCAGGAGCAGTGGATCGCCGGAAAGCTCGTCCATTGCGGTCCGGTCGCGCGCAAATATTGGGTCGCCCAGGCGCGATTGCTGGCCAGCGGCGTCGATACGGAATTTTCGCGCGCGATTCGGCTGGGCGAGGCGCGCAATGACGCGCAAGCGGCGCCGCTCGACGAGGCCGCCGCGGCGGCCCTGCACGCCGCCTTGCCGGGGATCATCGCGCCGCACGCCAACGACGAAATCTACGCCGGGCAGAGGCCGCTGTCGCTGCTGCAGCCGCCGCACGGCGAAAAGGACGATCTCTCGGCGATCGAAGGGATTGACCCGGCGACCGCGGATCGGCTGAACGCGCTTGGAACCTGGACCTATGCCCAGATCGCGCGCTGGTCGGTCGATAACGGGCGGTGGATCGGCTTCTATCTCGCCTTTCCAGGCAGGGTCGAGCGAGAAAACTGGATCGGCCAGGCGCAGGCTCGCGCGTTCGGCAAAACGGCGTCCGGCTGACGCCAGATCCGGCGCTTGCCTCAGGCAATCCGGGGCAAGCGTTTTTTTCGGAGCGCATAAAATTCATGTGCGTGACTCGCCGGAGACCAAAAAATCGGCTTTGAACGCTCAGGCCCGATGCTATCCTCCAATCAATGATTCTCAAGCTGTTCGCGGCTGAGTTCGGGGCCTGGCCCCGGCAGGACGCGCCGGCCGTCAGCGTAATAATTCGGGAGCCAATTCATTGGGCGCCAAGGAATCCACAGGAATTGAGCAGGGCCACGGCCTGGATTTCGTTGCGGATCCCGCCGCGGAAATCATCGAGGTTCGCGGCCGCGTGAAATGGTTCGACATGGCCAAGGGCTTCGGCTTCATCGTGCCGGACAACGGCCTCGCCGACGTTCTGCTCCATGTCACGGTGTTGCGGCGCGACGGCTACCAGACCGCGCCGGAGGGCGCGGTGGTGGTTTGCCAGGCGCAGAACCGTTCGCGCGGCCTCCAGGTCTTCCGCATCGTGTCGATGGACGAATCGACGGCGGTGCATCCGGCGCAACTGCCGATGGCGCGCACTCACACGCTGGTGCAGGCGGTCGGCGGGTTTGAAATCGTCGTCGTGAAATGGTTCAATCGCGTCAAGGGTTTCGGCTTCCTGTCGCGCGGCGAGGGCACCGAGGATATTTTCATCCACATGGAGACCCTGCGCCGCTACGGCATCGCCGACCTGAAACCCGGCGACAGCCTGCTGGCGCGGTTCGGGCCCGGCCCCAAGGGTTTGATGGCGGCGGAAGTTCGTCCGCTGGAAACCAGGCTGCCGATCGCCCACTGAGGGCTGCGCCCCATCCTGTCTGTGCGTGTTTTAGTCCGGAGTCTCCATGTCGCGGTTTTCGGCTTTTGTGGCGGCCCTTCGCGTTGCGGCGCGCCCCGCGCGGCGCGGCGCCTTGTGGGTCTGCGCGCTGGCGGTCTTTCTCGGCTTCGCCGCCGCCGCCCCCGCCGTTTCGACGGCGCATGCGCAGGAAGCCGCCGATTCCACGATTCTCGAAAAGCTGACCGTCGTCACCGACGCCAGAAGCGCGCATCCGGTCGATCATGTCCTTCAGGTCGAGGTGATGCGGACGCCAGCCGAGCTTGAGCGCGGCCTGATGTACAGGCGCTATCTGCCGCCCGATCGTGGCATGCTTTTCGACTTCGGCCGCTCGCAGAGCGTGATGATGTGGATGAAGAACACCTATATTCCGCTCGACATGATCTTCATGTCGCGGGCCGGCGTGGTCACCCATATCGCCGAGAACGCCGAGCCCCTGTCGGAAGCGATCATTTCCTCGGACGGGCCCGCCTATGCGGTGCTCGAGGTCAATGGCGGCTTTGCGCGGAAAATCGGCCTGAAAGTGGGCGATGTCGTGCGCCATCCGATGTTTGCGCGCTGAGCCGGCGCCGCGATGGCGACTTGTCGGAAAGCGCCGCCCATGTTAGCCAGACGCAAGCGCTAGTCGGGGTATAGCGCAGCCTGGTAGCGCGGAAGTTTTGGGTACTTCAGGTCGCAGGTTCGAATCCTGCTGCCCCGACCACTCGCCCCCTGGCGCGGGCACAGTTTTGGGAACGATCATGACGGCTCGCATTTATCGCCCCGCTAAAACCGCCACCCAGTCGGGCGCGGGCAATTCCCGCCTGTGGCGGCTGGATTATCTGCCCGAGACGCCGCGCAGCATCGAGCCGCTGATGGGCTGGACCGCTTCGAGCGACATGAAGAGCCAGATCAAGCTGACCTTCGCCACCAGGGAAGAGGCGGTGGCCTATGCCGAGCGCAACGCCATTCCCTATCGCGTCGAAGAGCCGAAGGAATTGAAACGCCGCATCATCGCCTATTCCGACAATTTCAAAGCCAACCGCCTGTCGCCCTGGACGCACTGAAATATTCCGCGCTTCGGGCGAGAGCTGGCCTGGGACTCCGTAGCTCAGCCGGATAGAGCAACTGCCTTCTAAGCAGTAGGTCGCTGGTTCGAATCCAGCCGGGGTCGCCACTCTCGATGAGATGCACCGCTTGACAGAAACCTCAGCGCCCGCATGCCAGACGCTGCCTGACGCAGCGGCGATCGGACGCGTCGCCTGGAGCGATTTCGCCGCCCATTGGACGCATCCAAAACATCAGCAAGCTTTATTGTGGCCCTTGTGGCTGGCGCTGGCGGTTCTGGCCTTCGCCATGCTCGACAGCCTCAGCCTGGCTTTCGACGTGGAGGAAGCCCGCGCGGCGGCGCAGCTCAATCCCCACCTCGTCCATTTTTTCGACCTCGTCACGCAAGCCGGCAAGTCCGGCTGGCTGTTCGCCCTGTCGATCCTGACCCTGCTCTATGCGCTCTACCGTCGAGCCAAGGAGGCGACCCGCCGCGCCCGGGCGCGATATGGCCTGCTGGCCTCCCGCGCCTTCTATTTTTTCGTGGTCCAGGCTGTTTCGGGCATCCTGTCGCAGGTCGTCAAACATCTGGTCGGACGCGCGCGGCCAAGGCTGATCGATACGCTGGGGCCCTGGCATTTCGACCTGTTTTCGATCAAGGCGGCGCTGGCGAGCTTTCCCTCGGGACATACGACCACGGTCTTCGCCGCCGCAGCGTCGCTGAGCTTCTTCATGCCTCGTCGCGCGGCGCTGTTTTTCGCCCTCGCTTTGCCGGTCGCCGCCTCGCGCCTGATCGTCGGCGCGCATTATCCGAGCGACGTGCTGGCCGGCGCCATTCTGGGCGTCGCTTCGGCGCTCGCGGTGGCGCGGATTTTCGCGCGGCGGAAAATTGCGTTCACGCTGGAGGGCGACGACCTGCTGCCCAGGCCGCGCGGAAGTCGTTCACGCCTGGGCGCGCAATAGCGCAAAACCCTTGTCGAGATCGTCCTTCAGATCTTCGATATCCTCCATCCCGACCGAAAAACGCAGCGCCGGGCCTTCGGGCGCCCATGTCGTCGCGCTGCGATATTTGGCGCAGTCGAAGGGGATGACCAGGCTTTCGAAGCCGCCCCAGCTATAGCCGAGGCCGAACAATTCGAGACCGTCGAGCAGGGCCGCGACCGCCGCCTTGGGCGCCGGCTTAAGAATGACCGAGAACAGGCCGGACGAGCCGGAAAAGTCGCGTTTCCAGATCTTGTGGCCGGGGTCGTCCTCGAGCGCCGGATGCAGCACCCGCGACACTTCCGGCCGCTCTTTCAGCCAGCGCGCCAGCTCCAGCCCCTGCCGCTCCGCCTCGCGCAGGCGCAGATCCATGCTGCGCAGGCCGCGCAAGGCGAGAAAGACGTCTTCCGGCCCGGCGCACATGGAGAAGAGGTGGGACGTATGCCGCAAGGGTTTCGCCCAGCGCCCGCTGGCGGAGACAAGGCCGAGCAGAAGGTCGGAATGGCCGGAGAGATATTTGGTGCCGGCCTCGACCGCCAGATCGACGCCGCGCTCGTGCGGCGGGAAGAACAGCGGCGTCGCCCAGGTATTGTCCATGATGACGCAGGCGCCGTGAGCGTGCGCGACTTCGGCTATGGCGGGAATGTCCTGCATCTCGAAGCTTTGCGATCCCGGCGCCTCGACCAGCACCGCCTTGGTGTTCGGCCGGAACAGCGCTTCGATGCCGGCGCCGGCGAGCGGATCGTAATAGGTCGTCTCGACACCCATGCGGCGCAACACGCCATCGCAGAAATAGCGCGTCGGATCATAGGCGGAATCGGTGACGAGCACATGGTCGCCGGCGCTGAGCGCCGTGATCAGGGCGAGCGTGATCGCCGCAAGCCCCGACGGAGCGAGGACGGTATCGGCCGCGCCGGCGATTTCCGACCAGGCCTTTTCCAGCGCCTCGGTGGTCGGGGTGCCGTAAGTGCCATAGCGGAAGCGGGCGGAGCCGCGCGCGTCCAGCGCGGCGACATTCGGAAAAATCACGGTCGAGCCGCGATAGATCGGCGTATTGACGAAGCCGAACTGCTCGGACGGCTCGCGCCCCGCATGAGCGAGCTTTGTGCGCGGGCGCATGGCTTTGCGCGACTCGGGCGTGGATTTGGTCATGGAGCGGCCTTTCGTTGCCGCCAACTCTTGCCGGTCGGGCGTCGTCCGCGTCAAGAGGGGCGCGGCGCCACATGGAAAAATGCTATAGGGGCGAGTGAATTCGGAGTGTCGATGACCAATGTTTTTCTGAAAACGCCGCGTCTCCTTCTTGCTCTCGCGGCCGTGCTTTTCTTCGCCGCGGCGGCGCACGCCGATACGCTCGCCGAGACGCGCCAGCGCGGCGTCCTGGTCTGCGGCGTCAATCCCGGCCTCGCCGGCTTCGGCCTGCCCGACGATCGCGGCCAATGGCGCGGCTTCGACATCGACTATTGCCGCGCCGTCGCCGCAGCGATTTTCGACGATCCGCAAAAGGTCAAATTCATCCCGCTGACCGGCAAGGACCGCTTCACCGCCCTGCAATCGGGCGAGGTAGACCTGCTCGCGCACAACACCACCTGGACGCAATCGCGCGAGGCGCAGCAGGGGCTGCTGTTCGTCGGCGTCAATTATTACGACGGCCAGGCCTTTCTCGCGCGCAAGAAACTGGGGCTGAAATCGGCCAGCCAATTGTCGGGCGCGACCATCTGCGTGCAGCAGGGCACGACCACCGAGCTCAACCTCGCCGACTATTTTTCCGCCCACGGCCTCAAGGCCGAAACCGTGGTCTTCTCCACCTCCGACGACGCGATCAAAGCCTATAATTCCGGCCGCTGCGACGCCTTCACCACCGACGGCTCCGCGCTATATGCCGAAAGGATGAAGACGACGCGCGCGGAAGACCATGTCGTGCTGCCGGACATCATTTCGAAAGAGCCTTTCGGGCCGGTGGTGCGGCAGGGCGACGACCGCTGGTTCAACCTGGTCAAATGGACGCATTTCGCTCTGCTCGACGCGGAGGAGCTGGGCGTGACCTCCGCCAATGTCGAGGCGATGCGCAAGTCCGGCAGCCCGGAAATCCGCCGGCTGCTCGGCGTCGAGGGCGATTACGGCGCGGCGCTCGGCCTCAGCGCGGATTGGGTCGTCCGCATCGTCAAGGCGGTCGGCAATTACGGCGAGATTTTCGAGCGCAATCTGGGCAAGGAGTCGCCGCTGAAAATTCCGCGCGGCCTCAACGCGCAATGGCGCCAGGGCGGGCTGCAATACGCCCCGCCGGTGCGGTGAGGCCCCGCATGAAGCGGCGCGCCAGAGGTCTCGCCCTCCAGGCCCTGCTGCTGGCCGCGGTCGGCGCCGGCTTTGTCGCCGCCTTCGCCAATGCGCGCGCCAATCTCGCCGCGCGAGGCATATCCACCTCGTTCGATTTCCTCGGCAATGTCGCCGGCTTCGGCCTCAACCAGAGTTTTGTCGCCTATTCGCCGATGTCGACCTACGCCCGCGCCCTGCTCGTCGGCGTCGTCAACACTTTGGCGGTTTCGCTTCTCGCCGGGATTTTCGCCACGCTGATCGGCTTCGCCGCCGGATTTGCGCGCCTGTCGCGGAACTGGGCCCTGGCGCGGCTGGCGGCGCTCTATGTCGAGACGGTGCGCAACATTCCGCTGCTGCTGCAATTGCTGTTCTGGTATGTGGCGATCCTGTCGCCCCTGCCGGGGCCGGCTGAATCGCTGGCGCTGCCCGGGCTTGTCCTCAACAATCGCGGCCT
Organism: uncultured Alphaproteobacteria bacterium; assembly: GCA_963849665.1. GTDB lineage: Bacteria > Pseudomonadota > Alphaproteobacteria > Rhizobiales > Beijerinckiaceae > Rhodoblastus. The sequence continues at coordinate 46,836 of CAWKJW010000066.1, read as the reverse complement.
GGGCCTGCCGGCGCTCGTCTTTTCGCCCCAGGCCGTCTGGGTGGGGCTGGCGGGCCTGGCGGCCGCCGCTCTCGCCTTCCTGTCGCGGGGCAGGGCGCGCGGCCCCGCGATCCCGCTGCTTCTCGCCTGCCTGCCGCTTGCGGTTTTCTTCGCCTGCGGCAAACCCATCGGCCTCGATCTTCCGGTCTATGACCCGCATATCAACCGCTTCAACGTCGAGGGCGGCCTGCGCCTGCCGCCGGAGATTTTCGCTCTGGTGCTGGCGCTGTCGCTCTATACTGGCTCCTATATCGCCGAGATCGTCCGCGCGGGCATGAATTCTGTGCCGCGCGGCCAGAGCGAGGCGGCGGCGGCGCTGGGCCTGAATGCGGCGCAGGCGCGAAAACTGGTGATCCAGCCGCAGGCGATGCGCATCATCATGCCGCCGCTGATCAGCCAGTATCTCGCTCTGGTGAAAAACTCCTCGCTGGCCGCCTTCGTCGGCTTCGCCGAACTGATGCAAGTGTCGGGCACGATCCTCAACCAGACGGGCGCTGCGGTGCAGGTGATCGCGCTCGACATGGCGATCTATCTGGCGCTGTCGCTGGCGACGCTCCTCGTCCTGCGGCTTTACGAGCGGCGCTTCGGCTGGGGGCTGCAACGATGAGCCCGCGGCCCTTTCTGCGCGAAAAATTCGCGATCCCCGCGCCGCCGCCCGAAATTTCGCGCGACAGGCTGCGCGCGTTTCGCGAAAACCTGTTCGGCGACGCGAAGTCGAGTCTCGCCACCCTGGCGATCGCGGCGCTTGTCGTCTTCGCCGCGCCGCCGCTGTGGCGCTTTCTCGTCGCGGACGCCGTCTGGAGCGCGCCGGATGGGACCCTGTGCCGCGCGCCGGGCGCGGGCGCCTGTTGGGCCTATGTCGCCGCCAAGGCGCCTTTCTTTGTTTACGGCGCCTATCCGCCGCAGTTTTACTGGCGCGTCGATCTGGCTTTCGCGCTCGCCGCCGCGTTGGTCGTCTGGCTGCTGTGGCCCGGCGCCAAAGGCAAGGGCGCGGCGCTCTTCGGCTTTTTCGCGGCTCTTCCGGTCGCCGGCTTCGCGCTGCTGCATGGCGCGCCGGCGCTCGGCCTGCCTGTGGTGGACACGGGCCTGTGGGGCGGCGTGACGGTGTCGCTGCTCGCGGCGCTCGCCGGCATCGTCGTCGCGCTGCCCGGCGGCGTCCTGCTGGCGCTCGGGCGGCGCTCGGATCTGCCCGTGGCGCGGCTCCTTTGCGCGGGGCTGATCGAATTCGTGCGCGGCGTGCCGCTGATCGCGGTGCTGTTCATGGCCAACGCCATGCTGCCCCTGTTCCTGCCGCCGGGCTGGGCGCCCGACCGGCTGCTGCGGCCGCTCGCCGGCATCGCGCTTTTCGCCGCCGCCTATATGGCGGAAGTGGTGCGCGCCGGCCTCGCCGCCGTGCCGAAGGGACAATATGAAGGGGCGCAGGCGCTCGGGCTCGGCCGCGTCGCGACCTTGCGGCTCGTCGTGCTGCCGCAGGCGCTGGCCGCGGTCATTCCCGGCATCGTCAATAATTTCATCGCTCTGTTCAAGGACACCACGCTGGTTGCGATCGTCGGAATTTTCGATTTTCTGCGCGCGGTCGACACGGCGCGGCTTGATCCGGTCTGGGCCGGCCCGCATATAGCTGCGACCGGCTATGCTTTCGCCGCCCTGTTCTATCTCGCTTTCTGCCTCGCCATGTCGCGCTACGCGCAAGGCGTGGAGCGGCGTCATCAAAGCCGCGTGAAAAACTGAAAAGATTTTCGCGCCTCGAAAAAATTGGAGCTTGCAGCATGGCCAGCATTGGCGACCCGCTTCCCGAATTCGAAATCATCGGCGTAAAGCCGGGCTTCAACAATCGCGAGGAGGGCGGCGTTGGCGCTTTCGAGACGCTCACGCAGGAGAGCTTTCCCGGCAAGTGGAAGGTGATCTTCTTCTATCCGAAGGATTTTTCCGCGCTCTGTCCGACGGAGATTGCCGAATTCGGACGTCTCGCCAAGGAGTTTTCCGATCGCGACGCCGTGGTCCTCGGCGGCTCGGTCGACAATGAACATGTGAAGCTCGCCTGGCGGCGCGACCACAAGGATCTGGACCGGCTGCCGATCTGGCAATTCGCCGACATGCGTGGCGACCTGACCGACGGCCTCGACGTGCGCGCGCCCTCGGGCGTGCCCTATCGCTATACGTTCATCGTCGATCCCGACAATGTCATCCAGCACATTTATGCGACCAATCTGAAGGTCGGCCGCAATCCGCAGGACACATTGCGCGTCCTCGACGCCCTGCAGACCGGCGAACTCTGCGCCTGCAACCGCCCGGTCGGCGGGACGACGCTGTAAAGACATGCGTCGCGCGGCGCAGAGCTGAAACTTCACGCCTTGCCGCCGGGAGGCGCCGCGTCTATAAGCGCGGCGCAAGTTTCTCGATACGGAAGACCGATCCATGGCGATTGAACGCACTTTTTCCATTCTGAAGCCCGACGTGACCCGTCGCAACCTGACCGGCGCGGTCAACGCCAGGATCGAAGAGGCGGGCCTGCGCATCGTCGCGCAGAAGCGCGTCCACATGACCCGCGCCCAGGCCGAGACCTTCTACGCCGTGCACAAGGAGCGTCCCTTCTTCGGCGAACTGGTCGAGCAGATGTCGGCCGCGCCGGTGGTGGTGCAGGTGCTCGAGGGCGAAAACGCCATCAAGGCCTATCGCGACGTGATGGGCGCGACCGATCCGGAAAAGGCCGAGGCCGGCACGATCCGCAAGCTTTTCGCGCTGAACATGGGCGAAAACTCGGTGCACGGCTCCGACGCGCCGGAAACCGCCGCCATCGAGATCGCGCAATGGTTCGCCGGAAACGAGATCGTCGGCTGATCGATTCATCTTTGTGACAAAGAATTCAGGCCGGGCGCACAGCCCGGCTTTTTTTTGGCCCGACGGCGGCGAAAGCCGGCCCCGCCCGTCCCGCCGGACGACGCAAGAGAAGCGGATTAATATCATCAATTTCATGGACTTGTCGCAGGCGTAGCGATCTGCCTGGCTGTGTTTATTTTCGTATTTTTTGGCGCCTTGATGGTTGTCTTGCTAAAGTGCGAATACATCGTGTCATAATAAAACATAAGAAAAGCTTATGTAATCGAATATAGCGAAAGCTATTGATAGACTTAAGCGGGTTAGTTCAAGTCGAGCCCGAAGAGATGCCTTTTTTTAGCCAGATTGTTTCGATATACGATAAAAATCGATAATTATGTGGAGGCATATGCATTGAAAAAAGTTGCTGTAGCGTGCGTATCTCTTGGAATTTCTTTTATTTTCTCACCTGCCATTGCGCAGAGCTGGTCCGGCAAGGCGTCCTATTACAAACTCGGCGGGCGCACCGCGAGCGGCAGCCACGTCGGGCACATGACCGCAGCGCATCGCTCGCTGCCGTTCGGCACCAAAGTCAGGGTCACCAATCTCGGCAACGGGCGTTCCGCCGTCGTCGTCATCAACGATCGCGGACCTTTCGTGCGCGGCCGCATCATCGACGTCTCGTCCGGCGCGGCCGAGGTTCTGGGCATGCGCCATTCCGGCGTCGCACGGGTGCGCGTCTCGACGCTTTGAAATTTCTTTTGTAATTCAAGAAGAAGGCCGCTCCTTTCGGGGCGGCCTTTTGGTTGCGCCGTCGAGCCTCAGGCGAAAAACCGGGTCCTGATCCGCTCGCCATAGGCGACGAGATTGGGCAGGCGGCGCGCCTCCTCGCCGCAAGGGCTGTCGAACAGCGGGCAGAGCGCGCCCAAAGTGAACGCCCCCAGAGTGGCGTCCGCTCCGCTTGGCCTGTCGCCGAACAGGAAGGGCTTTTCGCCGAGCATCGTGGAAAGCGCCGTCAACCCGCGCCGCGCCAGGTAGCGCCTTTCCTCCGGCGAATGACGGTAAAGGCCCTGCGCCCAGGCGCTGGCGCGAATTTTTCGCCGGATGAAGGCGGCGATCAGCGGCCGGATCGGCGCCGGCGCGGCGTCGAAGAAATGCGCCGGGCCTTTCGCGAAATTCTCGTCGATGAGCCAGCGGTCGGCCACGATCAGCCAGTACAAATGGTCCTCGCACAGCTTTTCCAGCGCCCAGCCGGTCGCCTTCTGCTCGTCGGTGAGGCCGGCCTCATAGTCAAATCCGTATTTCTTTTCGACATGCAGCCGAATGAAGGTGGAGTCGGCGATCCTTTCGCCGTCGTCGTCGATATAGGGCAGCTTGCCCTTGGGCGCCTTGCTGTAGCCTTTTCGGTCCTCGACGTAGTCAAGTCCGGCGATTTTCAGCAGCAGCATGGCCTTGGTCACGAAAGGACTGCCGTCCGGCAGGCCGAAATAAGGGCCGAATGTAAATAAAGTAAGCAATTTTTCCTCCCGGTCTCCCAATGCGCCGAAAGCCTCGGGCAAGGGGCGAGCCTATAGGATTTCGATGGAGCTTTGCTAACGGAAGAATCGTGCTTGCCTCCGCCCGACGCCGTGAGAGAAAAATCGAGGTCCTGGACATGTTCGCACGCAATCGAGCCGCTTCGGCGAGGCCTGTCGAAATCGAGACGGCGCCGGCGCCCGTCGCTGTGCCCGCGCGCGACGAACCCATGGCTTTGCGCGTCAAGGAAAGCGACGAAAGCCTGCGCGGCCTGACGATCGAGGATTTCACCTATGCCGGCCGGCCGGCCGCGCTGGCCTTGGCCTATGTGTCGCCGCATGTCGATTTCGCGCGGGTCGCTTTGCGGCTGAAGGCGCTCGCCGGCTCGACGCGGGTCGTGGCGGTGTCGACGGCCGGCGAGCTTTGCTCGACATCGGGCGGGCCGCTCTATCGCCCGACCGGCGACAGCTGGTCGAGCCTGACGGTGCAGATCTTTCCGCCGGATCTATTCGAGTCCGTCTCGATCCATTCCGTGCCGCTGCACAATGACGACCTGCGCGCCGGCGCGAAGACCCTTTCGCGCGACGCCAGGGTGGAGCGGATCGCCTCTTCGCTCGCTTCGTTGCGCCCCGCTTTCAAGATCGAGGCGGAAAAGGTCTTTGCGCTCACCTTGGTCGACGGCGTCTCGGCCAGCGAGAATTTCCTGATGGAGGCGGTCTATCGCAGCGGCCGTTTTCCCTGCCTGTTCGTCGGCGGTTCGGCGGGCGGCAAGTTCGATTTCCGCGAGACCTGCATTTTCGACGGCGAGGGCGTGCTTCATCATCACGCGCTGATCGTCTTCGTCCGCATGGCGGAAGGGCGGCGCTACGGCGTGTTCAAGAGCCAGAATTTCACCAAGACGGGAAAGAGCTTCGCCATCGTCGATTCCGATCCGGAGGCGCGCGTCGTCAGGGGGGCGCTGCATCCCAACGGAATCGACGTGGTTCCCTTCCTTCAGGCTTTGGCCCAACATTTCAACGTCGGGCCGGACCAGGTCGGCGCCAAACTCGCCGGCCATTCCTTCGGCATCGAGATCGACGGCGAGATTTTCGTGCGCTCCGTCTCCGGCATGGACATCGAGAAGGGAACCGTCTCCTTCTTCTGCGACGTCAATCCCGGCGACGAACTGCTGCTGTTGCGGGCCAATGATTTCGTCGGCCAGACGCAGGGCGACCTTGAAAAATTCCTGCGCGGAAAGCCGACGCCGCTCGGCGCCATTCTCAATGATTGCATCCTGCGGCGCCTCAACAATGGGGCCGCGCTCGACCGCCTTTCCTCGCTGTGGCGGGCGCCCGTCGCGGGCTTCTCCACGTTCGGCGAGTTGTTCGGCATCAATGTCAACGAAACGCTGAGCGCCATCGTGTTCTTCGCCGCCGACCCCGCCGGCTGTCACGACGAATTCCTCGAAAGCTTTCCCGTCCACTACGCCCGCTTCGTCAATTATTTCACCAGATGCGCCCTGGAGCGGGCGAAAATGCTCGACCGCTTCCGCTCGTCGATCATCAATCGCATGGCCTCCCAGCTCGATTTCGTCGGCGAAATCGAGACGACTCTGGAAAAGACCACGGAAATGCGCGACGCCACGGAAAAAGTGCGCAGGGCGATCTACTCTGCGGACGACCGGGGCGAGGGCGCGAGCGACGGCAGTTCGGAACGGCTGTCGGCCGAATTCCAGGGGCTGGCCGAATCCATGTCCGGCCTGCGCAGCGTGCTGCGCGTGATCGACAATATCGCCAGCCAGACCAATCTTCTCGCCCTCAACGCCACGATCGAGGCGGCGCGGGCCGGCGAGTCGGGGCGCGGCTTTGCCGTCGTCGCGTCGGAAGTGAAAAAACTCGCCACCGACACCAAGTCGACCTTGGCGCAAACGCAAACCTCCATCGCCGGGATGGAGCACTCGCTTGGCCAGCTCGGCGCCATCATCGACACGACGCGCGAGCGTTTCGAGGGCGCGGAGCTGCGCTACAAGACGACGATCGACCAGGTGGAATCCTTGTTCACGCAATCCGGCGTGATCGACGGCGCGCTCGAAGGCCTGTCGAGCCTCGTCGTCGCGCAGCGCAGCGCCTCAGCGGAAATCCAGCGCGAGATCGATCAGCTGCGCCGTCTGGAGTGAGCTTCAGGCGTCCACGCCCTCGGCCTCGGCGTCGGCCTCGTGGTATTCCAGCGTGACGACGCGGTTGTTTTCGACCGTCAGGGCCAGCCTTCCATGTTTCAGCTGCAGCGCCTTGGCGCCGAACAGCTCGCGCCGCCATCCTTTCAACGCCGCGATGTCGGCCTTGTCGTCGGCGGCCAAGGCTTCGAGATCGTCTGTGGTGGCGATCATTTTCGCCGCCACGCCCTGTTTCTCCGCCACCTGCCGCAGCAGCACCTTCAACAGTTCGACCGTCGCGCCGCCGTTGTTCCCGCGCCTTTCGCGTTCTATGCGCGGAAGTGTCTTGGGATCGCGCGCCAGGCCGCGCTCGATTGCCGCCAGGATTTCCGCCCCGGCGCGCGAGCGCTCCATGCCGCGTGGAAAAGCGCGCAGATCGCCGAGCGCCTCGGCGGAGCGCGGCGCGGCCAGGGCGACCTCTATCAGGATATCATCCTTGAGCACGCGCGAGCGCGGCACGTCGCGCGTCTGCGCCTCGTGTTCGCGCCAGCCGGCAAGCTCCATCAGCACGGCGAGGTCGCGCGGCTTGCGGGCGCGATGGGCGTAGCGCTCCCAGGCGCGGTCGGGGCGCTGTTCATAAGTGTCGCGGCTGCATAGCGTCGCCATCTCGTCCGCAAGCCAGCCCAGGCGGCCGGTCTTTTCGAGGCGCTGACGCAGGGCGTTGTATATGTCGCGCAAATGCGTGACGTCGGCGATGGCGTAGTCGATCTGCGCGTCGGAGAGGGGCCGGCGCGACCAGTCGGTGAAGCGCGACGATTTGTCGAGCGTCACCTTGCAGACGCTCTGCGCCAGTTCGCCATAGGCGATCTGGTCGCCATAGCCGCAGACCATGGCCGCGACCTGGGTGTCAAACAGCGGCTCGGGAATGATCTTCGCCAGATTCCAGATGATTTCCAGATCCTGCCGCGCGGCGTGAAACACCTTCACGACATTTTTATTGGCCATCAGCTCGAAAAACGGCGTCAGGTCGAGACCTTCAGCCAGGGCGTCGATCGCCGCCGCGCGATCGTCGCAGGCGACCTGGATCACGCAGACTTTAGGCCAAAAGGTCGTCTCGCGGAGAAATTCCGTATCGACGGTGACAAAAGGATAATTGGCGAGGGTCTGGCATAAGGCGGCCAAATCGCCGGAATTTGTGACTAGGCTCATGCAATGTTCATAATCCAAGCCAAGAGCCGCCGCTAGAGCATCATCCCGAAAAAGCCGCGCCCCCTTCACGCGGGGGCCTTTTTCCGCTAGGCAGCGGCCAAAGGTCCAAAGGCAATTGAAGGTCCAAAACCCATGCACGCCTATCGCACCCACACTTGCGGCGATCTCCGCGAAACCCATATCGGCGAAATCGCCCGCCTGTCCGGCTGGTGCCACCGCATTCGCGACTTTGGCGGCGTCCTGTTCATCGACCTGCGCGACCATTACGGCATCACCCAATGCGTGATCGATCCCGAGTCCCCGGCTTTCAAAATGGTCGAAACTTTCCGGGCGGAATGGGTGGTGCGGCTTGATGGCGACGTGCGCCGCCGTCCGACCATGGACGGCAAGAGCACCGACAATGACGATCTGGCGACGGGCAAGATCGAGATCTATGTCCGCGACGCCGAGGTTTTGGGCCCCGCAGGCGAACTGCCGCTGCCGGTGTTCGGCGACCAGGATTATCCGGAAGAGACGCGGCTGAAATACCGCTTCCTCGACCTGCGCCGCGAACGCATCCACAACAACATCATTTTGCGGGGCCGTGTCGTGGACTCCATGCGCGAGCGCATGAAAGCGGCCGGGTTCAACGAATTCCAGACGCCGATCCTCACCGCGTCCTCGCCGGAAGGCGCGCGCGACTTCCTCGTGCCGTCGCGCATCCATCCCGGCAAGTTCTACGCCCTGCCGCAGGCCCCGCAGCAATACAAGCAGCTCCTGATGATGGCGGGCTTCGACCGCTATTTCCAGATCGCCCCCTGTTTCCGCGACGAGGACCCGCGCGCCGATCGGCTGCCCGGCGAATTCTACCAGCTCGACCTGGAGATGAGCTTCATCACCCAGGAGGACGTGTTCGACACGATGGAGCCGATCATTTCCGGCATTTTCGAACAATTCGGCAATGGCAAGCCGGTGACCAAGAAATGGCCGCGCATCCCCTTCGCCGAGGCCATGCGCAAATATGGCTCCGACAAGCCGGACCTGCGCAACCCCCTGGTCATGCAGGAGGTTTCGGACCATTTCCGTGGCTCGGGCTTCAAGATTTTCGCGCGCATGCTGGAGACGCCCAGGAACGAGGTCTGGGCGATTCCCGCGCCGGGCGGCGGCCAGCGCACTTTTGCCGATCGCATGAACAGCTGGGCGCAGGGCGAGGGGCAGCCGGGCCTCGGCTATATCCTGTTCTTCGACCGCGCCAAGGATGAAACCAGCCTGCAAGCCGACAAGAACGCCTCAGGCGTTGGCGGGCGGGGGCCGCTCGCCAACAATATCGGGCCTGAGCGAGTTGAGGCGATCCGCGTCCAATTGGGCCTGAACGCGGGCGACGCCGCCTTCTTCGTGGCCGGCGACCCCGACAAATTCGCCCGCTTCGCAGGCACGGCCCGCACCAAGGTCGGCGAGGATCTGAACCTGATCGACAAGGACCGGTTCGAGCTGGCCTGGGTCGTCGACTTCCCGATGTTCGAGTGGAACGAGGACGAGAAGAAGGTCGATTTCGGCCACAACCCCTTCTCCATGCCCCAGGGCGGGCTGGACGAATCGATGAGATGGTACGCGCCCACAAATATTTACTGGAGAATGTGCCTCTAGATGCTGATGCCGTCAGAAAAATTCTTGATATCAAAGCCTTCCAGTACGACATCGCCTGCAACGGCTTTGAGATCGCCTCGGGCGGCATCCGCAACCACCGCCCGGAAGCCATGGTCAAGGCTTTCGAGATCGCCGGCTATGGCGAGGAGACGGTGATCGAGCGTTTCGGCGGCATGTATCGCGCCTTCCAGTATGGCGCGCCGCCGCATGGCGGCATGGCGGCGGGCGTCGACCGCATCATCATGCTGCTGGCCGGCGAGCAGAACCTGCGCGAAGTGGCGCTGTTCCCGATGAACCAGCGCGCGGAAGACATTCTGATGGGCGCGCCGTCGCCGGCGACGCCCAGGCAGCTGCGCGAATTGCACATGCGGGTGAACCTGCCCGAAAAGGCCTGAAAAAAAGCCGCCGGGCATGACCCCGGCGGCTTGAACCCGCACAGGCGGGCGAATTCAGCGAACGCTTCGGCGGGCGGGCTCAGCGCTCTCGCGCGCCGTATCGGCGGCGTGGGCGGCGACATCGGACGCCTGTTCGCCGATTTTCCTCGTCATGTCGCGGGCCTTGTCCGCCACTTCATTGCCCACGGCTGTGACGTTCGAGAGGAATTCGCGGTAGCTCTCGGCGAGTTCCTGCGGCGTCGAGGCGGCGATTTCGGCAATCTTGCGATAATGGGCGTTCGTCGTCTCTATCGATTCCTTCATCAGGTCAGTCTCGATCGTCATGAAATCCTGCAGGGACTTCGCGTCGCGAAGCCTTTCGGCGGCCTTGGCGCCGGCGCCAAGGTTTTCTTCGGACATTTTGGCGAACTCCCCGGCGATCGCCTGGGCCCTGCGGCTAAAACTCGACACGCCGCCAAAAATGCTCGCCATTCCCGTTACGGCGGTTCGCTCCATCGGTTGCGCTGACGCCATGATCATCCCTTCCCCGTTGTCGCCCCCAGCCCCAAGGAACGTGTTTGCAGTTTGTTGGTTTCCGAAAAGGGCGCCGCGACGCAGAAAATCGACGCGGGGAGCAAAGGCGCGCCCAAAGCGCCCTTGCATTTCTGCTTATTGCGCGGCGGTTTTGGCGGCTCTAATTTCTGCTGCGCTGTTCGCGCTTGTGTCGCGCACCCACAATTCGAGGCTCCAAAATGGTCAAGGCGATCCGCATTCACGAAAATGGCGGCCCCGAAGCGTTGCGCTACGAGGAGGTGGATCTCCCCGCGCCGGGGCAGGGCGAGGTCCAGATTCGCCAGCACGCCGTTGGCGTCAATTTTCTCGATGTTTATTTTCGCACCGGCGCCTATCCGGCGCCGGAATTCCCTTTCACGCCGGGCAACGAAGGGGCGGGGGAGGTGGTCGCGGTCGGCGAGGGCGTGACGAGGTTCCGGCCGGGCGACCGCGTCGCCTATGCCGGCTCGCTCGGCGCCTATGCCGAGACGCGCAACATTGAGGCGAAATTCCTGGTCCCGCTGCCAGAAAAGATTTCCTACGAGACGGCGGCGGCCATGATGCTGAAGGGCCTGACCGCCGAATATCTTCTGTTTCGCACCTATCCGGTCAAGCCGGGCGACGTGATCCTCGTCCACGCGGCGGCGGGCGGCGTCGGCCTGATCCTGTGCCAATGGGCGCGGATTCTGGGCGCGACGGTGATCGGCACGGCGGGCAGCGAAGAAAAGGCGGCGCTGGCGCGCGAGGCCGGCGCGCATGAAGTGATCAATTATTCGAAGGAGGATTTCGTCGAGCGGGTAAAGGAGATCACGGGCGGAAAGCTCTGCCACGCAGTCTATGACGGCGTCGGCAAGGCGACGTTCCCCGGCTCGCTCGATTGCCTGCGGCCGTTTGGCTATTTTGTCAGCTTCGGCTCGGCGTCGGGACCGATCGAGGCCTTCAATCTCGGCCTGCTGGCGCAAAAGGGATCGCTCTACGCGACGCGGCCGACGCTGTTCACCCATATGGCCGACGAGGCGCGGCTGACCGAAATGGCGGCGCGGCTGATGGAGGCCGTCGGCTCGGGCAAGGTGAAAATCGCGGTGCATGCGAAGCTGCCGCTGGCCGAAGCGGCGGAAGCGCATCGCGCGCTGGAGGGCCGAAAGACGACCGGAGCGACCGTGCTGCTGCCGTAAAACCTCTGAAAGCCGCAGTCTGACTCCCTCTCCCCGTGTCGACGGGGAGAGGGCAGGGGTGAGGGGCGGGGGGCTTTGGCTGCAATGTCTTCGTTTCAATACGAATCCAGGGCTTGATCGACGTCGAGGTTAATGCCCCGGCCCCTCACCCTAACCCTCTCCCCGCGGGCGGGGAGAGGGAACGCGTTCTCACACCGCCGCGCCGTGCAGGTCGTAAGCTTCGGCCCGGTCGATCTTGACCGTGACGATGTCGCCCACGCGCAGCGGCCGGCGCGAAATCGACAAAAACCTTGCCGTCAATTTCCGGCGCGTCGGCCTTGGTGCGCCCTTCGCCGCCGCCGGGAAAAACCTTGTCGAGAATGACCGGCAGGCGTTTGCCCACCTTGGCCTTCTGGCGGGCGAAGGAAATCTTCTGCTGCTTTTCCATGAAACGTCGCCAGCGGCTTTGCTGGACATCCGGCGGAACGGGCTGCAGGCCGAGATCATTGGCCGCCGCCCCGGCGACCGGCTCGTATTTGAAGGCGCCGACCCGGTCGAGCCTGGCCTCGTCCAGCCAGTCGAGCAGAATCTGGAAATCTTCCTCCGTCTCGCCGGGAAAGCCGACGATGAAAGTCGAGCGTATCGCCAGATCGGGGCAGGTTTTCCGCCAGGCTTGGATTCGGTCGAGCGTCTTCTCGACATTTCCTGGGCGCTTCATGGCGCGCAGCACGTTGGGCGCCGCGTGCTGGAAGGGAATGTCGAGATAGGGCAGCACCTTGCCCGCCGCCATCAGCTCCAGAACCTCGTCCACATGCGGGTAGGGGTAAACGTAATGCAGCCGCACCCAGGCGTCGAACTCGCCCAGCTCGCGCGCCAGGTCGAAAAAGCGGGCGCGCACCTGGCGGTCGTGGAACAGGCTTGATTCGTAGCGCAGGTCCTGCCCATAGGCCGAAGTGTCCTGCGAGACGACCAGCAATTCCTTGACCCCCGCCTTCACCAGCTTCTCCGCCTCGCGCAAAACCTCGGCGGCGGGGCGGGAGACGAGATCGCCGCGCAGTTTCGGAATGATGCAGAAGGTGCAGCGATTGTGGCAGCCTTCGGAAATCTTGAGATAGGCGTAATGGCGCGGCGTCAGTTTTATGCCCTGCGGCGGAACCAGATCGGTGAAGGGATTTGACGCCGGCGGCGCGGCGCGATGCACTGCCGCCATGACGCTTTCGTAGTCCTGTGGGCCGGTGATCGCCGAAATATGCGGATAGGCGTCGAGGATCGGGCCGGGCTCCGCGCCCATGCAGCCGGTGACGATCACCTTGCCGTTCTGCTTGAGCGCGTCGCCGATGGCGGCGAGCGATTCCGCCTTGGCGCTGTCGAGAAAGCCGCAGGTGTTGACGATCACCGCATCGGCGCCCTGATGGTTGCGGCCGATCGCATATCCTTCTGCGCGAAGCCGCGTGAGGATGCGTTCAGAATTCGACCAGCGCCTTCGGGCAGCCAAGCGAAACGAAGGAAATTTTGGGCGCGACGCTTTCGCCTTCGCCGGGGATGGTCTGGTCCTGGATATCTGTCATTGCGGGTGTCGTCGTCTCGTCGCGCCTGGTTTGCTCGCAGATGAGCGCCAATACGCCAAAGGGGCCGCAAACGCAAAAGCCCGGCCGCGAGGGCCGGGCTCCGCTTCGGCCTGAAATCAGGCCGAATGATGACGCGCTCAGTACTTGGCGGCGATCGTTTCCGGCGTGCCGAACTTGTACATCAGGCCGACGAGAACGGCGCTGGAGTTGTTGCGGATGCGCGTGGCGGCGAAGCTGTCGTAGTTCGAGCCGAGATCGGTGTAGCGGTATTCGATACGGCCGATCCAGTTCGGGGTGATGGCGTAGTCCATGCCGCCGCCGAGGGTCCAGCCGGTGCGATCCGAATTGACCGAGGCCTGGAAGGCGCCGCCGGGGGCATAATATTTGGTGTTCACGTCGCCGAAGGCCACGCCGCCCGCGACATAGAACAGGGCGCGGTCATAGGCGAGACCGAACCGGCCGCGGATGTCGGCGTAATAGTTGGAATTGGTGTTGATCGTTCCGCCGTTGGCTCCGGGGACGAAGAGGTTGCGGCTGCTGCCGAGAACGCCGCCCGCATTGCCTTCGAGGCCGACCACGAACTGGTTGATCTGGTAGTTGTAGCCGACGACGCCGCCGATCAGGCCGGCGTCGAGGTTGTTATGGCCGAAGCCGGAGTAATTGGTGTTGAGGAAGTCGTAGCCGCCCTCGACGCCGGCATAGAAGCCGGTCCAGGAGAAGGCGGGCGCCGGGGCCGTATAGACCGGGGCTTCCTTGCGCGACGGCAGGTCGGCCGCGAAGGCGGAGCCGGTCAGGGCCGTGATGGCGACGGCGGAGAGAAGGATCTTACGCATGATTGCCTCTTGGTTGGGGTACGAAACGCTGGCGCAAAATGTCCTTCGAAGATCCAAACCGCAACCCTAAAAGCTCGCAGTACCGATTTTAGAATGACACTTGTGGCCGATAAGCAACATAATGGGCATTGCCCGGGTTGAATGTGACTAAATTGCGGCGACGACGAGGCGTAGACGGCAATCTTGCCACAAAACGGTGATATTTACTTACATCTCCTTAAAATCAAGGCGGCCAAGCTGAAAGGATGCCTTGATTCGGTGAAGTCGTTGTCCTCTATGCTGGGAATACCCAAGGGAGTCGATCGGCAACTCTTCTTGGCTTTCCTGTCCTGGTTTGGCGTCGCCGCTTCGCAAGACCGTCTCGCCGGCGCCTCGACGCCGCCCGCATTCCGGAATCGAGAAGAACGATCCAGTGTTGATCCGAAGCCAGAGCGAAAGTCGACGACGTTTCGCGCGTTGCCTTGGTCAGGCGCAGTTAATGCGCGAAAGGTAACTGGGGGGTAAACGAAATTGATTGATTTTAATATGTTTGGTTAAGCTTATATTTATTCCATACTATAATGAGGTGCTCCGATATGTGCTTCGCGCATGGCAGCCAATCATTTCAAATTCAGCATGTTGCTGGCGGCTGCCGTGCATCGCGACGATGGCGGCTGCGCGCGCCAGATTGAACTTGCCAGAATTGGCGCCGATGGGGCAAGAAGGCGCGGCGCGAACAGGCGCCGCCAAATTCCGATTTTACGCCGGAGCCCGCTACCGTAGCCGATTTTCGCTGGCGCCACGGCAATGAGCGATATTATCGCTTGACTGGTGCGGGAATTTGAGCGATATTATCGCAGATGAAGACGATCATCCTAACGCTGAGCGCCGCGAAGGATCTCGATGGCCTTCCCCGAGATGCTCGTGAGCAGGTGGAGTCCGGAATTAGCCGCTACGCGATGACCGGCCAAGGTGACGTGAAGGCCCTTCAGGGCCGCGATGGTTACCGCCTGCGCATCGGCAGCTATCGGGTGATCTTCGATGAAGATGCAACCACGATCCTGGCGATCTACATCGGCCGCCGGGCCACGACGACTTACAAAAGGAGCTAACGCCATGAGTGCACCACAGATCATTCGGGCGCCCAGCGGCGAAGAGCTGGTTGTGCTGCCCCGGGCCGAATATGAGGCACTCCTCGAGCGCGCAGATCACGAGGCCGAGTATATCGACGATGTCGCCATCTACGATGCCCGGAAGGCCGAATTAGCTGCTGGCGGTGTCGTGCTGCCCCCGGAGGTTAGCGCGGCGATTCTTCGCGGCGACAGTCGACTGAAAGCCATTCGGAAGTGGCGCGATGAAACGCAACTGCATTTGGAGTTCAAAACAGGTATCGGCCAGGGCTACTTGTCCGATCTGGAAAACGGGCGCCGCACAGGAACTCCCGAGACGATCGAAAAGCTCGCAGGGGCTCTGAACGTGCCGAAAGAGTGGCTTGCATAGACTTTGGTGCGTGCTCAGACATCGGCCGTGTCGTCGGTGGCGGACACATCAATCAGAGCGCTATGGCGTAAACGTAGTGATCATCGCTATCGGGCACGGCCCGCCAGAAAAATGCTATTATATAATTATTGCAATATGTTATAAAAATATCAGTTACAATGAAAGTCCGTTGTTTGGCGTTGCCCGGCCTGTTCCCCCGCTTTTCTTGCCGCCGTTTGACGAATTGCGCTCGCGCCGGAACAAGTGCGACATGGCGCGGCGGCGACGCGATATGCGCTTCGTCCACGACGCCTGCCGCCAGCGGCAATGTTCAAATACTTTGCAATTGAAATAATATTTTCAGCAACGATAATCCGTCGGACGATCTTCCTTAAATGGCGTTAGGGTGTTTTTACCAATTGCCGTTATGTGTGTTCGCCAAGCCAAGGCGTGAGAGTTCGACGGTATACGCCGCCATCGCCCAGGCGACTCATGGAATTATGGCGTTCCGTGGATTTGCGGTTGGATGCGCCTAGTTTTCGCCCAGGCGTTCGCAATTTTTGCGCGGTTAACGTAAGGTTTGCGCCGGTTGCTCGAAATCTTTATGTTACGCCGATTAACTTTGGGGCGCCGGAAACGGTTTGACAATTATGTCGCTTCACCTCTTGCCGCTCGAAACGCTTGCTAGCCTCGTCGATCAGCATGTCGCGCCGACTTTCGTGGTGGATGACGAGGCACGGGTGATCGTCTGGAATCGCGCTTGCGCCGCGTTGACCGGCGTCGACGCCTTATCCGTTATTGGCACAGGCGATCATTGGAAGGCTTTTTATACGGCAAAGCGGCCGTGCCTTTGCGATCTGGTGCTTTCCGACACGATCGAACTTGCGTCGGATCTTTTTGTCGCTTTTTCCGATTCGGTCACCAGCCGCGGCGCGATCGCCGTGGAAAGCTGGTGCGAAATGCCGGCCATCGGGCGGCGCGCCTATCTCGCCATTGAGGCGATGCCGATCGTCGACAAGCGCGGGCGGCGGATCGGCGTGATGGAGACCGTGCGCGATATTACCAAAGCCAAGGACGATGAAGCGAAATTGCTCGCCCTGGCGGGCGTCGACGGGCTGACGGGGCTGGCGAATAGGCGTAGCTTCGACGATCGGCTGGCGGCGGAATGGCGGCGTGCGCTGCGGTCCGGCGCGCCGCTTTCGATGCTGTTGATCGATATCGATCATTTCAAGCAGTTCAACGACAGCCTTGGCCATATGGGCGGCGATAAATGCCTGAGCGCCGTGGCGCGAACAATCGCCGAGAGCCTCCAGCGCTCTGGCGATGTAGCCGCCCGTTACGGCGGCGAGGAATTCGTCGTTATCCTGCCCGATACGGATAATGAGGGCGCGGCGATGGTCGCCGAAAAGATCCGCGCGAATGTCGAAGAGCGCGCCATTCGCCACCCCACAAGCAAAGTCAGCCCTGTCGTGACGGCCTCGATCGGTGTGTCGACGCTTTATCCCAGGGCTTACGACCGGATCGACAAGATCGTTCTGCAAGCCGATACGGCCCTCTATCAGGCCAAAGAACGGGGCCGCAATAAGGTCTGCGTCTTCTACGACGACGCGACCGAAGCCGTCGCGGAAAAATAGCGGCGGCCGTCTTTGCGCATGGCGCGCTGACCGTCGAACCCCGCTATTTCTTCGCCGGCGCGGGCTTCTTGGCTTTGACCGCCTTGCGCGCGGCGCCCTTATCCGCCGCGCCTTTTGACTTTTCATTCTGGTTCGCCGCTTTTTCCTGCGGCGGATGCGCGTTGACGAGGGCCGTGTGGTCGATCAGGGTTTGATCGGCGTAAGCCAGCGCGAAATCGGCGATGGCGTCCTCGAAAGCGTTGGACTTGCCTATATAGCCGGCGATAACGGCGGGATCGCCCGAGCGCGCGTGGGCGCGCGCAAGCGTTTTTCCGCACAGCATGGCGTAGTCGGCCAAGTCCTCGGCCTCGCCCAATTCGCTGATCTGGCCGAGACGGCGATTTTTCAGGATACGGACGTAATATTGGCGGCCCGACGCTTCGTGCTGCGTCCAGCCCAGGAAAATATCGCTGGCGGCCTGCAGCATGCGCTGGCCTTCGGCAACCCGTTGGCCCTGGTGGCCGCCATAGGCGAGGTCGGGCGAAAGCGCTTCGAGCACCGAGTTCGTCGCTTCTTTCACCTGCAGGAACAAGGGTTGCCTGTCGCCGGATAGAAACAGTCCGACATAGCAATAGGTGCCGACCGAGCCGACGCCGACCGCCTTGAAGACGAAATCCTTCAGCGCATAGCGATCGTACAGGGCGCGCCGTTCGACGCCAAGCCCGAGCCGATACGCGTCGAAGCCAGACTGCGTATCGAAGCCGTTGGCCGCATCGCTGCCTTCGGCGAAGTGAAAAATGCGGGGCTCCTTGTCGCGTATGCGCGGGGGGTCGCTTTGCGCCGCGAGTGTCGGGAAATTGTCGTCGCGGTCGAGGCCTTCGCCGCGGGCGCGCGCAATGACGCCCAGAATTTTCTTGCGCGGGGTCTCGTTTTCGAAACGGTCGGCTTCGATTTCGAGATCGATATGCGAATGCCAGATTTCGAAGGGCGACAATTGCGACAAGTCGAACATGTGGCGGCGGTAGGCTCTGACACTGGCGGCGGCCAGCGTGCGCTGATCGGCCTTGGACGCGCCTGCGGGCGCGGCGACGGCGACGCTGGCCGCGAGGCGCTTGACATCGACAGTGAAATCGACGCCGGGCAAGGTTTCGTCGAAGTCGTTGATGTCGAAAAGAATGTTGTTTTCAGGCGTGGCGAAGGCGCCAAAATTCATCAAATGACAATCGCCGCAGGCCTGGACCGACGCGCCGACGATCGGCTGGCTCGCCAGATCATGCGCCATGACGGCGGCGGCGCCGCGCAAATAGGCGAAAGGATTTTCAATCATAAGTTCGATGCGCAACGCGCGCAGGGCGGGCAAGCGGCGCTCGCTTTGGGCGTTCAGGATGGCGTTGGCGTCACGTTCCGGCGTCAACGTGAATTTGCTGAGAGCGGCGCGCGGCGTCGCCTTTCGCAAGGATTTGCCGAACTTCGCCCGTTCGGCCCGCGACTGTGCGTTCATCGTCATGGCCAGATCCTCGCCTGTTTCGTGAGCTCAAAATAAAATCCTACGCCAAAACGCCTGCAACCGCACGTTGAAACCGCGTCGCCGCCGGCCCGCGCGCGTGAAAAAGGACGGCGCGAAAAGCGTTAGAGCTCGCCCAGCCGGCGCAATTGATAGCCGGCCTGCGTCAATTTCTGCCGCAAAGCGCTTGCGCTGGCGACCGCTTCCGCACCGTCCGCGTGTATGCAAATGCTGCCGAGGCGCGTTTTCAAGACCTTTCCGGACAGGGTGACGATCCCTTGCGCGGCGAGCATCGCCTCGACATGGGCGAGGCTTGATCGCGCGTCGCGCAGCACGGCGCCGGGCAGGCCGCGCGCCAGCAACGCGCCGTCGTCGCCGTAGGCGCGGTCGGCGAAGACTTCCTCGACGACGCGCAGACCGGCCTCGCGTCCCGCCTCGACGAGAAGGGAGCGCGCCGGCGCCAGCAGCATGAGGTCTTTGTCGTAGGACTTGATCGCGCGCGCGATGGCGTCGGCGCGCGCGCGGTCGGTGCAGGCGTCGTTATTCAACGCTCCGTGCGGTTTGACATGAGCGAGGCGGGCGCCTTCGGCGCGGGCCAGACCGTCTAGCGCGCCGATTTGGTAGATCAGCATCGCTTCAATCTCTTGCGCCGAAAATCGCATAGACCGGCGGCCGAAACCCTGCAAGTCGGGATAGGACGGATGCGCGCCAAGGTCGACGCCCGCTTCGATGGCCGCGCGCAAGGTCCGACGCATCACCATGGGATCGCCGGCATGGAAGCCGCAGGCGATATTGGCGGAATTGACAAGTTTGAGCAGCTCCTCGTCCGCGCCCATCGACCAGACGCCGAAACTCTCGCCGAGATCGGCGTTGAGGTTGATTGTTTGCGTGGACATATGCGCCTCAATCGGCCTCGCCGGAAATCGCGCCGCCAATCAGATTTTCGCTGTAAAGGCGCGCCAAGTCTAGAGAACCGGCGGCTTTTCGTCTGAAAACGCTGGCGCGCCAGCGCGCGAGGGTCTCTCTCGCCTGCGCGCGCGCATGTTCGGCCTGATCGGCGTCGACCGCGCGAAAGCGCAGAACGTCGCCAGGGCGGATATGGCCAAGGCGCGGTAGATCGGCGCCGATCGCCGTGGCGATTTTCGAATAACCGCCGCAGGTTTGGCAATCGGCCATCAAGACGATGGGCATGCCGTCGCCTGGAACCTGGATCGCTCCCGGCGTTACGCCGTCGCTTGCGATGTCGGCGCCTTTGTCGTTATGCGACAGCGCCGGGCCTTCCAGCCGTAAGCCCATCCGGTCGATATTCGGGTTGGCCCGAAATTCGGCGTTCAACAAGGTTTCAAGCGCGTTGGCGCTGAAATGGTCGTCCTGCGGCCCAAGCATGACGCGGATTGGTCCGGGAGCGTGAACGAAAGGCGGCGCGCGCAACTCCGTCTCGCACTCCGTCTGATCGACAAGGCGGCATTGAAGGACATCGCCTCCCGCGAGCGGGCGGCCGCCGACGCCGCCCAATCTCGCGCGCGCATAAGTGGAGGCGCTGCCGAGCGTTTTTTCGATTTGCAGACCGCCGGAAAAGCCGACATAGGCCACACCGGTCCGCACCGCGCCGAGCCGGAGAATATCGCCGGCGCGCAAGGCGACGCCGCTCCAGGGCGCTATGTCGGCGGTGGCGCCCTCGCGCTCGACGCGCGCCTCGATGTCGCCGGCAAGCGCGAGGCGCACCGGACCCGCCGCGACGCGCAAGGTCGGGCCGGCGACGATGATTTCGAGACCGGCGTTGGCGTCCTCGCCTTGCGCCAGATAATTGGCGGCGGCGAGCAGGACGCGATCAAGCGCGCCGGATACCGGAACGCCGATCTGCCGATAGCCGAAACGCCCGAAATCCTGAATGGAGGTCAAAAGGCCGGGCGTTTCGACGTAGATTTTTCCGCTCATGGCGTCTGCGCCTTGATCAGGCGGGCAGGATCGAATCCGCCGGCGCGCCAGAGCGCGTCGAGCGCGTCATAGGCCGCGCGGTCGACGGCGGCAAACCGCACGCTGTCGCCCGGCGCCAGCAGCGCCGGGCGGGCGACGTTGTCGGCGTCGAACAATTCGACCGGCGAGCGGCCAATGAGGCGCCAGCCGCCGGGGCTTTCCCACGGATAGAGGGCGCACATGTCGTCGGCTATCGCCAGCGAACGGGCGGGCGTCGTCTTGCGCGGCGTCTTCAGGCGCGCCGTCGCCAGGCGACGCGGCAGGCCGACCAGATAGGCGAAGCCGGGCAGAAAGCCGAGCATCGCGACGCGGTAGCGCTGTTCGAGGAAGAGCCTCAGCATGTCGTCGACGCGCAGGCCGAGATCCTGCGCCGACGGAGCGAGATCGGGCGCAAAATCGGCGTCGAAACAGCAAGGGATTTCGAACTTCCGGCCGCTCAACCCGGCGACCCTGCGCTTTTGCGCCACCGCGCGCAGCAAGGTTGCAAGACGCGAGGCGCGCAGGCGGTCGGGATCGAAATAGATCGTCACCGAGGCGAAGGCGGGCGCCCATTCGATGACGCCCGCAAGCGCGCCTTGGTCCTGCATGTCTTGAATTTCGGCGCAAAAACCGAGAACCCGCTGCTGAATGTCTTCATCGGCCTTGTCGCCGAGTTGAATGGTCAGCGCGCCATCGCCGAGCGGCAGGATGCGCGCGGGCTCAGCGCGTTCCGCCGCCATCGGCCTATCCTGCGTGGCCGAGAGCCTGGGCGATCCCGGCGTAATGGCAGCCGGCGGCGATCGCGACAAACGAGTGCCAGATGGCGTTTTGATATTTGAGGCTGTGCCAGCGATAGAACAGGACGCCGACCGAATAGAATAGGCCGCCGACGATCACCAGTATGAGCGTGGATACAGGCAAGGCGTCGATCAATTGCCTGACGGCGAACACCGCGACCCAGCCAAGCGCCAGATATATGGCGATCGAGATGCGGTCGAAACGGCCGGGCAGCCCGAATTTCAGGGCTATGCCGCCGAGCGACACGCCCCAGACGATCGCGGCGAGCGTCCAGGCCAATCGATGGTCGGGCAATTGCGACAGCAACGCCGTGTAAGTGCCGCAAATCATCAAGTAGATCGAGGCGTGGTCGAAGCGTCGCAACACCCATTTCACCGGCGAGGGCGGAGTCATGTTGTAGGCGCAGGAAAAGCCGAACAACAGAAAAAAGCCGGCGGCGTAAACGCCCATGGCGAGAGCGTCGCTGACGCCGCCGTGCAAGGCGATGCGCACAAACAAGACCGCGAAGGCGATCAGCCCGGCAAGAATCGCCACGGCGTGGACGAAACCGTCGGCGATCAACTCGCCCATACTATAGGCGCGCTTGAAAAGGCGGGGATGCGTTTCAGGAAGCAACATGGCTGCTGGTCCGGCGTGAAGTCCGATTGTGACTTCTTTGCCGATCAAAGCAAGTCTCTGTGGCGAGGAAATGGCGAAAGGCTTCGCGGAGGGCCCGGCGCTTGCGCTCGCGAATTCGTCAGACCGCCGGCGAAATCAGCGCCGTCGTGGCCCCCGAGCCGCGTCCCTCGTCCAAAATAACTCTTTGATCGGCGATCTTTACACGTCCGCTGGCGACCAGCGCCAGCGCCAACGGATAAATCTTGTGTTCCTGCGCCAACACGCGCGCGCCCAGAAGCTCGGGCGTATCGGAATCGAGCACCGGCACGGCGGCTTGGGCGATGATCGGGCCCGCGTCCATTTCCGGGGCGACGAAATGGACAGTGGCGCCATGAATCTTCACGCCTTCGGCCAAGGCGCGCTCATGCGTATGCAAACCGCGAAAAGCGGGCAGCAAGGCCGGATGGACGTTGAGCATGCGCCCGCGCCATTGCCCTACAAACCATGGGGTCAGCAGCCGCATGAAGCCGGCGAGGCAAATCAGCTCGATACGATGGACTTCGAGCATGGCTTGCATTGAGCGCTCGAATTCCTCGCGCCCGGCGTAGATCTTATGATCGACGACGGCGGTGGCGACGCCCTGCGCCTTGGCGAAAGCTAATCCGACCGCATCGGACCGGTTCGACAGGACAAGCGCGATTTCCGCCGGAAAATTTTCCGCCCGCGCCGCTTCGAGCAGCGAGCGCATGTTCGAGCCGCGCCCGGAAATCAGGATGGCGACGCGCGCGCGGGGCTGGCTCACAGGCTCAGCTTTCCGGAATAGACGACGCGGTCGCCGGACGCCGCGGCGACGATTTCGCCAAGTTCGACCGGCTCCTCGCCGCTCGCGCGCAGGGCGGCTTCGGCTTCGATCGCGGCGCCCGCCGCGACGACGACGATCATGCCGACGCCGCAGTTGAACGTGCGCAGCATTTCCGTTTCCGCCACGCGCCCGGCTTTGGCCAGCCATTTGAATACAGGCAGAACGGGAATGGCCGACAAGTTGATTCGAGCGCCCAGTCCGTTGGGGAGGACGCGCGGAATGTTTTCGGGATAGCCGCCGCCGGTGATGTGGGCGAGCGCCTTGATCGCCTTGCAGGCCCCCAGGGCTTGCAGCAGCGGCTTCACATAGATGCGCGTCGGCTCGAGCAAGGCGCGGGCGAGGCTCGTCTCCGGGGCGAAAGGCGCCGGATCGGTCCATTTCAGGCCAGCGCGTTCGACGATCTTGCGCGCCAGCGAGAAGCCGTTCGAGTGAACGCCGGAGGCGCGCAGTCCGAAGATCTTGTCGCCCACGGCGATATTGCCGCGCGGCAGAAGATTTTCGCGTTCGGCCGCGCCGACAGAGAAACCGGCGAGATCGTAATCGTCGCCCGCGTAGAGGCCCGGCATTTCAGCCGTTTCGCCGCCGATGAGAGCCGCGCCGGCTTGCAGGCAGCCCTGCGCGATACCCTTGACGATTTCCGCGCCGACTTCCGGGTCGAGCTTGCCGGTGGCGTAATAATCGAGAAAAAACAGCGGCTCCGCGCCCTGCACGACGAGATCGTTGACGCACATGGCGACAAGGTCGACGCCGACGGTGTCGTGAATGCCGCTTTCGATCGCGATCTTGACTTTTGTGCCGACGCCGTCGTTGGCGGCGACGAGGATCGGGTCGGAAAAGCCCGCCGCCTTGAGGTCGAACAGGCCGCCGAAACCGCCGATTTCGGCGTCGGCGCCGCGTCGACGGGTGGCGCGCACCATGGGCTTGATCAACTCCACCATACGCGCGCCGGCGTTTATGTCGACGCCGGCCTGCGCATAGGTCAATCCGCCGCTTTTCTCGTCTTGCCGCATCGTTTTCGCCTTTTACCCCTGACGGCGGTCAACGCCCATGGAGCCAAGTTCAGCGCGGTCTGATCGAGGCGCCGGGCGTTCAGCCGACCAGAAGCCGGGCAAAGGCACTCGCTGTGAGCATGACCACATGACCTTGTCCGGGAAGTTGGTCAAACCCCCTCGGAACAGGCTCTAGGCTGTAGCGTCTCGACCGCGCTCATGCAAGGCGCGGCGCATGCTTCGCCGCGCGGGGGGAGGCTGAATTTCGGCTTTGCCGTGCGAAACGCCCCGGGCCGCCAACTCGACAGAAATTTTCTGACCGCTAAGCTCTTCTGGATAAAACTTCGCGCCGATTTGCGTCAGGGTCGAATGAACATTCCCGGCTTTGCGTTTTTGCCTAATCTCATCAGCCTCGGGAGGCTGATTCTCGTACCCTTGTCCGTTGAAATGATCGCCTCGCAGCGTTGGCTCGACGCGTTCGCGGTGTTTCTCATCGCCGGCGCCTCCGATGCGGTTGACGGCTGGCTGGCGCGCACGTTCGACTTGCGTTCGGAACTGGGCGCCTATCTCGACGCCATCGCCGACAAGGCCCTGCTGATTTCAATCTATGTTTCACTGGCGTTGGTCGGCGTCGTTCCTGCGGCCATCGCCATTCTGGTGGTCTCGCGCGATTTGATGATCATGGGCGCGGTGCTGTTGGCCCGGCTGGTTGATCGCCCGCTGGAGATCAAACCCTTGTTAATCTCCAAATTCAACACTAGCGCGCAAATAGGCGTGGCGGCGGCGATTTTGGCGGCCAAGGCCTTTGATTTGCCGCTCGCCTTCTGGTTCCTGGCCTGTCTCTGGATCGTCGCGGCGTTGACGTTGGCCTCGGCCGCGGCCTATCTGAAAATCTGGATCGCGCATATGAGCGCCGACTGAAGCGTCGCAGTGTTTTCTAACGCGAAATCGACAGGGTTGATTGGAGAAAAAATATTATTAAACAAATAGCTGGATCAAATGTTCCGGCCAATATGAACGCCGCGCGCCGATGTGCTAGAAGAACCTGTCGCGCGTTTCTTCGATCGCCCTCCAAGGCTTTGGATCCTTTCCGAGACGGACCCGTTTCATGAAAATCGAATGGCAGATCGCATTCTGGTTAACGGTCCTGATGTTGATCATTTTCGCGCTTTACGCGCTCAGCAGCGTTCTGATGCCTTTCGCCGCCGCCCTGGCGCTGGGCTATGTACTCGATCCGATCGCCGACCGGCTGGAAAAGCTCGGCCTTAATCGTCTTGGCGCATCTTTGACGATTTTGGCCGTGTTTGTGATCGTGCTGATCGTAGCTCTGGTGGCCATTGCGCCGGTGCTTGGTCGGCAATTCGCCGGATTTATCGCGTCGTTGCCAGATTACGTGGTGCGCCTGCAAACGCTGATCGCCAGCGAATTGACGCTGCTGATGCAAAAATACGGCGGCGGCTGGCTGGATAGTCTGGGTTTCAGCGCCGACGGCGGAGCTGGCGAAATTCAGAAAAACATCGCCAATTTCGTCGGCGAGGGCGCGCAATGGCTGGGCAAATTTCTGAAGTCCCTGTGGTCCGGCGGGCAGGCGCTGGTCAGCATTTTCTCTCTGATCGTCATCACGCCGGTGGTCGCCTTCTACATGCTGCTCGACTGGGGAAAAATGCTGGCGGTAATCGATTTATTGATTCCGCCGCGCTATCACGCCAGCGTTTATCAACTAGCCCGCGAGATTGACGACGCGCTCGCTGGTTTTTTGCGCGGACAATCGCTGGTTTGCCTGTTTCTCGGCGTCTGGTATGGCGTCGGGTTGTCGCTGATCGGTCTGAATTTCGGCTTTCTGATCGGGATAGCGGCGGGCGTTCTGAGCTTTATCCCCTATGTCGGCTCGCTGACAGCTTTGGTCGTGTCCGCGATCGTCGCGCTGGTTCAGGGGTGGCCGGACGTCAAATTATTGCTGATGGCCTTGGCCGTCGTCGTCGCCGGGCAATTTCTGGAGGGCAACGTGCTTTCGCCCAAGCTGGTTGGCGAATCGGTTGGGCTGCACCCGGTATGGCTCATGTTTGCGTTGCTGGCTTTTGGCAGCCTGTTCGGTTTCACGGGCCTGATCCTGGCGGTGCCTTTAGCGGCGGCGGCGGGCGTGCTGATCCGCTTCGCCGCGCGGCGCTACCGGCAGAGTCCGCTTTTTCTGGGCGAAGGAGCGGCGAGCGAGGGATGAAGCCAGGCGCGCGCCAACTGCCTTTGGATATCGGCCTTGCGCCGCGGTACGGCGAGGAGGATTTTCTTGTCGCCCAATGCAACGCGCAAGCTTGGGAAATGGTCGGGCATTGGCCCGATTGGCCCGACCGGGTTCTGCTTCTGATCGGACCGGAGGGCGCCGGCAAGTCTCATTTGGGTGCGATATGGGCGCAACGCGTCGGCGCGCGCAAGCTTGCGGCGACGGATCTGTCGTTGCCGAACCTGCCATCCATCGCGCGCGAAAGCGCCGTTCTCATCGAGGACGTCGATAGCGCCAGCGGGGAGGCGGAGCTTTTCCACCTGCTCAATCTGGCGCGCGAAAGCGGCGCCTACTTGCTCCTGACGGCGCGCACGAACCCGGACGTTTGGGGACTCGCGACGCCGGATCTGCTGTCGCGCTTGCGCCGCGCGCCATTCGTGGCGATCGGCGCCCCTGACGAAGCTTTGGTGCGAGCCGTTCTGGTAAAGCTGTTCCTCGACCGCCAATTGCTGGTGGATGAAAGCGTCATCGACTTCCTCAGCCTGCGCCTGGAGCGCTCCTTCGAGGCGGCGCGGCGCATTGTCGCCGCGCTTGACCGCGAGGCGCTGGCGCAGGCGCGGGCGGTGACCAGGCCGATGGCGTCGAAGGTGCTGCTTGAGCTCTCGCAAGCGGCCGTCGACAGCGCAGCGGGCGAGACGCCAAATTCGCAATAATGATCGAGACCAATGCGCGTCGGCTCAAGATCGGATCTCTTATGTCATAAAGTTTTAATCGCGCGTTTGGACAAGGGAGCTTAGCGGCTGTTCCGCAGGCATGCGGCCGAGCTCTGATAAAGCGTTATGAGGCCAAGCCAATGATCGGCGCAATTTGCGATTCGCATTGGTCGCCAAGACGCCGAACGGGAGGGAAAGATGAATCCGCAGGACGACATCGCAGGCGCTACGCCTCACCAGAAAATCGGGGAGGCCCAAACTGGCGTGTCCGAGCCGTCGCCGCAAGACGATCTGGCGCAATCGCCGAAGAGATTCATCAATCGCGAGTTGTCCTGGCTTGAGTTCAATCGACGCGTGCTGCTGGAAGCCTCGAACACGACGCACCCTTTGCTGGAGCAGGTCCGCTTCATTTCGATTTCGGCCAATAATCTCGATGAATTTTTTATGGTGCGCGTCGCCGGCCTGCGCGGCCAGGAACGTTCCGGCGTCGCGACGCGTTCCGACGATGGTCTGACGCCGACGGAACAACTGACGTTGATCCGGGAGCGGGTCGGCGAACTCGCGCACCAGCAATTGCGCCGTTGGCGCCAATTGCGCGCGGAGTTGCAGCGTGAAGGCATCTATATCGTCGAGCCCGCCGATCTCACGAAGAACGAGCGGTTGTGGCTGGACGATCATTTTTTCGCTCAGGTTTTTCCGGTGTTGACGCCGCTGGCTGTCGATCCGGCCCATCCTTTCCCTTTTATTCCCAATCTCGGTTTGACTCTGGCGCTCGATCTGGAGAACGCCAACGATCGCAGCCACCTCAGCGCGCTCGTCCGCATGCCGAGCAAGATCGAACGCTTCGTGCGCTTGCCGGAAGCCGTCTCCGGCGAAGGCGTACGCCTCGTCGCCCTGGAATCCCTGATCGTCACCCATATCCAGAAGCTGTTTCCCGGTTATAGCGTGAAAGGGCAGGGGCTTTTCCGCGTCATTCGCGACAGCGATCTGGAAGTCGAGGAAGAGGCCGAAGATCTTGTGCGCGTGTTCGAGACCGCGTTAAAGCGGCGCCGGCGCGGTTCGGTGATCCGGCTGGAGACCGACGCGCACATGCCCGAATTGATGCGCGCTTTCGTCGCCGAGGAACTGGACGTCGAACCGGAAGATTCGATCGCGCTCGACGGCATGCTGGCGATGCACGACTTGTCCGAAGTGGTCGGGCTGGCGCGGCCCGATCTCAAATTCAAACCTTATAATCCGCGCTTTCCCGAGCGCGTGCGCGACAACGGCGGGGATTGTTTTCTCGCCATCAAGCAGAAAGATCTGGTGGTTCATCACCCTTACGAATCCTTTGACGTTGTGGTGCAGTTCCTCGAACAGGCGGCGCGCGATCCCAATGTCGTGGCGATCAAGCAGACGCTGTATCGCACGTCATCCGACAGCCCGATCGTGCGCGCCCTGATTGAGGCGGCGGAGGCGGGCAAATCGGTGACGGCGCTGGTCGAACTGAAGGCCCGTTTCGACGAGGAGGCCAATATTCGTTGGGCGCGCGATCTCGAACAGGCCGGCGCGCAGGTGGTGTTCGGCTTCATTGAATTGAAAACGCACGCCAAGCTGTCGCTGGTAGTGCGCCGGGAAGCGGGGGCGTTGCAGACCTATTGCCATGTCGGCACCGGCAATTATCACCCGGTGACCGCGAAGATTTACACCGACATTTCGCTGTTCACCGCCGATCCGGCAATCGGGCGGGACGTCTCGCGCATTTTCAACTTCATTACGGGTTACGCCGAGCCGGCTGGGCTCGAACGCATGTCGGTTTCGCCGATTTCGCTGAAAAAGAAACTGCTCGCCCATATCGACGAGGAGATCGCCTTCGCCAAGGCCGGCAAGCCGGCCTCGATCTGGGGCAAGTGCAACGCCTTGGTCGATCCCGAAATCATCGACGCGCTTTACCGGGCAAGTCACGCCGGCGTTTCGATCGACTTCGTCGTGCGCGGCATTTGCTGCCTGCGTCCCGGCGTGCCCGGCTTGTCGGAAAATATCCGGGTGAAGTCGATTATCGGGCGCTTCCTCGAACACGCCCGCGTCTACGCCTTTGGCGGCGGCCACGCTTTGCCGCATCCGAGAGCGCATGTCTATATTTCCTCGGCCGATCTGATGCAGCGTAATCTTGATCGCCGTGTGGAAAGTTTGATGCCGATCCTCAATCCGACCGTTCACGAGCAAATTCTCGACCAGATCATGGTCGCCAACATGATCGACAACCAACAATCCTACCGCGTTCGACCAGACGGCACGAGCGTGCGCGTCGATGTGCAAAACGGCGAGGAAGCTTTCAACGCCCACAATTATTTCATGACCAATCCCTCGCTTTCGGGCCGCGGCAGTTCGTTGAAGGAATCGAGTCCGAAAACATTGTCCAAGCGCGGCGGGCGGCATTAGATGATTCAGGCGCAGGGAAGGTTGCCGGTCGGCAAACCGGTCGCCATTGTCGATATCGGCTCCAATTCGGTGCGGCTCGTCGTCTATGAAGGGCTGACGCGCGCGCCGACGCCGATCTTCAACGAGAAGGTGCTTTGCGGCCTCGGCAAAGGCGTGATGACCACGGGATTGCTGCCGGCCGATGGCGTCATCAAGGCTTTGGCGGCGTTACGCCGCTTTCGCAGTCTTTGCGAAATCATCCAGGCGCGGGAAGTTTACGCTTTCGCCACCGCCGCCGCACGCGAAGCGATAAACGGGCCAGAATTTCTCGCCGCCGCCACTCAGGCGATCGGCCGGCCGATCGAATTGATTTCCGGCGCGCGCGAGGCCCACCTTTCCGCGCTTGGCGTCATCTCGACGGTGTTTCGGCCCGACGGCGTCGTCGGCGATCTCGGCGGCGGCTCGCTCGAGTTGGTCGACGTCAAGGGAATGCGCGCCGGTCAGGGCGTTTCGTTGCCGCTTGGCACGCTCGCCTTGATGGACGCTTCGGGAAAATCGCCGAAAGTCGCGACCAAGATCGTCCGTTCGGCGCTGGCTAAGGTCAAGCCCTTGCAGGCCCTGCGCGGTCGGACATTTTACGCGGTTGGCGGCACCTGGCGTTCATTGGCCAAACTGCACATGCTGCAGCGTAATTATCCGCTGCGCGTGTTGCACGGCTACATCATTTCCGCCCGCGAAGCGATGGATTTCGCCGCGCTGGTCGAGCGCGTCGACAGCGAAGCGCTGGTCGCGGTCGGAGCGATTTCGACGCAAAGGCGCCCCTCGCTTGCTTATGGAGCGGTCGTGCTGGAGGAAATCATTCGCGTCGCCAAGCCGGCGCAGGTCTTCATGTCCATCGGCGGCGTGCGCGAAGGCTTGCTGTTCGAACGCCTCGACGAGGATGTTCGCAAGCGCGATCCTTTGCTGGAAGCGGCGCGGGAGTTCAACGTTCTGCGTTCCCGCGCGCCTTTACATGGAGAAGATCTCGTCGAATGGACCGACCGGTTCATTCGTTCGACCCATTTGGATGAAACGCCGGAGGAGAAGCGTCTGCGTCACGCCGCCTGCCTGATAGGCGACATAGGCTGGCGCGCGCCGGCCGATTATCGATCCGAACAGTCGCTCAACATGATCGCCAACGCGGCCATTTCCGGGGTTGATCATGCCGGACGCGCCTTTCTGGCCATGTCGGTCGCTTATCGCCATATCGGCCTCGATGAAGACGTAAGCCCGCAAATGCGCTCGCTGGTTCCGCCCCGTCTATTGGATCGCGCGCGAATTCTGGGCGCGGTGCAGCGGGTCGCTTACATCATTACCGCCTCGATGCCCGGCGTGCTGCCGCGCGCGCCCCTGAGCAGCACCAGAACCAAGGTGGTTCTGACTTTGCCGCCCGACCTCGCGGCGCTCGCCAGCGATCGGCTCAACGCGCGCCTGAAACAGCTTGCTCGTCTGATCGGGCGAACGCAGGAAATTCTGATCGAGGATTAGGCGAGTTCAGGCTGAAATTCGATCGCGCCCGGTCAAGGCCGCCGCGCGCGCGGTTTTGACATTGGCCAGGAAGGCGCGCGCGCTCTCGTCCCACGAATAAAGCGCCGCATGGGCGCAGGCCGCTTCGCGCGGCGCATCGAGCGCGCGCAGGCAAGCCGCCCGAAGGTCCTCGTCGAGCGCGCCGACGGACGCCGGTCCCGAAGAGACCTGGCCGATGATGTCGATAGGCCCGGGGGCCGGAAACGCCGCGACAGGGGCGCCGCAGGCGAGCGCCTCAAGAATGACATTGCCGAATGTGTCGGTCAGGCTGGGAAAGACGAAGACGTCGGCGTTCGAATAATAGAGCGGCAACTCCGTTTTCGATTTCATGCCCATGAACAGCGCCTGCGGATAGCGCTCCTGCAAGTCCTGGCGCGAAGGCCCGTCGCCGACGACAACCTTGCAGCCCGGCAGATCGAGCGACAAAAACGCCTCGATGTTCTTTTCCGGCGCCAAACGTCCGCAATAAAGAAAGCATGGGCGCGGCAAGTCGAGCCGTTCCGGCACGGGCCGAAAGACGTCGCGATCCACGCCGCGCGGCCAAAGCATCAACCTTTCGAAGCCGCGCCCGGCGAGATCGTCGGCCATGGTTTTGGTGGCGACCATCAGTCCGGCGCTGGCGGCGTGAAAACGGCGCAACGCCGCGTAGCTCCAGGCCGCCGGGATCGGCCAGCGCGCCTCGACATATTCGGGAAATCTGGTGTGGTAGCTGGTTGTGAACATCACAGCGTTCTTGACGCACCAGTAGCTCGCCGCCAGACCGAGCGGACCTTCCGTGGCGATGTGGACATGGTCGGGACGCAGATCCTCGATCATCCGGCCAAGCGTATTGGGGCTGGTGAGGGCGAGGCGGATTTCAGGATAGCTCGGCGCCGCGACTGTCCAGAACTTGTCTGGACCGATTACTGAGATTTCGACATCCAGGGCGCGACACGAGTCGATCAAATGCGTGATCGTATTCGTGACGCCATTGACTTGCGGACGCCAGGCGTCGCTGACAATGCAAATATTCACCAGCTCACTTTCCCGATGCGAAAAACTCAAACGGCGCCGCGCGCGGATTGCGTCCAAAACCGGCCGCGACGCCTCGATTTCGCGCTGTCGCGCGCGAATACGGGGAATCGCGCCGCTCGGCGCTCCGTTTATATGACAAGCGGATATGACAATTTGAATGCGCCGAGGAAGGGCGGTCAGCGCCTGAGGGCGCGCGGCGGCGCGCCCACACCGCGGGCAATTTTTAGTTATGGTTTACTATCAGTAAACGGAAAATAATTTAGATGAATGTGCATTCATCTTAAACGCTCCTTTAACCTGAACGTCCTTAAATCGAATTGTTAGTTAGGCGTTAGTGAGTAGCGTGATGCGTAAAAGGCTCAAAGTTTCGGCGTCGAGAAGCGCGCTCAGGTTCGCACTTTTCGGTATTTCCGCCGCCATGCTCTCCGGATGTTCCGATTCACGGCGTCTTGAGGACCCGTTCGGCAACCCGTTCCAGGCGTCAAGCCGCACGGATCGCTCGCCGACCGCGACCGTCCGCTATTCTTCTCCCGACGTTTATCAACCGCGTGATCGCGCTCCTGAAAACAGCGACGCCATCACTTCGCAGCCGCTCGCCGCCCCGCCGGCTCCGGGCGCGTCTTATCGCGCGCCGCAGGCGGCGAACGGCCCCGGCTACGGAACGCCGGCGCGTCAAAGTCCGACCCTGGTCTCGCCGCGCGTCAGCGCCCCGGCTTCGACCGGCGCCATCGGAAACGGCGCCCGTTCCGGCGCCGTCGGCGGTTGGACAGCGGAAGGGGGCACGCCGATGGTTGTCGCCCAGGGCGAGTCGGTTGAAACCATCGCGTTGCGCTTTGGCGTGCCGACGGCCGCCTTGCTGAGCGCCAATGGGTTGACGAGCAAGGGTCAGGTTCAGCCTGGCGCGCGCCTGATCATTCCCGTTTACAGCGCGACCGCGCCAGGCCGCCGCGCCGGGCAAGCCGCGCCGGCGTTTGCGTCCGCGCCAGTCGCCGCGCCTGCGCCGCGCCGCGAGCGCGCGTCTTTGGAAAAGCCGCATGCGTTGGTCGGTCCGCGCGCCGCGGTTGCTCGCGCGCCGGCAAAAGCGCCCGAAAAATCTGTGGCCAGGGCCGAAATCGCCGGCAAGGCGTCCAAACTGGCGAAGGTCGAGCAGCTTGCCCCGGCTCGCGCGGATCATGTCGAAAAAGCCAGAATCGCTGCGGTCGCGCCAGCGCCGGCTCCGGCGCTTCAGGCTCCTCACAAGATTGATCAAACCGCCACAGCCAGCCTGCGTCAGGAAGAAATCGCCGCCGCCCCGACCGAAGGCGCGAGCGAAACGGCCAATCCGGAATTCCGCTGGCCGGCGCGCGGCCGCATCATTCAGGGATTCAACTCGGCCGGCAACGACGGCATCAACATTGCCGTGCCGGAAGGCACGCCGGTCAAGGCGGCCGAGGGCGGCGTCGTCAAATACGCCGGCAACGAACTCAAGGGCTATGGCAATCTGGTGCTGATTCAGCATCCGAACGGCTTTGTGTCGGCGTACGCCAACAACGGCGAACTCAATGTCAAACGCGGCGATCACGTCAAACGCGGTCAGACCGTCGCCCTGTCCGGCCAATCGGGCAATGTGGCGTCGCCGCAATTGCATTTCGAATTGCGCAAGGGGGCCAAGCCCGTTGATCCGACGAACTATCTCGCCGGATTGTAGCCTAGACAATCAAAAGGTTCTTTCCCACGCGCCGCGAGACACGGCTTGGGAAAGTCAAAAAGGCGGCGAAGGTCCAAAGACAGGCCTTCGCCGCCTTCATTTTGTCTGGGTCGGCCAGCGCGGTCGCCATTGCCTTTCGATCGCCGGTTACGTAACGATTGGCGAATCATTCGATCCCGGCCCGTTGGCGTTTCGCGCCCGTCGTTTGGATCGTCCGCAAGACCGGAAAAGGTTTCGTCATGCGCCGGCTTGGCTCCGAACCGTTGACGCCCGCAAAAAAACAACGCCGTTATCGCGAGAAGACGAAAGCGCTGCTGGCGCAGGCGAAAAGATTTGCGCGGGCTTTCGATGACGAGGAATCGGCGCAGCTTGTCGCGCTCTATCGCCGAAGCGCCGCCCGATGCGGCGCGAGCGAGGCGGAGATCGAGCAATTGCTTGCCGCCGCCGCCGCGCTGGCGGCGGATTTCGAAACCTGGGCGCGCGCGCGAATTGAATTGGAGCTGAGCGCTTTGCGCGCGCGTCAGAGCGCCAGGGCGTCGAGCCTCGTGGCGCGGCTGGAGCCCCTTCGTGAAAAGCCCGAAGGCTTTTCGCAAGCTGGCCCCGCCAGCTAAATGGGCGATCCCGTTCGCCCTTCGCCACGACCGCTGGACCGCGCCGGCATTTTGCTGATGCTCGTGCTCTGCACAAGTTGGGGGTTCAATCAGGTCGCCGCCAAAATCGCGATGACCGATTTGCCGCCATTGACTCAGGCGGCGCTGCGCTCCGTCGGCGCCGTCGCGGCGTTGGGCGTTTTCGCGGCATTTCGTCCCGGCTTGTTTCGTCCGCAAGGCGTTATCCTGCCCGGCGTCGCGCTCGGTTTCCTGTTCGCCAGCGAATTTGTCGCGCTTTTTCTGGGTCTGCGCTGGACCAGCGCCAGCCACGCTGTGTTGTTTCTCTATACGGCGCCGTTTTTCCTCGCTTTGGCTTTGCCGTTTTTCGCGCCGGGCGAAAGGCTGTCGCAGCTGCAATGGATGGGCCTGGGCCTGTCGTTTTGCGGCGTCGCTTTCGCCTTGCGGGTTTCGAACGATCTATCGCCGGAGGTGTTTTTTGGCGATCTGCTCTGTCTCGGCGCCGGCGGGCTATGGGCGGCGACCACGGTCTTGATGAAGACGACGGAGCTGAAAAAGACTCCGGCCTTGACCGTGATGCTCTATCAGGTTTGCGTTTCGACCGTGGTGTTGGGGGCGCTCGCCCTGGCGCGCGGTGAACAGATCGCGCCGTCCATATCATTGGCGAGCTGGGCGAGTCTGGCTTTTCAAAGCTTTTGGGTGGTCAGCGTCACATATCTCATCTGGTTCTGGATGGTCGGACGCTATCGGGCGGCGGAATTGTCGTCCTTCACCTTCCTGTCGCCATTGATCGGCGTTTTTGCCGGCGCTTTGATTCTCGGCGATCCGCTCACGCCGAATTTTCTGTTGGCGGCGGCGCTTGTCGCGGCCGGTCTGCTGCTGGTCAATTGGCCCTCGCGCCGGGCGGCGTGAATGGCTTTCGCGCGTCGTCCAGCGTAAAATGATGCTTCAACGTCAATCGCTCCACGGCTCCAGTGCCCGATAAGAACTCCATCGACCAAGGCGATTGCGGCGGCCTGTCGCCCGCTTTTTGGTTTGTCGAGGGCGCGCGCCAGGCTTTGAGCGGGCCGGCGTTCTACGTCGCCCTCGCGCTGATCGGCGTAGGCGGCGTGGCGCGGGCGGCCGGTTTCCCTTTCGGCGCGGCGGCGTTGTCGACCGTCCTGATGTGGGCCGGTCCTGCGCAATTGCTGTTCTTCGGCGCGTTTGCCGCCAAGACGGCCGCGCCTGTTGTGGCGCTCTCCGTCGGTCTGTCGTCGATCCGGCTGTTGCCCATGTGCCTGACCGTGTTGCCTATGCTGCGCACGCCGAAGACCAGGCTTCCCAGCGTTCTGGCCGCCGCTCACTTCATCGCCGTGACGGTCTGGGCCGAATCGCTGCGGCGCTTGCCGGACACGCCGCGCATGGCGCGGCCGCCGTTTTTTTTCGGTTTCGCCCTGACTTGCATGACGATGACGACGATCAGCACAGGGCTTGGTTTCTGGCTGATGCTGTCGCTGCCGCAGGCGCTCGGGGCGGCGCTGCTGCTGCTGTCGCCGATCTATTTTCTGGCGACGCTGGCGCGCGCGACGCGCGGCAAGGCCGACTGGATTCCGATCGGTTTCGGCGCGGCCCTGGCGCCGATCACGCAGATTTTTGTCGGCGACGGTTTCGATCTGCTGGTTCTGGGGCTGGTGGGGGGCGTCGGCGCCTATCTGGCCGCTCGTCCGCTGCGTCGGAGGAAGCCATGAGCTGGCTTTCCGACCCGCTGAGCGCGCCTTATCTAGCCTTAATCCTGTTCGGCTTTCTGCCGAGCGAGATCTGGCGATTGCTGTCGGTATTCATCGCCCCGGGGATCGACGAGGACTCCGAAATATTCGTTTTGGCGCGGACCATCGCCACCGTTCTGTTGATCGGCGTGGTGGCGAAAATCGTATTGCGTCCCGCGGGCGACTTGGCCCTAGTGCCGATCTGGGCGCGCTGCGCCGCGCTTGGCGCCGGCGGTTTGGCTTTTGTCGCGTTTCGGCGCTCGGTTCTGGCGGCGATCGTCGCTGGCGAGGCCTTCATTGCGCTCGCCAGCTATTTTTACCTTTAAGACGCCGTAGGCGCCGATCTAGTTTAAGATTGTTTCATAACCTTTTGTATTACAGAAAAAAGATGTATTTACAAATTTAACCGAACTGCGTCAGCGCCGAGCGGATTTTATCGGCATGGGCTTTAAGAATGGCGCCGTCGGCCATTTGCCCGGTCTGCGGGCGCAACGACACGCCCTCCCAGCGCGGCAGAATGTGGAAGTGGATATGGAACACCACCTGTCCGCCGGCGCGTTCGTTGAACTGCTGCAAGGTCAGGCCTTCAGCGTTCATGCCGGTCTTGACGGCCTGCGCGACCTTTTGCACGCGCTGGATCAGGGCGGCCAGATTTTGCGGATCGATGTCGACCAGACCTCGCGCGGCTTGTTTGGGGATGACCAGGGTATGGCCGTCGGCGCGCGGCATGATGTCCATGAAGGCGAGGGCGACGTCATCCTCGAACACTTTTTCGCAAGGAATCTCGTTGCGCAAAATTTTGGCGAAAATATTGTTGGGATCATAGGCGACGGACATGTTCGACTCCGCAATTTGACGCCGGAAACTGGCCGATGCGCCTGTCGTCGTCAAGCGCTCACGCTTTTTTGAAGGGCGTCAGCTCGCCATAGAATTCGATCGCCTGGTCGATCGCCCGCCGCTCGCGCGCGAAAAAATCCTCGACCGCGCGCGAAAGGCGCGGATCTGCGAATTCATGCGCGGAAAAAGTGGCGACCGGCGCATAGCCTCGCGCCAGCTTGTGTTCGCCTTGGGCGCCCGCCTCGACGCGGGCGAGCCGTTTGGCTATGGCGAAATCGATCGCCTGATAATAGCAAAGCTCGAAGTGCAGACAGGGATGCTCTTCGAGCGCGCCCCAGTTGCGTCCGTAAAGCGCCCTGTCGCCGATCAGATTGAGCGCGCCGGCGATATAACGTCCTTCGCGTTTGGCCATCACCAGCAAGATCCGGTCGGCCATGGCGGCGCCCAGCTCGGAAAAAAAGGCGCGGGTCAGGTAGGGGCGGCCCCATTTGCGCGCGCCGGTGTCCATATAGAATGCGAAAAACGCGTCCCAATGGCTTTCGCGCAAGTCCGAGCCGGTGATCCATTCGACCGAGATTCCCGGCGCCAGCGCCTGTTCGCGCTCCTTGCGGATATTCTTGCGCTTACGCGACGCGAGGCGGTCGAGGAAATCGTCAAAATCGCGATAGCCCTCGTTGATGAAATGAAATTGCTGGCCGACGCGCTGGAGAAAGCCGGCGTCGCCAAACGCCTTGAAATCGTCCTGGTCGGGGAAGGTGACGTGCAGCGAGGAACTGTCCGTTTCGCCGCGCAGGCGGCGCAGACCCTCGATCAGGGTCGCGCGCGCGTCGGGCGGCGCGGCTGTGGCGACGAGCAGGCGTCGTCCGGGGACAGGGGTGAACGGCACGGCGACCTGAAGCTTGGGATAATAGCGCCCGCCAATGCGCTCAAAGGCTTCGGCAATGGCGTGATCGAACACGAATTCGCCGAGCGAATGGCTCTTGAGATAGCAGGGCGCCGCCCCGACCACTCGGCCGGACGGGTCCTCGACGACGAGGTGGCGCGGCGTCCAGCCCGTTCTTCCGCCGACCGAGCCGGAGGTCTCCAGCGCCTTCAAGAAGGCGTGGGTGATGAACGGATTGTAGCTTTCGCCGGACGCGTCCGCGGCGCCGCGCGGGTCATCGGGATTGGCGCAATCGTCCCAAGCCTTCGCGTCGACTTCGGCGAGCGAGGAAACGCGGCGAAGGCGCAACGCGCCGCTGGCGACAGGAGCGGGGGCTTTGGTCATCCGGGCCATTCTGGCTTGAAACCGGTCGTTTTTCCAACAAGTGGGATGGATTTTTTTCTGGCCGCTATCGGACTGTCGCAAACATTGGGCTATAGCGGGCCCATGCGCTCATCCTTCGACGCCAAGACATTGCGGATTCTTGCCGCCGCCATCGCCTGCATTTCCATCGTCGGCATCGGTCTGTCGCTGACCATTCCCTTGCTCGCGCTGCGCCTTGAGGCGGCCGGTTATCCAGCCAGGATCAATGGCCTGCATACGGCGGTCAGCGGTCTGGCGACCTTGATCGGGGCGCCGCTGACGCCCTATCTGGCGCGCTCGCTCGGCATGCGGCGTCTCCTGTTCGTCGCTCTCGGCGTCGCTTTGGCCTGTCTCATCGCCTTCGCCTACACGCCCAATTACAATTTTTGGCTGTTGATCAGGGTTTTCTTCGGCCTGTCGCTGACGGTGATTTTCGTCATCTCCGAATATTGGATCAGCGCGGCCGCCCCGCCGGAACGACGCGGCGCGGTGATGGGCGTCTACGCGACGATACTCGCGGTGGGTTTCGCCATAGGGCCGGCTTTGCTCAGCCTGACCGGCGCCGAAGGCGTCACGCCTTTTCTGGCCGGCGCGGCGCTGATGGCCGTCGCCAGCCTGCCGGTGGCGTTCGCGGCCGCGTCCGAGGCGCCCGAGCCCAACGAAAAGGGCGGACCGCATTGGTCGGCGATCCTCGCCGGCGCGCCCGTCGCCATGATGGCGTCGTTGCTCTACGGCGCCATCGAAACCGGCGGCACGGCGCTGCTGCCGGTATTCGGTCTGCGCGCCGGCTTCAACGTCCTCTGGGCGACCTTCCAGGTGACGGTCTTCGCGCTCGGCAACGTTGTTTTTCAAATTCCCATCGGCATGCTCGCCGATCGTATGGACAAAGGGCGCCTGCTTGCGGCCATAGCGATTTTCGGTCTGGCCGGCGCCATGATTCTACCGTTGCTGCCCGGCGCGCCGCTGTTATACGCCGTCGCGCTTTTCGTGTGGGGCGGGGTGGTTGGCGGGCTCTATTCGGTCGGCTTGGCGCAATTGGGCGCGCAGTTCGCCGGCGCGGAGCTCGCGAGCGCCAACGCCGCCTATATCATGATGTACGCGGCGGGGATGTTGGCGGGGCCGCCGGCCATCGGTTACGGCCTGGATTTAGCCCCGGGCGGTTTGTTTTGGGCGCTGGCGGCGTTTTTTGCGCTCTATCTTCTGCTTATCGCGGCGAAGGCGCGCCGTTTCGCTTGACAATGGAGAAGCGATCCTTATTTTGCCCGCAAGCTTTCGGGCCGGATGTTGATCCGGCCCTTGCCGTTTTGGCGCGCCGACGCGCTCGACGCGGCGTCATCGACAATCGGTTTTCCGCCTTTCCCTTCCGGGCCTTGCGTCCCGCGTCGAGGAAAGCGCCTTTAGAGCAGGACGAACACCATGGCCAAGGCCGCCACCATCAAGATCAAGCTGCTGTCGAGCGCCGACACGGGCTATTTCTACGTCACCAAGAAGAACGCCCGCACCAAGACCGAAAAGCTGGCGTTCAAGAAATACGATCCCGTCGCGCGCAAGCACGTCGAGTTCAAGGAAACCAAGATCAAGTGAGGGTTTCGCCTCACCGCGCGAAAGAGCCGCCTTTGGGCGGCTTTTTAGTTTGCGCGGGCGCGGCGGGTCCGTTTGCGCCGATTTTGCTGGCAAGGAGATTTGATTGACGCTCATCCGATCCTATCTTTTCGCCGGCGCCTTTGTCCTGTGGTCGATTTTTATCGCCTTATTGCTGTTGCCGGTTGCCATTGTTTCGGCCGACTGGCTCGCGCGCGGCCTGCGCCTGTGGACCGACGGCTCCAAGCTGTTGT
Source organism: uncultured Alphaproteobacteria bacterium (assembly GCA_963849665.1). Classification (GTDB taxonomy): domain Bacteria; phylum Pseudomonadota; class Alphaproteobacteria; order Rhizobiales; family Beijerinckiaceae; genus Rhodoblastus. Next base: position 7,333 of record CAWKJW010000066.1, on the reverse strand, counting down.
TGCGCGCGATATGCGGAATCAAGGTCGAGATCCGGGGGCGTGAATTCGCGCCGCAGGGAGCCGCGCTTGTCGCCGCCAAACATCAATGCACCTTTGACGCCCTGGCGCCGATCAGCCTGCTGGCGCGCCCCTGTATCGTCGCCAAGCAGGAATTGGCGCAAATCCCGCTTTACGGCTGGTATACGCTGCGCGCCGGCGTCGCCATGACGATTGACCGCGAGGGCCAGTCAAAGGCTTTGCGCGATCTGTTGGCCAAGGGACGCGCCATTCTCGATCAAGGCCGCCAACTGGTGATCTTCCCCGAAGGCACGCGCTCCGCCATCGGCGCGCCGCCGGATTACAAACCCGGAATCGCCGCGCTCTACGGTCAGTTGAACGCGCCCTGCGCGCCGATCGCCACCAACGCCGGCGTTCACTGGTTGACGGGCAGCGCCATGCGTACGCCGGGCACGATTGTTTTCGAATTTCTGCCGCCAATTCCGCCGGGCCTGAAGCGCGCCGAGTTCATGCGCGAGCTTGAGCGGAGCATCGAAACGGCTTGCGCCCGGTTGATCGAAGAAGGTCTTTGATCGTCCAAAGATGGTGGTCGGCAAGACAGGGCGTTTTCGAGGAGGCCACTCCCGCCCTATCTTGCCGACCGACCCCACGGACTCAGGAGATGCGGCGGACCTGAGCGCCCCGCGGGGTATTTAGCGACGTTAAAAGCGCCGAAAATTCAATACGCTCCACAGCCGCGCCATAACGTGCGGCTGTTGCAAATATAGTCGCAGCGTCGTCCGCCAATTGCAATGTCATTGGCGTAAACGGACGTATAAACCGAATATTTACCTAAACGGACAGAGTTAAGGCTGCGACGCTTCCGGTTAACCCAAAGCAATTAACCAAAAAACGGACGGCGACGCGGCGCTTGCGGATGCCCGCCGTCAAGGAAATTCAAAAAACGTCGTGCTGCAGCGGGCGAAATTGCTCGAAGACGATCTGATCGGCGAAGCGGCGCGCCTGGTCTTGCTGTTCCTGGCTGCGCACGGTCCAGGTCAGGACCTTCATGTTCAGCATAGCGCGCGCGAAACTCGTGACCGGCGCCGGCAGATCGACGAGACGCCAGGAGAGAAAATCCGGCCGCGTTCGATCGGCGTGGCCGAAGCGGGTTAATTCGTCGCGTTTAGCCGGCGAGAGGGCGCGCCATTCGTCGCCGGCGAAGTCGCTTTGCGCGACAACGCCGAGCGGGCGCCGGACATTTTGCGCGCGGGCGTAGGCGATCGGCTCCGGATCGAAGCTTTTCAGGGCGATGGGCCCCTGATATTCGGCGATGTCGGCCAAAACCGCTCGCGTCAGGCGTAAATCGCCGTCGAACGCCGATTTGATTTCAATGACGAGCGGAACGGCGCCGTCGACGACGACGAGAAATTGGCGCAGTGAAACAATCGCGTCGGCGGATCCCTTCAGCGTCAGCGCCTGGAGGTCCACAAGCGCGCGCGTTGAAACCTCGCCCGACGCCTCCGTCAGGCGCTCAAGGGAAAAATCGTGAAAGACCACGGCCTGACCGTCGCGCGAAATCTGTACGTCGCATTCGATCGCGTAATTGGCGGCGACAGCGGCGCGCGCCGCCGAAGGCGAATTCTCGACGACGCCGGAAGCGCGATCATGCAGGCCACGGTGAGCGATCGGCCGCGCGCAAAGCCAGTCCGGCGCGAAAACCGCGTTGCTCACGGCGTAAATTCAAACATGGCTTCGACCTCTACGGCCGCGCCGAGCGGCAATTGCGCCACGCCGACGGTAGAGCGCGCATGGCGGCCATTCTCGCCGAGCGCGCCGGCGATCAGGTCGGAGGCGCCGTTCATCACAGCCGCCAGATTGGTGAAATCCGCCGTGCAATTGATGAAACCGCCAAGGCGCAGGCATTTTTCGATGCGTCGGAGATCGCCAAGCTTGGCCCTGGCCTGCGCCAGAATATTGAGCGCGCACAGCTGCGCCGCCGCGCGTCCGTCGGCCTCGGAGACGTTGTCGCCCAGTTTGCCTTTGTGGGCCTCGCTCAGACCCAGCGCTCCCATCGGCAATTGGCCCGAAACGATGAGAAGTCGCCCTGAAACGACAGCGGGGACATAATTGGCGAGCGGGGCGGACGCCTCAGGCAGAACGAAACCCAATTCGGCCAACCTGCTTTCGATTGCATTGTCTGCTAGGCTCATGGAAGCATTCCCCGATAGTCGCGGGTGATCGTCAGCGACGCGCTTTGCGCCGGGACTGCCGCGCTCCGCAATTTCGCCATGCCGCTTTGACAAGGTTACGGCAAATTCGAAAAAGAGCGATAAAAATATGCGTAAAAATAGTCACTATCGCCTGACTTTTCTGGCGCTTGCGCTACCGGCGCTGTTGCTGTCCGGCGCCTCCTCGGGCGCCGTGGGCGCGGCGCAGGCCGCGCCCGATCTGCCGCCGACGACGCTCGCCAATCACCGCGCTTCCTATGATTTGAGTTTACTCAAGAGCGACGGCGCCAAGGGGCCGACAAGCGTGCGCGGGCGCATTGCCTTCAATTTTATCGGCTCGCCCTGCGAGGGCTATACCCAGAATTTGCGGCAATTCGTCGAATTGCAGCCGCCTGAGGGCGACACGCAGACTTCCGACACGCGAACGGCGACATTTGAAGATGGGCGTGGAGAGCAGTTTCGTTTCAAGATCGACTCTGGCGCGGGGGCGGACCGCGATGTCGACGGTAAAGCGCAGAAATCGACGAATGGCGAGCTCAATATTGTGCTGACACGGCCAAGCGTCCTGAAACTGGATCTGGCCGAAAAGGTGCTGTTTCCGACCGAGTATCTTTTGAAGATTCTCGACGCAGCCCGTGCCGGCGAAAAGGTTTACGTGGCGCGCGTGTTCGACGGCACCGATACGGGACAAAAGATCTTCGACGCGACGGCGGTGATCGGCAAGGCTTCGCAGGGGCCCGATTCGGACAAGGCTTCGCAGGCGCCGCAATTGGCCTCGCTGCGGCGCTGGCCTGTCGCCGTCTCGTATTTTGAAAACGGCGACCGCGACGCGTCGCCGGCCTATGTGTTGTCGTTCGATCTTTACGAAAACGGCGTTTCGAGCGCCTTGAAACTCGATTACGGCGATTTCGTCCTCAAGGGCGAGATGACCAGTCTGGAGTTTCTGCCGCCGGGCGACTGCAAAAAATAACGCGCCCGGCCATGCCGGCTAGCCGGCCGACTTGGCGAATTCGGCGACGCCGCCATGCGCCGCCGACCAGGGAGCCGGATCGCGCAGGAATCTCTCCACTTCGTCCAATGTGGCGGCAGGCAGATAATTGCTCTTTCGCGCGACTTTCAGCACGTCCCACCATGTCGTGAGCTGGTGCAACTCGATGCCGCCCTTGCGCAATTCCTCGCGCGCGGTCGGGAAGATATCGTAGAAGAAGAACACGAATGTGTGGTCGCATTTTTGCCCCGCCTCGCGAATGGCGTTGCAGAAGTTGAGCTTGCTGGCGCCATCGGTCGCCAGATCCTCGACCAGCAGTGTGCGTGCGCCGTCGCGCAATTCACCCTCGATGCGGGCGTTGCGGCCGAAGCCTTTGGGCTTTTTGCGCACATATTGCATAGGCAGCGCCAAGCGGTCGGAAATCCAGGCGGCGAAGGGAATGCCCGCCGTTTCGCCGCCGGCGATAATGTCGAGGCTCTCGTAGCCGATCTCGCGCTGGATCGTCGTCACGGCGAAATCGAGCAGGGCGTTGCGCAGACGCGGAAAGGCGATCAGCTTGCGCATGTCGGTATAGACCGGACTGGCCCAGCCGGAGGTGAAAATGAAGGGCTTTTCCGCATTGAACAGGACGGCGCCGACTTCCAACAGCATTTTCGCGGTTTCTTCCGCGATAAGTTGCTTTTCGAGAGCCGCGGGCGAGTTCTGTTCAAAGCTGGTCATGGGCTGCGAGTCCGATTCTGCTAGTTCGCGCTGCAATGTCGGTCAAATCTGGCCGCACAGATGCCGTGGAACGCATCGCGCGTCAATCGATTCGCGCGATTTCTCGTTTGGCTACGGCTTCTGCGCCGCGGAATCGGTCGCGACAATGTCGACGTCGACGCCGACTTCCAGGGCCACCCACTGGCCGGTGCTCCAAACGCCTTGGCCGACGCCAAACGCGTCGCGCAACAGATCGACATGCCCCTTCGCGTGCGCCCTGGCGCCGTCGATGTCCAGTTTGAACGACAGAACGATGAGCCGCGCGACGCCGCGCAAAGCCAAATCGCCCATCGCTTCATAGGTCCCGTCATCCTTGCGGCGGATGGAGGACGATTCGAACCGCGCCTGCGGATATTGGCCGACATCGAACCAGTCCGTTTCCGGCAGGGCCGTGTCGCGCTGTTGGTCGCCGGTGACGGCGCTCGCCAGATCGATCGTGACAGCGATATGCGAGGCGTCCAGCCGTTCTGGATCGAAAACCACGATCGCGGCGAACCGCGTGAATTTGCCGGTAAAGCGTTCGCCGGTCTGCTCGCCGGAAAAGCTCAGGCTGCTCTGGGCGGCGTCTATTGTCCAATCGGCGGCGCGCGCGGCCAGGGGCGTGAGGAGGGGGACCGACAGCAGCGCGCGGGCCAGATATTTGCGCGAAGCGTTCATTTCGAGGTCTCCTCATGACGAGGCGACTCGGTCGGCGTTGCGGCGGCTGGCAGCATGCGCGTCAACACATCGTCATGGTTGAAAAAATGATGGCGCAAGGCGGCGCCGGCATGACCGATAATCAGCGCGATAAACGCGAAGGCTCCATAGCCGTGGATCAATTTGAGCAAAGCCTCGACAGGAGCCTTATCGGTCAGCGTCGAGAAAAAGGGTAGGTGCGGCCACGGAACGGGGCCGAACAACACAGTCGGAATATTGAAGACCGAGGCCGAAACCAGCGCCCAGCCGGTCAGCGGCAGGCCAAACATCGCCAAATAGAGCAGGAGGTGGCCGGCGTGCGCGGCGACGCGCTCGTAGCCGGGCATCGCGGCCGGCAGTTCGGGCGGCCGGTGCGTCAAACGCCAGCCGAGGCGAAGGAACGCCGCCAATAGGATCGTCACGCCGATCGACTTGTGCAGCTGATACAGTTCGAAGACTTGATGCCGCGATAGCCCGCCGTGTTTCATCGTCAAGCCGATGCCGATAAGCGCCAGGATTCCCAGCGCCATGATCCAATGCAGGATGACGGCGACGGTCGTGTAGCGCGCGCCGGGCGGCGTTTGTTGCATCGGTCTTGTCCTTGTTCGTAGCGCGACCGGCCGCGCTACGACGGGCCGCGAAATTGGCGGCGTCCAGATCGTGTTTGACCCTGTGGCTCGCGGCGCGTTGGCGCGACGAGGCCTTACGGCTGCAGCTCGAACGCGCCGGCGATGTTGAGCGTGACATCGTCGCCGATCATCGGCGCATAAGTCTTCACGCCGAAATCGGTGCGATTGAGTGCGCCGACGGCTTCGAAGCCGACGGTGTAGGCCTTGTCGATGGGGTTGACGCCGGCGCCAATGAAATGGGCCTTGAGCGTGACCGGCTTGGTGACGCCGTGCAGCGTAAGATCGCCTTCGATCGTCGCTTCGTCCTTGCCGGTCGGGGTGATTTTCGTCGAGGCGAAAGTCGCCGTCGGGAATTTCGCCGCGTCAAACCATTTATCGCCCTTCAGCTCCTCGGTCAGTTTGGGAACCATCGTGAGGACGGAGTTGACCGGAACGGCGACCTGCAATTTCGAATCTTCGGGTTTGGCCGGATCGAGCTTCAAGGTGCCCGAAGCGCCCGAGAACACGCCGGAAAAATTGGTGAAGCCGAAATGCGACAGCGAGAAGTTGATTTGCGTATGATAGGGCTCGACCTTGTAGGTTCCCGCCTTGACGGCCTTGGCGTCCTTCACGTCGGCTTGGGCCAGCGCGGGCGCGGCGGCGGCCAAACAGACGACGACGCTCAAGGCGCCGGCGAAAAGAGAATTTTTCATCAATCGGATCTCCCTTTCATTGCGGAAATATCGCGTTCGACCCGATGGACCATCGGGCGAACAGACGGTTTGGCGTCGACGCCGCGCCGCGCATACGCGAATTTTGCGCGCATGCGCGTTGGCCAGCTGTCGGACCGCACGACACGCCGCCATACTGAAATCTTGCATGGCGCCTGTCCAGCCGGTATATTTCGATCTTTAATATCGGATATTCCGATAGAAAGGTTTCGCTGATGCTCGATGGCCTTTCCCTTGATCAATTGCGAACCTTTGTCGCCTCCGTTGAGGAAGGCAGCTTTTCAGCGGCCGCGCGCAAACTTCACAGGGCGCAATCGGCGGTGAGCGACCTCATCCGCAATCTCGAAGCGCAGATCGGCGTCGTCTTGTTTGATCGCGCTGGCCGCCTGCCCAAACTCACGCCGGCCGGAACGATCCTGCTTGGCGACGCGCGCGCCGTCATCAGCGCGGTCGATGTGCTGAAGTTTCGCGCCAAAGGCATGGCGAGCGGGCTGGAGCCCGAACTTTGCGCTGTCGTCGACGTTTACTTTCCGATCGAGGCGATCACCGAGGCGGCCAAGGACTTCCGCCTGCAATTTCCTGCAACGCCCTTGCGGCTTTATGTCGAGGCGTTGGGCGGCGCCTATCAACCTGTGCTCGATGGGCGCGCCAGTCTGGCTGTCGTTGGCGCGCCATCGCCTCTGCCGCCGGCGCTGGCCAGCGAGCGCCTGACCGGCGTCGCCATAACAATTGTCGCCGCGCCGCGTCATCCGCTCGCGGCGATCAAGGGGACGATCGCCAAAGCCGAACTGGCAAGGCATGTGCAGCTGGTGCTCACCGACAGGTCGGATTTGTCGGCCGGTCACGAATATGGGGTCATGTCGCCGGCGACTTGGCGTCTGGCCGATCTCTACGCCAAGCATGCGTTTCTGCTCAACGGCCTGGGCTGGGGCGGCATGCCCGTGCACGCGGTGGAGCGCGATCTTGCCGAAGGGCGGCTTGTGGAGCTGGCGATCGAAGATTTCCCGCCGGGCGGGGTGATCGTGCCGATGTCGGCGGTCTATTTGAACACAACGCCGCCGGGGCCGGCCGGCCGTTGGCTGATTGAACGTCTGAAGTCCTGTCCTGACGCGCCGCCGCCGTCCGGTCGGGCGAATTACGCCGCGGATCCGACGCCTGCGGCGATCGCCGCTTTCGTTCGGGCAGGGCGGCCGGATACGATGTAAGCGCTGGTCTGAAATGTTTTTTTACATTTTTTTGACGAAAAATCGGCGTTTGGCGCGGCAAAGCTTTGCTGGTAAGAGCGCCACATGAGGGCTTGCGCGAATTCCCCTGCGCGCCGTTCTTGGTAGGAGGGTTCTTGCAGGCCATGACGCGCGCGCTGTT
>CAWKJW010000065.1:0-27253 GCA_963849665.1 uncultured Alphaproteobacteria bacterium | reverse complement strand
TAGTGGAAGGTTCCTTCCCCACGCGGCGATGCCGTCCAGAATGGGTGACGGCCCGAGCGCGCCAGCGACCTCGGCCTTGAAGGCGTCGAGATTGAGGTTCGACGAGACGCGGGCGGCCTGGAAATAGACGCCGGTCCTGCCCTTCATGGCCTCCAGCAGCAGTCTCGACTTGCCGATCCGCCGCCGCCCGTAGGCGATGATCAGTGACGGTTTGGCCTTGTCCAGCTCGGCCCCGAGCCTGGAAGTTTGCGTTTGTGGCCGATAATTCCATGTCGGGGCTCGTCGAATGAGTATTTAGACTGAACACGTTTAGGCTAATCTGAATGAAGATAAATCGCAATGGCGAAATCTTGAAGGGCGCGCCCGCCTGAGCCGGCGATTCCGGCGAAATTCAAGCCCGCCGACAAACAATTGGGACACCCTGAATCTATACGCGATGCCCGATGCCACAAGTTTAGCACAATAGAAGCGGCGGAGCTGCCGCTGCGTGGTTGCCTTGGCGGGCGAGGAGGTAGTTGCGCGCCGCGCCGAGAGGGGCCAACGGGAGTTTTTCTTTGGCCCAAAACCTGGACTAAGCGAGTTCTGCCTGCCAAAAGAGCAGCATCGTCAACGTGCGACCGGCACGACCTCCAGAAAGTCGTCGCAGCAAGTATTCGGTCTCGGCAGACGAAGGCATAGAGAAGCATCCGCCGGTAAACGCGGCAACGAGGAGCGTAATGGCGAGATGCGGATAGCACCGTCTCTTGGAACTACGCATGAAATATGCAGGAGCCGCCGCTTCGAGTCGTGGCCGTTTCTGGCCCTCGATCTGTCTCAAGGCCCGCTCCAACCTTCCTGTCACGCCCAGCGAAATGGCAGCACCCGAAGGAGCTCCTCCCGCGCTTCTCGAGACCAAGCCCCGACGTAGCTGACGCAAGCCTTGACGAGGAAATCCTGGGAATGGAGTTTTCGAGCAAGCAGCCGATGATCGTGGGTCACCAAGTCCCGCATCGCCATGTCGAGGGGCTGGAGATGGGCAACAGACTCGCCCTTGACCTTCGGCATTTTCAGCACGGGCCTGGTTCCGTGCCTCTCTGCACGAGCGCCTTGAATGCTTCGGCGCCTTGGCTCTCCAGCGGTGAAAGAGAATCCGCCGAGCCGTTCGTTGAGAACGAGCATGCGCGGCAATTCCGGTGCGACCTGCGCGCTCATAGCCGAAAGCCTTGCGCGTTTCGACCATGCGGTCCGGGACATTAATGGTGAGGTAAAAGGACATGGCCGTGACGCCCGTGTCCGCGAGCATCTCGCCGATCCCCGAGGCCGCCCAAGCTTCAAGGCGGTGCTCGCCGCAGCCGCCGGGCCAATCGAGGATGAGCGCCTCGCCGGCCTTCAGGTTCTGCACGCGCTCGAAAACCGGCGCCAGCACGCCGGACGCTACTCTCCCGGCAATTGTTCGGCCTGCGCGATGGTTTCGGTGGGGATCAAGATCTCGTCGTCGCGCGTCTCGGCCACGACTCGCGACGATTCCGACACGAGCGAGAACCGCATGGATGGAGGCGTCCGTGAGGTGGTCCTTGAGCCTGCGCGCGAACATCGTTTTCCCTTGGTGGGTCGCGTCGGCGAAGATTTCGGAGGAAGAGGGGAGGAGGGAGCTTTTTGGTTTCAGCGGCGACTATGGTGATCCTCAAGGAGTTCAGGAGCGAGGCTGAGTGATCGGCGTGTTGCGCATGAAGGTTGCGATCCGCATCGCTCTGTTTGGGTTGTTCTTCGACAGCATGGCGCGGCGTTGGCCCGTCGCGGGCCTGGTTGGTGTCCGCCGAATCCAGAACCGCATCCGGCTCAAGGCCGCCGACAACGGCGGGCGCTTGCAGGGAATGGGGCGCCGCAGCGTCGTGCCGGTCGCTGCGGGACTCCGCGGCATTCCGGCATCAACCTGCGTGTTGGCGCATGTTCCCGCAGGTCGCTGCGGTGCCCCGCAGTTCCCTGCAAACCTCCGCAGTGCGCTGCGGCGCCGCGCGCGGCTGTCACGGACACTGCACTCGACAGAGTGCTTTCCGGCAATGTCGGCCGTCCGGCCTGGAGATGTCGACGTCATGCAGGAGCAGGGCGATCTCCCCATAGGACAGGCCACCGGAAAGGAGCCGCTCGAAGAAATCGAGGTGCTGGTCAACGACAACACCTGCGGCCTCGTAGGTTCCCCGAGCAAGGTGCGGGCGGCCTTGCCGAGCGCGGTTAGCTCTTCCTTGTAGGAAGGGGGAAGCCTGTCTATAAGGCGATGGTCGGCGCTCATCGGACGCCTCCGCGATGCGCGCGCCCCACCCCACTTTTGCACGCAGTTTGCACGCAGGGGCGGTTTTCGCCCGGTTTTGGACGGTTTCGATGGCTCCGCGTGTTCGCCTAAGTGCTTGTTTGTCCTCGGTTGTCCATGCCCGCCCCACCGTTGACATCGTAGGGGTCACAGGTTCGATCCCTGTCGCGCCCACCATTTCGAAGGCCCTGGAAACGCTGGATATTTCAGCTTCCGGGGCCTTCGCTTTTTCAGGGCGGAATTCACCGTGGCGGTCAGGCGGCAGTCGCCGGAAGAAATTCAGGGAAACGTCAGGTAAATCTGCGGTCGTTTGGTCGAGTCGTCACGTTTCACCGATGCCGCGCTGCGACGGGGCGGCGATCAGATGAGCCGATGAGACGGGCCGTACAAAAGGTCGTCTTCCGCGAATTCACTTCAACAGAACGATGAATCGCTCGGACTCGCCGGGGCGCTCCACTTCAACGCGGCGCATGCCGAGGTAGCGGACGATTCTTAGCTTGTCGCCCGCCTTGAACTGGGCGCATTGGCCGGCGGTCACCTGCTTGGCGATGAAATCGTCCGCCGCTTCCCTGTTTTCGTCGACATAGGTGTCGATCCAGCGTTTGATCAGGCTCTTGTCCTTGCAGCCGAACAGCGAGGTCTGGATGGTGCAGAGATCGCCCACCTCGCACGAGCCGAGCGCTTGCGCCGGCGGGCTCGCCAGCACTGGCGCGACGAAGGTGGCGACGAATAATGCTTTGCGGAAGGACATGCGATGCGCCCCGGACAATGGTGTGGCTCGACCCCGATCATCATTCTGGCAGGCGAAGGTTGCCCGAAGCATTTCACGCTGTGTTCGCGAACTGGCTCTATCCCGCGATCCGCGCGATCAGCTCGCGCCTCCGGGCGCTGGAGGCGAGGTCGATGAAGAACAGGCCGAGATCGTCGTCGCCGACGCGCCGGATTTCGCATTCGAACGCCTGATGGTCATTCTTGGCGAGGAGCGACAGGCGCATCCCCGGCGCGAGCGACGCCGGCAGCGACGGGCCGGCTTCGTCGAGGATCACCCGGACGCCTTCCTCGGAAATATCGGCGATCCGACCCGACAGCTGGAGATCGCCGCAAAACAGCGCAGCCTCGACGTTTTGCACGACAGGTTGGCGTGGCGAGGCGCGGCGTTCGATGAACATGGCGGTGCGCGGTCCTTGCGGCGGCTTCCTATCCAAGGCCGCCCGAATTCCAATCCTCGATCAAAATAGTTAAGGCTTGCATTACGCTCCGTCGCCCGCAGGCAAGGCTCATTTTTTGTCGAAACGGATGCCGACCTCTCGCTCGTTGGACCAGACAGTGGCGCCCGCCTTGAAGCAGTCGCCATGGCTCAGGGTGACCGCGCTGCCGATTTCCATGGCGCCGACGCCGCTGATCTTCGCGCCGCCGTCGGAAATATCCTCGATCACGACCGTGCGGTCGCCATCCGAGCTGCTGAGTTTGCCGAGCCGCCCCAGCCTGCGGCGTTCATAGGCGCGGCGATTGACGCCGCCCTGCTGGCTTTCGATCGCCTGGGACAATTCGTCGAGACAGCGCAGGACGTCGCGGCTCGCGTTGTTCAGTTGGGAGAGCATGGCCGTGGCCTCGCCGTTGTCGCCGGCCTCGTGCAGGCGAAGAATGGCCTGCGCCGTCGCGTGAACCTTCTGATGCGGCGCGACCAGCGCTGCGAAGGCGGGAAGCTCGCGGACGCCCGCGATGTTCATGCCGTCGTACCATTTGCCCAGCCGGCAGGTGTGATGGTCGGGCACCTCCGCCGATTTCCATTGCGCGCGGCCGAGCAGCGTGTCGATGACCCGCTTCTTGAACAGGACGTGGTCGATCTTGGCCATTTCGCAAAGGGCGCGCGGCGAGCCGGCGCTGAACCAGTTCTTGGCGCTGGCCGAAAAGTGGTCGTTCATCTCCTGCATGCCGGCCGACATCTTCAGCAGCAGCGTCTCATTGTCCGCCGCCAGTTTCGCGCCCGCCTCGACATTGGCGGCGATTTCCTCGCTGGCGAGTTTCTGCTGCTCCAGCACCATCGAGACGGAGTCCATCCGCTCGGTCACGGTGGCCACCATGCCGGAAATCTTCGTCATGGTCCCGGAGGCCTCGCCGATAGCCGATCCTCCGGTGGCGACGGCCTGCTCGGAGCGTTGCATCGCCCCGGCCATGCCGCCGATCACGGCGCGCATGTCTGCGATTCGCCGGCCGATCTCGACCGTCGCGCTGGCGGTCTGGCTGGCCAGCGCCTTGACTTCATTGGCCACCACCGCGAATCCCTTGCCCACTTCGCCGGCGCGCGCCGCCTCGATCGTCGCGTTCAGGGCCAGCAGGTTGGTCTGCCGGGCGATGGCGTCGATGACGCCAAGGGCGCCGGCGATCTGATCGAAAGCCGCCTCGAGTTCGCCGACCTTGCAATTCGTCTCGCTGGCCGCCACGGCTATATCGCTCATGGCGACCGAGACTTCGCCGATGATCGCCACCCCCTGCGCAGTGGTCTGGTTCATGGCGTTCGCCTGTCCCAGCGCTTCCTTGCTGGAGTGCGCGATTTCGTCGATCGAGCAGACGAGCTCATGCGTCGCGGAGGCGATGGAATGCGCGCCCTGCGCCGCGATATTGATGTTGCGCGAAAGCTGGGCGATTTCGATCGCCGCCTCGTTGACGTCGGCGACGGTGCGCGACAGGTTTTTCAGATTTTGGATGTCGGCTTCATGCGACAGATCGGCGGCGATGTCGTCCAGGGCGTGGTCGACCACGGCGCTATGCAAGGTGGCGGTCGCGGCGGCGTGGCGTTTGACGAGGTCGGGAAGGCTGGAGTTGGACCGCAGCCCGAACGGGTTCTTGCGCGCGAGACGGCCCATGGTGGCGTCCAGCACCGCATCGAGGGCGTCGACCAGCGCCGGCGCCGCGGCGCCCTGCTGGAGAAGCTGCGCGATCAGGGTCTGCGAGCTGTCGCCGGCGTAAAGCCGCCGCAGGATGGCGTCGAGATCGGCCTCCGGAGCAGCGCATTGCGGAAAACGTGTCCGGAGATCGCCGACGTCGATGACGAGTTCGTCGAGGACCGCATGTCGCGCGGTCGCCGCCAGCGGCAAAGACGGGGGGGCGGGCGAATGGAAGGCAGATTTCAAGGCCGCGGCTCCGTTGGCGATGCAGGATCAGGCTCCGCCGTCGCGATCGCGGCGGCGGCAGTCGCCCCGCCTCGGGCAATGGAAAGCGGGCGAAAATCTCAGTGCGCTGAGGAAGCTATGCAATTTGGCTTGCGTGAGGCATTCCTCGTCAACACGGCGCGCCCGTTTGCATTTTCTCGCCAAAGCGGCTAAAGCAGGCGCGCTGCATCGCAGCATCAGAGGCGCCGGCGCATAGGACGGTAACGCGTCGCCCGGCCCAATCAGCCTCAAATGGCCGACAGCCCAATCTATGCGGGGCCGTCTTCGACAGCGCCGCGCTTTGCGGACGCGTTTTTTTGCGCGCCGTTGCGGACCCACAGAAAGAATCCAAGTGACGCAATTTTCCGATCTCGGCCTGGCCGAGAACGTTTTACGCGCCCTCACGACCGAGGGTTATGTTCATCCCACACCCATCCAGCAGCAAGCGATTCCGCCGCTCCTCGAAGGCCGCGATCTGCTCGGCATCGCCCAGACCGGCACCGGCAAGACCTGCGCCTTCGCCACGCCGCTGATCACAAGGCTGCAGCAATATCCCCAGCCCGTTCGCCCGAAGCACACCCGCATCCTGGTGCTCGCGCCGACGCGCGAACTCGCCGCGCAGATCGGCGAAAGTTTCAGGGTCTACGGCCGCCACGCCAATCTCCGCACCGCCGTGATCTTCGGCGGCGTCAGCTTCGGCCCGCAACTGAAGGCGCTCCAGGGCGGCCTCGACGTGCTGGTCGCCACGCCCGGCCGCCTGCTCGACCATATTTCTCAGGGCAACCTGCGGCTCGACAGCGTCTCGGCCGTCGTGCTCGACGAGGCCGATCACATGCTCGACCTCGGCTTCCTCGTGCCGATCCGGAAAATTTTCTCCAAGCTGCCCAAGACGCGCCAGACGCTCTTCTTCTCGGCCACCATGCCGACGGAAATCGCGTCGCTGGCCGGCGAAATGCTGCACAATCCGATGAAGGTTTCCGTGGCCCCCGTCGCCAAGACCGCCGACCGCGTCGAGCAGAAGGTCATTCTGGTGGAGGGCTCGGGCAAGCGAAACGCCTTGATCGACTTGTTCAAGAACCCGGATTTCAGCCGCTCGATCGTCTTCACGCGCACCAAGCGCGGCGCCGATCGGGTCGCCGGGTTTCTGAACGAGGCCGGTTTCTCCGCCGACGCCATTCATGGCAACAAGAGCCAGAACCAGCGCATCCGCGCCCTTGACGGCTTCAAGTCCGGACAGGTCGGCGTGCTCGTCGCCACCGATATCGCCGCGCGAGGCATCGATATCGACCAGGTCAGCCATGTGGTGAATTTCGAATTGCCGGAAGTGCCGGAATCCTATGTCCATCGTATCGGCCGCACGGCGCGCGCCGGAGCGGAAGGCGTGGCCATCTCGCTGTGCGACAACAGCGAGCGCGCCTATCTGCGCGCCATCGAGAAGCTGACCAAGCAGCAGATTCCCGTGATGGACCTGCGGAACGACAAAAATGCGCCGGAAGAGGCGCCCCCCGCTCGCGGAAAGCCGCAGGGACGTCCCGCGCATCGTCCGGACGACCGGCGCGGCCCGGCGCCGACGCGGCACGGCGACGCGAGGCGCGAACACGGGCGCCAGCATGAGGCGCACCGCCAGGAGATACGCAGCGAGCGTCCGAGCCACGCGGGGGCAGGGGACAGGCGCCCGGCCCGCAGCGGCGATAATTTTTCGCGCAAGGGTCCGCGCGGTTAACGAAAGACCAGGCCGGGCGAAAGCCCGGCCTTTTGCTTCAATGCCCGCCGAACTCCACCAGCGCCCGCACGGGCACGCCGAGATCGCGGATTTTCTGTGCGCCGCCGAGATCCGGCAGGTCGATCACGAAACAGGCGGCGACCACATCGGCGCCCATCTGCCGCAACAGCTTGATCGCGCCTTCCGCGGTGCCGCCGGTGGCGATCAGATCGTCAACGAGCAGCACCTTTTCCCCGGATTTGACCGCGTCCTCGTGCATCTCCATGTGATCGAGCCCGTATTCGAGGCTGTAGGCCACCGAAACCGTCGTGTGCGGCAGCTTGCCTTTCTTGCGGATGGGGATGAAGCCGGCCGAGAGCTGGTGCGCCACCGCGCCGCCGAGAATGAAGCCGCGCGCCTCCATGCCGGCGATCTGGTCGATTTTCCCTCCGGCGAAAGGCTGCACCAGCTCATCCACCGCGCGACGGAAACAGCGCGCGTCGCCGAGCAAGGTGGTGATGTCGCGGAACTGGATGCCGGGCTTGGGATAATCGGGAATTGTGCGGATGATGGATTTGAGATCGAATTCTATCGTCATGGTTGGCTCGGAATCTTGGCGTTCCTTCATTGCGGGCGGAGCGAAGCAATGACGGCGCGACAGGGACTATAGCAAGTCTCGAAGGCGGCTAAAGGCCAAGTTGAAGAAAGTCCCCGCCTCAGTTGAACAGGCTGGAGACGCTTTCTTCCTTGGCGGTGCGGGCGATGGCCTCGCCGATGAGCGGCGCGATCGAAATCACGCGGACGTTTTTCGCCACCCGCACCGCCTCCGTCGGCTGGATCGTGTCTGTGACGACAAGCTCCTTCAATCGCGACGCGGAAATGCGGGCGACTGCGCCGCCCGACAGCACGCCATGGGTGATATAGGCGCGCGCATCCGCCGCCCCGGCCTCGAGCAGGGCGTCGGCCGCATTGCACAAGGTGCCGCCGGAATCGACGATGTCGTCGACCAGGATGCAGTTCTTGCCCTTCACGTCGCCGATGATGTTCATCACTTCCGATTCGCCGGCGCGTTCGCGGCGCTTGTCGACGATGGCCAGCGGCGCGTTGATGCGCTTGGCCAGCGCGCGGGCGCGCACCACGCCGCCGACGTCGGGCGACACCACCATGACATTGGAGAGGTCGAGATGCTCCTGGATGTCGCGCACCAGCACCGGCGCGCCGAAAAGGTTGTCGGTGGGAATGTCGAAGAAGCCCTGGATCTGTCCGGCGTGCAGGTCCACCGTCAGCACGCGGTCGGCGCCGGCGCGCGTGATGAGATTGGCGACCAGCTTGGCCGAGATCGGCGTGCGCGGCCCCGGCTTGCGATCCTGCCGTGCGTAACCGAAATAGGGCATGACCGCGGTGATGCGGCGGGCGGAGGCGCGGCGCAGGGCGTCGATCATGATCAGCGCCTCCATCAGGTGGTCATTGGTCGGCGCCGAGGTGGACTGGACGACGAACGTGTCCTGGCCGCGCACGTTTTCCTGGATTTCGACGAACATCTCCATGTCGGCGAAACGGCGGACCTGGCATTTGGTCAGGGGCACGCCGAGATAGGCGGCGATCGCCTCGGTCAGCGGGCGGTTGGAGTTGCCCGCCAGAATTTTCATCGCACCAGCCATGACGCCGCCTTTGCATCGCCCAGAATTTCTGGCCGCGTCTTAGCAGCCAGTTCCGCGATGAACAATAAGGATGCGAAGGCTCTGTCTTGATTTTGTAAAAAAAGGAAATCTTGGAGCGAGCTTCTAGCGTTCGCCCGCGTAGGAGAGCGCCGGTGCGGGCGCCGGCTGGGGCGCGGCCGGGGGAAGCGCCTGGGGCGCGGTCGCGGCTTGCGCCGGCGCGGCCGTTGCGGCCGCGGCCAAGGCTTCCGGCGTGTTGGAGAGATAGGCGGCGAGTTCGCGGGCGCTGCGCGAGGCCAGCGCCGACAAGGCGGCGCCGTCGACCAGCGACCAGGGGTCGGCGGCGGCGCCCTTCAGCGCGATCTCGTCATTCAGCCGCTGCGCGCGATGGTTCGAGCGGTCGTAAATGTCCCACACATAGGTGAGTCTTGGCGCCGCCATCGACCGGGAAGGCCGAAATATAGCCGCGCGCCAGATAGCGGGCTTTGGCCGTATCGGTCAAAGTCACTTGCTGGCCGGCCGCGTCGGCGTCGAACAGCGCCATGAACTGGTTTTGCATGGGCGTCGGCGCGCCTTCCATCTGGGTCACCGCCAGGGCGGCGGGGCTCGGGCTGAAACCCGAAGGGCGGATCGCGTCGGCGGGCGCTGCGGATGACGCCTCAGCCGTGGCCGCTCCCGGCGCGACGCTGATGTTTTCGGCGCAGCCGGCCAAGCCGAGAGCGAGGCCGAAACAGCCGGCAATTCGGCCAAAACCCCGGAAAACCGCCCCTTTTACAGCCATGTTTCCTGCCCTGACGGTTTTGTTGAGGATTTGTTAACTTCACTGCTAACTGCAAAAAACGCGCGGGTCCAGCATCCAGATCAAATTTGCGTGAGAGAAAAATAAGCTCCCGCGCCGCCATGCCTTTCGCCGCGCCGCCGCCGCGCCTAAATTACCCCCATGATTTACAATCAAGGCCCAGCGGACGCGCCGCCCGAGGAAGCTCCGGACGAGCAGGAGGCCGAGGATTTCGCCGCCGAGCAGGCCGAAACCGTGGCGTCGGGCCTCGAGCTCGACCTCGACGGCGAGGCGGGGGCCGCGTCGCTGCAACGCGGCCTGCGCGCCATCCACGCCCACTGGAGACACGCGCCGGCCGGTCCTGGCGTCTATCGCATGCTGGCGGAGGACGGCTCGGTGCTCTATGTCGGCAAGGCGAAGAGCCTGCGCCGGCGCGTCGCCTCCTACACGCGGCTTTCCGGCCACACCAACCGCATCGCGCGGATGATCGCCCTGACCGCGACCATGGTCTTCGCCTCGACCCGCACCGAGGTCGAGGCCCTGCTGCTCGAAGCCAATCTCATCAAGCAGTTGAAGCCGCGCTTCAACGTCGTGATGCGCGACGACAAGAGCTTTCCCTTCATCCTGCTGACGCGCGACGAGCGCGGCGCGCAATTGACCAAGCATCGCGGCGCGCGCAGCCGCAAGGGCGATTATTTCGGCCCCTTCGCCAGCGTCTGGGCGGTCAATCGCACGCTCAACGCCCTGCAGCGCGCCTTCCTGCTGCGCTCCTGCGAGAATTCCTTCTACGACAACCGCAGCCGGCCCTGCCTGCTGTTCCAGATCAAGCGCTGCGCCGGGCCCTGCACGGCCGAGGTCTCGGCGGAAAATTACGCCGAGCTGACGCGCGAGGCGCGCGATTTCCTGACCGGAAAGTCGCGTGCGGTGCGCGAAAGGCTGGCCGGCGAGATGAACGCCGCGGCGGAGGCGCTCGAATTCGAACGCGCGGCGCGGCTGCGCGACCGAATATCCGCCTTGGCGGCGATTCAGGGCAGCAGGGGATCAATCCGCGCGGCGTCGAGGAGGCGGACGTCTTCGCCGCGCATGAGGAGGCCGGGCAGTTCTGCATCGAGGCGGTTTTCTACCGCGCCTATCAGAACTGGGGCAACCGCGCCTATTTTCCGCGCGCCGACCGGAGCCTTCCCCTGGCCGAAGTCCTGGCCGCCTTTGTCGCGCAATTCTATTCCGACCGCCCGGCGCCGAAACTCGTCCTGCTGTCGCACAGGATCGAGGAGGCCGGCCTTCTCGCGGACGCGCTGACCGCGCAGGCCGAGCGCAAGGTCGAGGTCGCATGGCCGCAGCGCGGCGAAAAAAGCGAAATGGTCGCCGATGCGCAGAAGAACGCCCGCGAGGCGCTCGGCCGCCGCCTCGCCGACAGCGCCAGCCAGATGAAGCTCCTCGAGGCTTTGGCCGCCGCCTTCGGCATGGAGAAGCCGCCTCGGCGCGTGGAGGTCTACGACAATTCGCACATCATGGGGACGGCGGCGATCGGCGCCATGGTCGTCGCGGGGCCGCAGGGTTTCGTCAAGAACCAGTATCGCACCTTCAACATCAAGACCGATCTTTCGCCCGGCGACGATTACGCCATGATGCGCGAGGTTCTGTCGCGCCGCTTTGCGCGTCTTCTCAAGGAGGAGGCTGAAAATTCCGATCCCGACGCCTTTCCGCAAAAGCCCGATCTCATCCTGATCGACGGCGGGCGCGGCCAGTTCGACGCCGCTTGCGGCGTCATCGCCGAACTGGGCGTGTCGGGCGTGACGGTGGCCTCGATCGCCAAGGGCGCGGACCGTAACGCCGGCCGCGAAACATTTTTCCTGCCGGGCCGCGAGCCGTTCCGGCTGGCGCCGCGCGATCCCGCGCTTTATTTCGTGCAGCGCCTGCGCGACGAGGCGCATCGCTTCGCCATCGGCACGCATCGGGCCAAGCGCAAGAAGGAATTTGCGAAAAATCCGCTCGACGAGATCGCCGGCATTGGCCCGGCGCGCAAGCGCGCGCTTCTGCAAGCCTTCGGCACGGCCAAGGCGGTGGCGGCGGCGGCGCTAGGCGACCTCGAAAAGACCGCCGGTTTTTCCGCCGCCACCGCCAGGCTGGTGTTCGACCATTTTCATGAAAAAGGGTGAGCGGAAAAGATGTTCTATTGACGCGGGCGGGCAGAACAGGCTTCCTTCGACTCATGACCGCCAGTCCCGCCCGCTCCGGCGCCCGCCGAACGTTCAACCTGCCGAACATCCTGACTTTCGGCCGGGTGCTGATCGTGCCGCTGGTCGTCGCCTGCCTGTTCTGGCCGGAGGCGTTCGCCCTGCGCTGGACGGCGCTCGGCCTGTTCACGCTGGCGGCGGTGACCGATTTCTTCGACGGCTATCTCGCCCGCGCCTGGGAGCAGCAATCGGCGCTGGGCCGGATGCTCGACCCGATCGCCGACAAGCTCCTCGTCTCGGCGGTGCTGATGATTCTCGTCGCCGACGGCGCCATCAAGAGCTGGTCGATCTGGGCGGCGATCGTCATCCTGTGCCGCGAGATCCTGGTTTCGGGCCTGCGCGAATTCCTCGCCGAGCTGAAGGTTTCCGTGCCGGTCAGCAAGGTCGCCAAATGGAAGACCACGGCGCAACTGCTGGCGCTGGGCTTTCTCATCGCAGGCCCGGCCGGCGAGCCCGTCCTGCCCGGCACGGTGCGGATCGGTCTGTTCCTGCTCTGGCTTTCCGCCCTCCTGACGCTTTACACCGGCTGGGACTATATGAGGGCCGGGATCAAATATGTGGTCGAGGAATGAAGCTCGTTTATTTCGCCTCCTTGCGTGAAAGGATCGGCAAGGGCGAGGAGGAGGTCGATCCGCCCGCGGCGGTGCGCAGCGTCGCCGAGCTGATCGCCTGGCTCGTCCAGCGCGACGAGGCCTATGCCTCGGCCTTCGCGCAGGGAATTGCGCGCGCGGCGATCGACCGGCGCCACGTCAAGCCGGACGCCCGAATTGCCGGCGCGCGCGAAATCGCCTTCTTCCCGCCGATGACGGGGGGGTGAGCCGCCGTCAGGCGATGTTGCGGAGACGCAAAATGTTCAAGACCATCCGCGTGCAGACATGCCCTTTCGACGCCGCCGCCGAATCCGCGCTGTTGACGCGAGGCCGCGCGGATGTCGGCGCGCTCGTCAGCTTCGTCGGCCTGTGCCGCGACGAGGCGGGCGCGCTCGCCGCGCTGGAGCTCGAGCATTATCCCGGCATGGCCGAGGACGAAATGGCGCGCATCGCCGCCGAGGCCGAAAGCCGCTGGCCGCTTCTCGGCCTGACCGTGATCCATCGCGCCGGGAAATCCTGCCCGGCGAGGGAATAGTGCTGGTTCTCTGCGCCAGCGCCCACCGGCAGGCGGCCTTCGCCGCCGCCGAGTTTCTGATGGATTTCCTCAAATCCCGCGCTCCCTTCTGGAAAAAGGAGCACCGCGCCGACGGCGCGCAGGGCGGCTGGGTCGCGGCGAAGGACAGCGACGAGGCGGCGGTTGAGCGCTGGGGCGAAACGAACTGATACTCGCCGCGTTCAGTGCGCCTTGCGCCAGTTTGCGGTGATGTAGCCCTGCGGATCTACCGTCTGGAATTTCTTTCCGGCGACGGCGTCGCTGCCGACACAGCGCCATTCGTAGATCGTGGCGTGGCCGGTGGCCGCGAAAGGAACGATCGCGGCGTCGGGGTTCGCGCGGCAGAAGGCGTCGGCGCCAGGCAGCTTGCGCCGGATGTCGGCCTTGCCGCAGGCGAGATTGGCCCCGATGACGCACACCATGAGTTGCGGTCCGACGCAGCGCACGTAAGTCTGCGGGCGCAGGGCCTCGACGTCCATCTCGAGGAATTTGGCGATGGCCGTCTCGAGTTGCGGCGGAATTTTTCTCGGACGCGCATGGCTTGGCTGGCCCGGGCAATAGCCGGCGGCTCCTGCCGCAAGGGCCGGTTGGCCGGCCAACGCGAGGATCATTGCGGCAGCGGTCACGCCCGCTGCGTGCAGACCCCTGCGCATCGGCGCGGCGGTATTCAGGCCATCGCCGCGTTCGGCTGCACGGCGGCCGAATAATCCTCGATCAGCTTGCGGGAAATCGCGCCGGGCGAGAATTTGTGCGGGCCGACTTCCGAGACAGGCGTCACTTCCGCGCCCGTGCCGCAGATGAAGCATTCGTCGAAGCCGGACAACTCCTCCGGCATGATGCGGCGCTCGACGACCTCGATCCCGCGCGCCCGGGCGAGGCCGATCACCGTCTGTCTGTAATGCCGTTGAGGAAGCAGTCCGCGATCGGCGTGTGGATCGCGCCATCCCTGGTGAAGAAAATGTTGGCGCCGGTGCATTCGGCGACACGGCCCTGCCAGTCGAGCATCATCGCGTCGGCGAAGCCGCGCCGCTCCGCCCGGTGCTTGGAGATGGTGCAGATCATGTAGAGTCCGGCGGCCTTGGAATGGCAGGGCGCGGTCATCGGATCGGGGCGGCGGTATTCGGCGATGTCGAGGCGGATGCCCTTCATCTTGGTCTCGACATCGAACATCGAGGGCCAATCCCAGACCGCAATGGCGACCTTGATGGTCGCATTCTGCGCCGAGACCGCCATCATTTCCGAACCGCGCCAGGCCACGGGCCGGACATAGCAGTTCTGGAAGCCGTTTTTCGCCACCACCAGCGCCTTTGCGGCGTCGAGTTCGTCTTCCGAATAGGGGATTTCGAAATCGAGCAGGCGCGCCGAGTTTCTGAAACGTTCGGAATGTTCGCGCGACTTGAAGATCACGCCGCCATAGGCGCGTTCGCCCTCAAAGCAGCAGGAGGCGTAATGCAGGCCATGTGACAGGACATGCAGCTTTGCATCCTTCCAGGAGAACCAAGGCGCCGTTCATCCAGATGAACCCGTCGCGCTGGTCGAAAGGCAGGACAGACATGGCGGGCTCCTCGCAAGCGGCTTTGGTTTGGTGATTTCGCGGCGTCTGTCGCGAAAAACCGGGTCCCGCTTTCTCGCACGCCGCTCCGAACTTGACGACTAGCAATCGACCTGAAATATGTCAATAGAACTGACATATTTTGCGGCGCTACGCCGGGGAAGGGTCTCGTTCCCGCATGGAAGACGCATTGCAGCGCAAATCCGCGCCGCCGCGCCTTGTTCCGCGAGAGGCGGAGGCTCGGCCGGAGTCCCAGTCCCAGTCCGAGGCCAGACCCGAGCCCAGACCCGAGCCAATGTATGACCTGATCGAACTGTTCTTTTTCGCCTATCGCGACTTCGTCGGCGACGCGGACCGGCTGCTTCTGCGCTATAATTTCGGCCGCGCCCATCATCGCGTGCTGCATTTCGTCGATCGCCGTCCCGGCCTCGCGGTCGCGGAATTGCTGGACCTCCTCAAAATCACCAAACAAAGCCTCTCTCGCGTGCTAAAGGACCTGCTCGACCAGTACTATCTTGAGCAAAGGCCTGGGCTTTCCGACCGGCGCCAGCGCCTGCTGCATCCGACCGAAAAGGGCCGCGCCCTGGCGCTGGAGCTGGCGCAATTGCAGTCGCGGCGTTTCGCCCGCGCCATGGAAAGCCTGCCGGCGGATCGCGCGAGCAGGCGGCGGCCTTTCTCGCCGCGATGATCGATCCTGCGACGGGAGACGCGCCATGAACGCTGCCGAAACCACGCCGCCGGCCGACGACGCCATGCATCTCCTGATCGTCGACGACGACCGGCGCATCCGGCAACTGCTCGCGCGCTTCCTGCAAGGCGAGGGGTTTCGCGTCACGTCGGCGGAAAGCGCGGAGGATGCCTACGCCCGCCTGCGCGGCCTGCATTTCGACCTGATCATCCTCGACGTGATGATGCCGGGCCAGAGCGGCTATCAATTCGCGGCCCGTATCCGCGCCGAAAATTCGCCGCTGGCCGAGGCGCCGATCCTGATGCTCACCGCCCGCGCCGAGACGGAAGACCGGGTGAAGGGGCTCGAGGCGGGCGCCGACGATTATCTGTCCAAGCCATTCGACCCCCGTGAGCTCGCCTTGCGCGTCGCGTCGATCCTGCGCCGCTCCGCGCCACGCCTCAAGGCGCAGAGCGCGCCCGGCCAGAACGCCGTGCGTTTCGGCGACTTCACCTTCGATCCCGATCGCGGCGAATTGCGCCAGGGCGACGAAGTGATCCGCATTACCGAGCGCGAGCGCGACATGCTGCGGATTCTCGTCGAAAATCCCGGCGGGACGGTTTCGCGCGAGGCCTTGGGCGGGGGCGGCGGCGCGGCCAACGAGCGCACTGTCGACGTGCAGGTCAATCGGCTGCGCCGCAAGATCGAGGCCGACCCGGCCAATCCTTTGCATCTGCAAACCGTGCGCGGCCTGGGCTACAAGCTGGCGGTCGACCGATGAATCTCGCCGCCCGCGCCCTCGTTCTCGGCCGCCGCCTGTGGCGCGGTTTTGCGCGCGGCATGGCGGGCGTCATGCCCAAGGGGCTTTATGCGCGCTCGCTGCTGATCGTCATCGTGCCGATGGTCATCCTGCAATCGGCGATAGCGCTCGTCTTCATGGAGCGCCACTGGCAATTGGTGACTTTCCGCCTGTCGAGCGCGGTGACCCAGGACATCGCCGCCCTGATCGACATGCGCCGCGATTTCGGCGCGCTCGATCCGGACAATTCGAAACTGGAGAAAATCGCCCGCCAGAGGCTCAACCTCGAAGCCGAGATCCTGCCGCCCGGGCCGCTGCCGCAGGCCCTGCCCAAGCCTTTCTTCTCGCTGGTGGACAGGGCCATGTCGAGCGAGATCGCGCGCCAGATCCGGCTGCCCTACTGGATCGACACGGTCGGGCGGTCGGATTTCATCGAAGTGCGGGTCGACATGGGCGACGGCATCCTGCGCGTCGTCGCGCACCGCAGCCAGGCCTATGCCTCGAACAGCCATATTTTCATCGTCTGGATGGTTTCGACCTCGCTGGTGCTGATCGTCCTGGCCATTCTCTTCCTGCGCAACCAGATCAGGCCCATTCTCGCCCTTGCGGGCGCGGCGGAGGAATTCGGCAAGGGCCGCGAGGTCGAGTTCCGCCCGCGCGGGGCGCGCGAAGTGCGCCGCGCAGCCTACGCCTTCCTGGAAATGAAGCGCCGCATCGAAAGGGCGATGGAGCAGCGCACCACCATGCTCAACGGCGTCAGCCACGATCTGCGCACCATCCTGACCCAATTCAAACTGTCGCTGGCGCTGCTCGGCGACAATGCGGAGGTCGAGGAGTTGACCGGCGACGTCGACGAAATGCAGCGCATGCTGGAAGCCTATCTGGCTTTCGCGCGCGGCGACATCGGCGAGGCCGCGGCGCCGACCGACATCCCCGCCATGCTGGAGACTCTGCGCCAGAATCCGAGCGGCTGGGCCACGAGACGCATGTGATCTACGCCGGGGAGCCAATCGCCACGGTGCGGCCCGACGCCTTCAAGCGCTGCCTCGCCAATCTGCTCAACAACGCCCTGCGGCATGGCGAGAAAATCAGCCTGGAAGGCTCGTGCGACCAGAAATTCCTGCTGATCCACGTCGACGACGACGGCCCCGGAATCCCCACGGACTCGCGCGAAAAAGTCTTCCGGCCCTTCGTGCGCCTCGACGAGGCGCGCAACCAGGACGAGGGCGGCACGGGGCTCGGCCTGTCCATCGCCCGCGATGTCGCCCGCGCGCATGGCGGCGACGTCTTTCTGTCGAAAAGCCCGACAGGCGGCTTGCGCGCCAGCGTCCGCGTGCCTGTGTGAACCAAATTTGGAGTCCGTGATGAATCTTGTTGCAATGGCGCTGGCCGATCTCGCCGGGGCGGAGACCTTTCCTCTCGATGCCGTCCTGACCCTGCGGCAGAAGTGGGGCGAGGCGCGCCCGGCTTTGCTGGAAAGGCTCGCCGCCTGCGTCTCCGGCGCCGACCGCTCGCCGGAAAACGCGGAGACGGTTTTTTTCGCCCTGCATCTGCTGGCGGAAAAGCGCGAAACCGAGGCCTTCGCGGCCTTGGTTTCCCTCGCGCACGAAGGCGACGCGCTTTACGAGCTGATCGGCGACGCCACCACCGAAACCCTGCCGCAAATCCTCATCAGCCTTTTCGACGGCGATCTCGCGCGGTTGAAGGGGTTGATCGAGGCGCCCGGCGCGGACCCCTGGGCGCGGGTGGCGGCGCTGGAGACCTATTCCTGGCTGGCGGCGGGCGGTGAAATCCCGCTCGACGACGCGCGCACATTTTTCGCTCAATGTTTCGAGACGCTGCAGCCGCGCTCGGCCGATCCCGTCTGGTTCGGCTGGCAGAATTGCGTCGCGCTGCTTGGCTTCTCCGAGTTGGAGCCGTTGGTCGCCCGCGCCTTCCGCCAGGGTCTCGTCGACAAGGACGTTCTGGCTTTCGAGGATTTCCAGGCCGACCTGATCGCCAATCGCGCCGCCTCCGACCGCCGCGGCCTGATGGAGGAGCGGGGACTGACGCCGATCGACGACGCGCTGGAGGCCCTGGCGATTTTCGATGAGGGGGAAGAGGAGGCCGAGCCTGAAAAGCCGGCGGCCAATCCCAATCGCGCCATCGGCCGCAACGATCCCTGTCCTTGCGGCAGCGGGAAGAAATACAAGAAATGCTGTCTGGGAGCGGATTGAGGCTTTGCGCTGACGGCGAGCCGAAGGCTGGACGCGCCTCGCCCATGGGGCAGGGCGCGTCCGGATGTTGTCACTGGGCGCTGTTGACCACCAGGCGCGGCCCCGAGGAATTCGACACGATCTGGCCGCCGATCAAGTTCAGCGCGGTCGCCGCGTCGGTGCTGCTGTTTGTCGACGAAGTGCAGCCTGTCGTCGCGCCGCCTTCGTTGATCGGGAAGAAATCCGCCGGAGTCGAGGCCATTTTCGACATGGTCGTGCAGGCCGAAATGGCATAACTGCCGGTGTCGGTCGTGCAGCTCGACGGGGCCACGCCCGTCGGCGAGCCATAGGCCGCCGTATAGACGATGGTTCCCGCGTTCGTCGCGTTTGTCGCTGCTGTAATGCCCTGATGACATTCGTCCTGCGTCGAGGCCGCGCTGGTGGCGTTGGCGTCGCCGTCCGACAGGAACAGGATCACCTTCTGGGCGCCGGCGCGGCCGTTGTTGGTCAAGTAAGTTTGCGCAACTTTGATGACGCCCGCGTAAAAGGTCGCCTGGCCGCCGACCGCCTGCATGCAGGTCGGTGAGACTGTGGTCGTCGTGGTTGTCGTCGTCTTGCCATTCACTTTTTTCGATGTCGTTGTGGATGTCGTCGTGAGGCTGAGCGCCTTGACCAGATTGGACGAGGTATTCAGGGCCCCTGTGGAGGTCAGGTAGTCGCTTTGAAAGCCGAGAACCAGGTAGTTCGCCTGCACGGCGCTTGAATATGTCACAGAGTTGCTACTGCTGATCGTGCCGATTGGGTCGCAATAATCATAGGGGATCGCCGAAGACTTGAGGCCAGGAAACACCATCAAAGCAACCTGCGTGGTCGCCGGGTTGAAATTTTTCAGCATGTTCTGCGCGCCGGCCAGCGCGCATTCCAGCTCGGTGTAACCGCTCAGCGAACAGGAGGTGTCGGCGTTGTTCATCGAGGCGGTGTTGTCGATGATCAGCACGACATCGGCGTTCTTGCCGGCGCCTGCCGGTGGCGGTGGCGGTGGCGGTCGCGCTCAGGTTCACTGTCGGGTTTCCGAAAAGTCCGCCGAGCAGGAGATTCATGCCGTCCACCTTATTCGTGACCACAACCTCGTTGGACGGCGTCCCGGTGCACGTCGCGGCGGTGCAGACTGTCGTCTTTACCGTCTGGCCGCCGATCGAATTGTCCCCCGCAATGGTCGAGGCGGCGCTCGCTGCGTTGCTGGAGTTGGTCAGAAGCTGCGACGCTCCGGCGAGCGCCGCCTGATCGGCGGAGGCCTGCAGCCGTTCCTTCGCCTGATACATCAGGCTTTCCTGCAGCACCAGGCCGGCGAGGGCGGCGACGCCGACGAAGATGAGGCCGGCGATCACCGAGACCGAGCCGCGCTGGTTTGCGCGCAACTTATTGAGGGAGACAAGAATTCTGTTTTTCATTGGACCATTCCTGTGGCTGAAGAGGAAAGTGGGCAACCGGCGCCGCTGTAGTCGTGCGACATCACCTGAAGGTTGCAGGGGAAGGTGAGCTGCACGGTGGCCGACTGCCCTGCGGCGGTGGACAGCGCGCTCAGGCAGGTCGCATCGGAGGCGCAGGTTGTGGCGCTGCTTCCGGCGCCGATGGTGATCGTGACGGTGGGGAGGCTCGCGCTTGGGACAAGGCCGGCGGCGGCGGCGTCGATCGCCGTTGTGACGCAGGAATAGGGGCTCAGGGTCGGGTTGGCGGAGCTGCAGGTCTTGGTGGCGGAGGCGGTGCAGCTGCTGCCGGAGCAGCGCAGAAGGGTCAGCTCCGAAACGCCGGCGTTGGCCGCGTTGATGAGAATTGACTTGTTGTTCATGGCGACGCCGAACACCATGAAGCCCAATCCCATAAAGACCAGTACAGGTGCGATGATGGCGAATTCGACGGCGGAGGCGCCCGAGCCAATTCCCTGGCGAACAGTTTCCAGGCTGTCGGCCCGGCGCCGGCTGGCTGCGCCGGGCCGCTGGACGGCCCGCGGCTCACGCGCTTGAAAAGACAGGACAAAAACATTTTTGGCAAACCTGCATCAAATGACGATCGGTCGCATCATTGTGCAGTGGGATTACATTTTCGTTACCGCATGACGTTGGGGTGACAACAGTGTGTCCTCAACGTCACTCGGAGAAAACGACGCGCAGGCCGCCTGAATTCGCTTATTTTTGCTGATTTAAACTAACTACCGGTTTTGCAAGACGCTTTGAGGTTGATGGTCACTTGCTGCAAAAACGCGACGGACCTTGCGTCATGCCTTATATCCACAGGCATTGCCGAGATAAATATATGAATATCGTGGATTTTCGGTGTTGACCGCAATTGAGGCCCCAAAAGTTACTCCAGCGTAATCATGTCGCCAACAAAATAAGCCGCGGGCAGGTTTCCGTCGGTCAATCCCGCGCGCCGCGGCCCAAAATCCGCTCGGCGAGCGTCTTCAACGGCGCCGCCAGCGGCTCCAGAAACCGATGGGCGTCCTCCGCGCGGGCGACAAAAGTCTCGCCGCGCGCAAGCTCCCTGTCGAGCGCGGCCATGGTCGTCGCCTGATCGGGCGTCTCGTCCGCGAGCCAGACATGGAAGACATGCGCCCAGGCGACGGCGAGTCCTTGCAATTTCAGCGCGCCGAGCGGTCCTTCGCTGGAAAGGCCCGCCGCCTCCAGCATGAAGCGCAGCGAATTGATCGCCAGTTGGTTGAGCGCGGGCAAAGCGGTCGGTTCATGCATCGCCCAGTCGTTGATGTTCTTCAGCGCCGGCTTGTAGGGCGTCATGGCGTCGAAGCGCCGCATCAGCACGTCGAACAGTCGGTCCTTGGCGCTCTCGGTGGCGAGTTCGCCGGTTCCGCCGTCGAGCACCTGCCTGTCGACGCGCCGCGAGAAAGCGCCGAGAATCGCGCCCTTGGAGGGGAAGGCGTCACGAAACTGCGCCAGGCTGACGCCGGCGCGCTCGGCGACGTCTGAGAGCGAAATCTGCTCCCACAGCTTCTCGGCGGCGAGCCCCATCAGCGCATCGACGATCTTTTCGCGCGTGTCGCCGCCGGGAGCCTGAGGCTTCTTCCGGCCCTTTTGCGCCTCGTCCATGCTCGTCTCCTGCCTGTCCCGCCAAAAAACATGCGCCGGGCGGCGCGTCGCGGCAAGGGTAGAACCTCGTTTCAGCCGGAAAGTTCTTCGGCGCGCCTCGCCGCCGCCGCGGTGGCGCGCGCCATTAGCGCAGGCAGGCCGTCCGCCGCCATCAGCACGTCGAGCGCTGCCTGGGTGGTGCCGCCGGGCGAGGTGACGTTTTTCCGTAACGTCTCGGCCGGCGTGTCGGGCGAGCGATGCAGCAATTCGCCCGAACCTTCGACTGTTTTCCGCGCCAGCCTGAGGGCGAGATCGGGCGGCAGGCCGAGGGCCGCGCCGGCCTGGGCGAGCGCCTCGACCAGGTAAAAGACATAGGCCGGGCCGGAGCCGGAGATCGCCGTGACCGCGTCGATCTGGCGCTCGGAGGTGACCCATTCGACCGCGCCGACGCCGCCAAGCAGCAGATGCGCAGCCTCGCGCTGCGCCCGGGAGACCGTTTCGCCGGCATAGGCGCCGGTGACGCCGCGGCCGATCGCCGCGGGCGTGTTGGGCATGGCGCGGACGATCGCGGAAACCGGCAGGCGCGCGGCCAGATTGGCGCTGGTCTTGCCGGCGAGAATGGAAATGAGCAGGCTGTTTTCGCCAAACAGCGGCGCGAGCCCCGGCGCGGCGGTCTCCAGCATTTGCGGCTTGATCGCCAGCACGACCACGTCGGCCGGCGACGGCGCGGGATTGAGAGAAAAGCCTTTTTCCGCCGCGAGCGCGACGATCGCCGCGCCGGGCTGCGGCTCGTGGACCGCGATGCCGCGGGGATCGACGCCCGACGCGAGCCAGCCGCCGAGAAGGGCCGCGCCCATCTTGCCCGCGCCGACCAGAGCCAGCGAATTCAGAACATGCGCGGACATTACGCCTCGCCGCGCGTGTCGAACATGGCGCCTTCCAGCGCCTCGGCCGTATTCTTGCCCGCCCAGACGACGAACTGGAACGACTGGTAATAGCGTTCGCAGGCCTCGAGCGCATTGGCGAGCGCCGCCTCGCATTGCGCATCATTGGCCTGCGCGCCGCCCGCCAGCAGCAAAGCGTGGCGGAACATCACCACGCCGTCCTTCGACCAGACGTCGAAATGGCCGACCCACAATTGCTCGTTGATCTTGGCGACGAGGCTTGCGGCCTCCACGCGGCGGCGCTCCGGAACCTTCAGGTCGAAGGCGCAGGCGAGATGAAGCGCCTCGCACTGCGGCAGCCAGGTGAAGGCCACATTGTAGTCGGCCCAGGCGCCGGCGACGCAGATCGAGATTTCATCCGGGTCGTCGCGGTCGAAACTCCAGTCTTTCAGACTGGCGATCCTCTCGACCACGTCGACCGGGTGCTCGACCCGTTCATCCATTTCAATTCCAGTGTGCAGCATCGATCGGTCCTGAGCGCTTTGGGCGCGACAGCTTTGGGGGAACGCGGCGAATACACGTGCAAGGAAACCTGGACCGCGAGCGAAGCCAGCCTTTCAACCAGCGAATCACCCAGCAAACCCAATATAGTCAGATTTGCGGGGTAACGAAAAGTTGAGCCAGACTGCGGCGGAACTGGGGCAAGGTGCTGGATTTCGCGTGGAATTGTCCACAGGTTGCGGCAAGGCTTCCACAGTTATTCGCTTTAACTCATAAAAAAACGGCCCGCCAAGCGGGCCGCGGCAAGCAAAGTTGAATTAATATTTGCAAGCTTTTTTTGGCGGAATCCGGAAATTCACTCTTTCGTCCCGTTTTGCGCCTCTTTTTGGCCCGCCAGTTTCGCTTCAAGCTCGTTGATGCGGCGCTCGAGGGCTTCGTTGGCGTTGCGAGCGGCCACGGCCATGTCGCGCACGGCCTCGAATTCCTCGCGGTTGACGATGTCCATGTTGGCGAGCAGACGCTCGACCTGGGTCTTGATCGCCGCTTCGGCTTCCCGGCCAAGGCTGCGCGCCGCGCCGGCGGCGTCGTTGAACAGGCGCGACATGTCGTCAAAAAAGCGGGGGCGCGGCGAGGACATTTTTCAAGCTCCGGAAATTGGGGTCTTCCGCCGCATGAAATGGGCGCGAAAGCCGCCGGGCGCAAGAATTATGTCGCAACAAAGCTGTTGATAGTCTTTCTGGCGCGCGTTCATTCTGCCCCTTGCCGTCCGACGCGCGCCGCTTTACGCCGGTCGAAGCGCCGAAACGTCGAAACGCCCGAAGCGGGCGACAGGATGCCGACATGCCGCTTTTTCTGCTGCCCTTCCCGGTCATCGATCCGGTGATGATCCATCTGGGACCGCTGCCGATCCGCTGGTATGCGCTGGGCTATATCGTTTCGCTGGTCATCGGCTGGCGGATCGCCGCGCGCCTCGTGCGCAACGACGCGCTCTGGGGCGGGCAGCCGCGACCCTCGGCGGAAAGCCTCGACGACCTCCTCGTCTTCGTCGCTTTCGGCGCGGTGCTCGGCGGCCGCACCTTCTACGTGCTGTTCTACAATCTCGACTATTTCTTGCATAATCCGCTCGAAATTCCGGTCCTGTGGCAGGGCGGCATGTCCTTCCACGGAGGCCTGACCGGGGCGGCGATCGGGGCCTGGCTTTTCGCGCGCCGGGTAAGGCGCCCCTTTGGTCGCGTCGGCGATCTGCGCTGCGCCGTCGCGCCGCTCGGCCTGTTTCTGCTGCGCATCGCCAATTTCATCAAGCCGGAGCTTTGGGGCCGGCCGACGGACGTCCCCTGGGCGATGGTCTTTCCCGGCGCCGGGCCCGAGCCGCGCCATCCGAGCCAGCTTTACGAGGCGGGACTCGAAGGCCTCGTCCTCGGCCTGATCCTCGCCTTCGCCGTGCGGCGCGGGGCCTTTCGCCAACCCGGCTTGACCACCGGCCTGTTCGTCGGCCTTTATGGCGTGGCGCGCATTTTCTGCGAATTTTACCGCGAACCCGACCCGCAGCTCGGGTTCCTGTTCGGCGGCGCGACCATGGGCATGCTGCTCTCGGCGCCGCTGGTGGTTCTCGGCGGCGTCCTGATTTTTGTTTCCTTGCGTCGCGAAAAGCCGGCGGAAAAGAATTTGATTGAGGAGGGGCGGTCATGACTCGAGGGCAAGACAACGATCTCGGCGCGGAAATCCGCGAAATCATCGCCCATGACGGGCCGATCTCCATTGAGCGCTACATGACCCTCGCCCTGACCCATCCGACCAAAGGCTATTACACGACGCGCGACCCATTCGGGGCGCAGGGCGATTTCGTCACCGCGCCCGACATGTCACAGATGTTCGGCGAATTGATCGGCCTTTGGGCGGCGCAGGTCTGGGGGCAGATAGGCTCGCCCGCCTCGGTGCAGCTCGTGGAGCTGGGGCCGGGGCGCGGAGTGCTGATGGCCGACGCGCTGCGCGCGGCGAAAGCCGCGCCGGAATTTTTCGACGCCATCGAGGTGCAGCTTGTCGAGGCCAGCGACGTCTCGCCGAGCAGCAGGCGCGAAAGACTTCGCGCCTGCGGCCGTCCGCGACCTGGCGCAAGACCGTCGAGGAGCTTCCCCCCGGCCCGGCGATTTTCATCGCCAACGAGTTTTTCGACGCGCTCCCCGTCCGCCACTTCCTGAAGACGGCCCAGGGCTGGAGGGAGAGGCTCGTCGGCCTCGACCCCGACGGCCAACTCGCCTTTGGCTTCAAGCCGGAGGTCGAGCCCTACATCAAGGCCGAGGCGCCCCCGGCGCAGTCCTCGAACTGGGCGCTGTCGCCTACCGCCTGATGACCCGCATCGCCGCGCGGATCGTCACCGACAACGGCGCGGCTCTGGCGATCGACTATGGCTATGGGCGTACCGCCTTTGGCGAGACGCTCCAGGCGGTCAAGGCGCACCAATTTGTCGATCCGCTTGCCGAGCCCGGCCTTGCCGATCTCACCACCCATGTCGATTTCGCCGCCTTGGCGCGCGCCGCCCTCTCGGCCAACGCCCAGATCTACGGCCCGGTCGGGCAGGGGGATTTTCTCAGGAGATGGGCATCTTGCAACGCGCCGAGGCGCTCAAGCCCAGCGCGACGCCGGAACAGGCGGAGGAAATCGACGCCGCTCGTGGCGCGGCTGACCGGCTCGGCGACAACGAAATGGGAACCCTGTTCAAGGTTATGGCCGTCACGCGGCGCGGGATCAGGGACGTGCCGCGGCTTTTCCGGGGACAGACGCGACGGCATGAGCAAAAAAACGACCAATCGCCTCCTCCGTCATTCGCGCCGCGGGCCTCAAGGGCGTGAGCCATGCCTTTTTTACCCGCGCGGGCGGCGTGTCGCAGGGCGTCTATGCGTCGCTCAACGGCGGCGTCGGCTCGAACGACGACGCCGCGGCGGTGGCGGAAAACCGCGCCCGCATGGCCGCGGTGTCTAGGCGTGGCGGCGCGGAATTTCTCGTCCCCTATCAAATTCATTCGGCCGAGGCTTTGGCGGTTTCGGCGCCCTGGCTTGAGGGCGCGCGGCCGCGCTGTGACGGGCTCGTCACCGCGACGCCCGGCCTCGCGCTCGGCGTCACCGGCGCCGATTGCGGCATATTGCTCTTCGCCGACGAAAGCGCGGGCGTGATCGGCGCGGCGCACGCCGGCTGGAAGGGGGCGCTGACGGGCATGGTCGAGGCCTTGGTCGTGGCGATGGAAGGGCTCGGCGCCCGGCGCGGCAAATATATCGCGCGGCGCTTGGGCCGACCATCGGCCAGCAAAGCTACGAGGTCGGCCCGGAGTTTTACGGGCGTTTTCGCGCCGAGGATTCCGGTTTCGCCCGGTTTTTCACGGCCTCGTCGAAGCCGGGCCATTTCATGTTCGACCTGCCCGGGTTCATTTCCATGCGGGCGGAGCGGGCGGAAATCGGCGGCTTCGAGAACCTGCGCCTCGACACTTACCAGGACGAGGCGCGGTTCTACTCCTATCGCCGCATGACCCACCGCAAGGAACCCGACTACGGAAGGCTGGTGGCTGGGATCGCGCTGGCTTGATAGGCCGCCTTCACCCCGCCAGCGCCGCCTTCACCAGGCCGGAGGCCTTGCCAAAGTCCATCTTGCCGGCGTGCTGGGCCTTCAGCAGGGCGATCACCTTGCCCATGTCCTTGATCGACGCCGCGCCGGTTTCGGCGATGGCCGCCTTTATCGCGGCGGAAACCTCATCTTCGCTCATCGGCTGCGGCAGGAAGGTCGAAATCACCGCGATTTCCTCGCGCTCTTGCGCCGCAAGTTCGGGCCGCCCGTTCTTGTCGTAGATATCCATCGATTCCTGGCGGCTCTTCACCAGTTTCTGCAGAAGCGCGAAATCTCCTCCTCGCCGACCTCCTTGCCGGTCGTGCGCGCCTCGATGTCCTTGTCCTTCAAGGCGGCGGTGATCATGCGGATGGTTTCGACGCGGCGCTTGTCGCCCGCCTTCATCGCCAGCTTCAGCTCGGAAGTGAATTTTTCGCGCAACATGGCATGGTTCCCATTCTTGGCGGCGCGCCTGCCGGGGAAATTCCGCTTCGCTTTTGCTTGCGCGCGGATGTAACCCCCCTTAAATGCTGACGGCCGCGAGCGCCTTTTTCCCAAGGCGGATGACTCGTGCGCAAATCTGTAGAGTGCCAAGAATGCAGGATCAAGCCAAAGCCGCCGGATGGGAAAAGCCGGTCCCGACCGCGCTGCTCGTCATGGCGGACGGAACGGTGATCGAAGGTTTCGGTTTCGGCGCGCCCGGCAAGGCGGTCGGCGAAGTCTGCTTCAACACGGCGATGACCGGCTATCAGGAAATCCTCACCGATCCCTCCTACGCCGGCCAGATCGTCACTTTCACCTTTCCCCACATCGGCAATGTCGGCGTCAATGACGAGGATGTCGAGACGGTCGACAAGTCCCGCGTGTTCGGCGCGCGGGGCGTGATGTCCAGGCGCCCGTGACGGCTCCGTCCAATTTTCGCGCGGAAAAAGATCGATTCCTGGCTGAAGACGCGCGGCATCATCGGCCTCTCCGGCATCGACACGCGGGCGCTGACCGCCCTTATCCGTGAAAAGGGCATGCC
>CAWKJW010000064.1:0-29051 GCA_963849665.1 uncultured Alphaproteobacteria bacterium | reverse complement strand
GCGACCAGCGCGCTCGAGACGCATTGAATTCGATCTCAACAGGAGTTTTCGCCATGGGTCAGCTCATTCGTTTCGGACGACGCGTTCCGCTTCCGTCAACCGTACAGATCGTCCACGATCTCCTCGTCGCGCAGCAAAACGACAATGCCCAACAGCTCGAGGCGGCGAATGACGTCGCGTCGACGATTGGTCCCGAAACCAGGCCGCCGATCGCAGAGATGCGTGTTCCCCCTCAGGGCAAATAGCAAAATTGCCGCCAGCGCAGGTTCGAAATTCCGCCCGCAAGGGCGCCCTCAAAATAGAGGAGTCAACGATATGTCCGCATGGCTTACCCCACCCTTCGTTATCCCCGCCGCGTTGGTTCTGCTCGCCCTGGCAGGCTGGCTGATCCGAACGCACGGGTGATGCGCGCTCGCAGCGCAAGCTTGTCGATCATAGCAACGGCAAAGCAAAGACAAATTCTTCGCACGCCACACTTTGGAGATATGAAAATGAAAAATCCTCTTTTTATCACCGTTTTGCTTGCCGCCGTTGCGCTTGCGGGGCCCCCGCAATAGCTGGGGAGCGGCTCAATGACGGACTGATGGGCGCCGGAGCGGGCGCCGTTGTCGGCGGTCCCGTCGGAGCGGTCGCAGGCGGCGCGATCGGCTATGTGGCGGGGCCCAATATATCGCATGGATTCCGCTCCCATCATCGTCACCATCGCCACTATCGTCACCACATTCACCACTGAGCCAGGCACAGGCCGCACAATACGGAACCCGCAGACTAGGCCGCCAATTGGCGGCCTTTTCATTTGGCGATTCCTTCCGATCCCGTGACGGCGGAATGGCGGCTGGGGCGCTGGTCGGGGCTCGATCCTCGGCAGGTCGGCGGCGAACGATTAGCCTTGGTAGCCCAGCAGACCGTGGATATGATCGCCGCGTTCCTGCGCCTCTGCTCCCAAGGCCTGGCGCCTCATCAATCCCTCGATTGCGCTGACGGACGCGTGACGCGCCCCCGATTTCCGCTTCTGCAACACGAACAGCCGAAGCCGGTTGCTCGTCCGTCACCACGTCGAAGCGCACGAGATTGGCGACGCCAAAGGCTGTCGAGATCGGAACGTCCGCTGCGTCGCGACCGCGTCCCATGACGATCCGGCCAATGCGCGGATGGTTGTGACGCGCGTCCATGGTGTACCAGCGGCCTTTGAGATAGACCTCCGCCCAGCCGCTGAAATCCATCCGGTTGATATCGACGGGCACGCCGATGTCGCCGAGATAGCCAGTGCAATAACGCGCCGGGATGTTCATGCAACGGCACAGCGCGATGGCGAGATGGGCGAAATCGCGACAGACGCCAACGCCTTCGTGCATCGAATTGCTGGCGCAACGCGTCGGGCGGGCGTCGGGATAACTGAAACGGATTTTCGAATGCACGAAGTCGCTGATCGCCCGTACGCGCTCGTAGCCGCCGGTCAGTCTTCCGAATGTCGACCATGCGATATCGGCGAGATTGTCGCTGTCGCAATAGCGGCTCGAAACCAGATACATCAACACGTCATCCGGGAGGAGGGCGATGGGCGTGAAGGCCATGTCGGGCGGCGTGTCTTCCGGTTCGCCCAAATCGTGGATCACGAAGCGGTTGCTGAATGTGACGTGGCCGGGGGGAGCGACAAGACGGGTGACGCGATTGCCGAACAGGTCGAGATAAGAGGTCATCGGAAGTTGCGGATTCGAGCTGATGACGTCGCGCGACAGCAAGTCAGCATCACGCGTGGGGTGGACATTGAGCTGGAGCAGCATTGGCGTCTGCTCAGGACATTGAAACGTGATGTCAAAGCCGGCCTGGATTAGCATTTTGCGATCCTCATGGTTGCGCCGCGGTCAGAGTTCTGCGCCGATCACAGTCCCGTCGAGACGGCCCTGCGCCAATCTCGACGTACTGTTGCTTGGCGTACGCGCCAAAGCGCGGTCTCACGCGCCGAGCGCTCGAACGAGCCATAGCACCACGAGCACTGTGAGAACCAAGCCGAGAACGCCGCCAATCCCGCGAAGCCGTAGCGGCCGTGGGCATAATATCCGCCGCCGCCGCCGAACACCAAGATCAGGATGATGACAAGTAAGATCGTGCCCATGAGACCATCTCCATTTGGTTTAGAATTGCAGCCGCCGTTGTTTTCTCGCGACGGCGCTGGCAAAAAATAGGTCGCAGAGTCAAAAAATTATAGAGGTTGGCGCCGCGGCGCGGCAGGTTCGGAAATTACTTACGGGGTATCATTAGTGGAGTGCGCGACAGCTCTTTGATGCGAGGCGCGAGGGCCCCGGAGCAGGTAATGCCAATCGGCAAAAGCAGACGAAAGCTTCGGCTATCTCGTCGGCGGGAATAATTGCGGCCGATTGAGTAGTTTCCGATCCTATGGGCCCTCGTCGCCAACGGTTAGGCTTCGGGAATGAAGTCCATATCGACCATCGACTCCGACGAGCGGCAAAAAACGAGCCACTGTCATCCTCCTGGAGAAATGAATTATGTCTAGCACCACTGACAAGATTTCGGGCGTCGCCAATGAGATCGCCGGCAAGGCCAAGCAGGCGGCCGGCAAGTCTCTGGACGATCACAAACTGCGCGCCGAAGGCGTCGATCAGGAAGCCAAGGGCGATGCCCAGAAAGCTTTGGGCGACATCAAAGATGCAGTGAAGAAGGTCATCGACGGGGCTTGATTTGTTCGGTGCGGTTGTCGTTGGCGCCGACGGCCACGATGCGCTGATTGTCCTCATGAACGCATTGGGCCTGGGAGTTCGCGGGATCGACTTTGGCGACCAAGCCCGCGGCATTGGCATAGCCACGACGGCTGCTGGGGAAACGGCGACGATAAATGGCGTCAAGCTCCGTGTCGATGGTGTCGGAGAAGACGCAGGCGGTCCAGCGGCCCGCATCGTCGCACTGCGAGAGTCGCGTTTCGGCGACGAGGCCGACGCGAGGAGAAGAACTTGATCCGCATTTCCCCTGAAACGATTTGGCGCCTCGTCTTTCTTTTCTTCGCTTTGTGTCTCCCGGAATGTTCCACAGCGGCGACGCCGGTTCCGCCGACCGGTCCAGCGGCGTGCGGTTATTCCACGCTCAAACTGGTCCGGCCTTTGAGTTGAACGCCCAGGAACAAGTGTTCGTCGACGAGGCCCGCAAGCGACTGGCCGTTTCATGGGACGACGTCACCGTTGGCTACGATCTCGATCATGGCGGC
Organism: uncultured Alphaproteobacteria bacterium; assembly: GCA_963849665.1. GTDB lineage: Bacteria > Pseudomonadota > Alphaproteobacteria > Rhizobiales > Beijerinckiaceae > Rhodoblastus. The sequence goes on along the minus strand of CAWKJW010000064.1, from coordinate 25,831 downwards.
CAGACTTCCGCCAACGAGCCGCAGCGATTCTCACTGAAGGCGGGAAGGCGGAGCGGACCGAGGGACCGCCCGTCGGCGCGCGGGCCGCGCCAGGGGAAAAGCGTGTCCGTCGAAAAACTCGACGGCGCCGCTTGGCAGGCGCTATTGGCCAACGGTCGCGCAGTGTCGATCTCGCGGCTTTACGCCAACAACTACATCCTGAAGGCCGGCCCGGAGGATTTAGCCGGCTATCGGTCGTTCGGCGAAGACCTTCTCGCAGGAAGATTGTGCGGGGTTCGGTTCGCCGACATGCCGCGTCCGTGGAAGCGGAAGTTCAAGCCTCTCGTCGCCTATTTCCTGATGGACGCGCTGTCGTCGGGACGTCTCGACGATTACGCCGATTGGGTCGAATACGCACCCGTCTTTAATGCATTCATGTCGCGCAAGGAGATCGAGGCGCACCTCTACGTCTACGGATACAGGTCCGCGGAAAATGTATCGAATGGGCCGGATGAGATCAGGATGGGGCCGTACAAGGGGTGGGTGTTCGCATGGAACGCGGCCGCGCTGTTCTTCCACGACAAGGATTCGACCAACTTCACCGACGTATCCTCGTATCAGCGGGACGGCAAGGTGACTTTCAAGCTGCTGGGCTCGCAGCCGATCCGCGGCGGCGTTAAAAACACGTTCGGGTTCTACACCAAACCGCTCGGCGAAATCGACCTGCGCGCGCCAGGGTGGGTGAAGAAATTCCACTGGAGATGGAACCAGGGCGATCGGGACTATGCCGCGGAGGTCGAAGTCACTCCCGCTTCATCCGGCGGGGCTGCCGCGCCATCGGCCTTCCCTGGCAAAGCGCGGCGCGGGCTGGTCGCGCTCGATGCGACGCTGGCTTCGGACGACGTGCGGGAGCTGGTCGCCGCCTACAGGGCGCATTTCATGTCGCTGGGGTTCAAGTTCTCCCGGCGAAGGGCCGTCCCTGACGCGCCCGCTCTCGTCGAAAAGAAAATCGCGGACGGGAAGCTCGACTTTCTGGTCCGCGACGGCCATTCCGACGGCGACGACGATGACGTGATGGTCCTCTATCGGTCGGGGTTCGAGCTGGAGGGACGACGGGTCGAGGACGGAAGGACGGAGAAGGTCGACATTCTCTTCAATCTGAAAAACAAGCCGCATCTTTGGCGCCTGCCATATTCGCATTTCGCCGTCCTGCTCGACAAGCGATCCAGAGCGGCGGTAATTCCGCTCGTCTATCTCGACGGCAGTTGTTGGGGACTCGAAAAGGCCTGGTTCGGACTCGCGCATGCGCCGGCGTCCGAACTCATGGAAATCGCCGCCAGTTCTCCGGTGAACTTCTTCCGCAATGCCGATCGCAACGCAATGCGAACCGTTCTCGACGGCGTCATGCGCGGCGATCCTTTGCCGCGATACGAGCGCGACTTTTCGGCCTGACCGGCTACGCCAGCAGTCGCGAAGACCGTTTCGTCCTCCCGGACGATCCTCTCTACCCGCGTTCGGGCACGCTGGCGCGCATCGACCGGCGGCTCCGGATGCGCCGCGTCCACGCGCCCTTCAAGTTCTACACGCCGGACGGCTACATCTGACGCCCATCTGGCGCCGAGCACGGCGCGCCGAGCCGGCCATGCGAAAAAAACGCTATATCGCGCCGCTCACCGTCCGGAGACGCGCGATCAGCCGATCCGCGCGATCGTCGACCTCGTCGAGAAACAGGCTCCATTTCGGCCGGCTCTTCAAGCTACCGACGGAGCCGAGCCCCTCGAAGGGCGGCGAGCAATCAAGTGTGTGTGTTGGCGTCGACGCAGGCGGGGGACGGGGAGGCCGTCGCCCAGGCCAATAGTCCGATGTCGAGCGGTCGCGCCGTGGCGCCCATATGACTCTGGCAAAAGCGGCGTTGAAACCGCATCGCCGAACTTCCGCAAATCAACCAAATGGCCGATCGGTCCATTCGACTTCGGACGGCCCCTTATGGCGCATTGCCGACGAAGGAAAAACGGTAACCGCATTCTATATGTAGTGGGTGTTTGCGTTGACCGGATGCACGGACCGATGTCAGGTTGGCGGCGCAGCGGCCTGCGCCATTTCGGTCGTCGTTCGCGATCATTCTACTTCGGCGGGAGAGGATCCTTGACTTTGGCGCGCGGAAGCTTCGCCAAGGCCGGACAATTCCCGCGAGCGTTGGCCGCCATTTCGAGGGCTTCGCGAAAATAGGCCTCATCGTAAACCAGGACCGCCGCATGACAGGCGAGCGAAAGCGCCTCGGCGGGCGAGTGTCCGCCCGCCTCCAGCAGGGCCACATGTTGGTGTACAATTGGTTGTAGATCGTGGAGTGCCATCGTCATGGGCGGTAAAGCCTTGTCGGGGGGGTTTTCCACCAATCGCCCCGGATGTAGCCGGCCCGTGCGACGCTCTGGTAGAGCAAGGCGATCTGCTTGGGTTCGAGTGTCAGCGGCAGCCGGACAAGAATTGAAGTCCGAGGATCGGTGTTCTTGAGGATTTGCCACACGGTCAAGAGATCGCCGCGAGTTCCGTCGAACAGCGCGCCAACTGTCGCGCGCACGTCGGGATCCCCCGATTTTTGATCGATGATGGCCTGAGCCGCTTCACGGGCTTCGTCGTGCTGCTCGATAGCGAATGCAGCGATCTCGTGAGCGCGTTGATCTACCCTCGCCTCGAATTGCGTGTTGAGATCCCTTTTCTGCTCGCTGAGTTGGACCTCGTCGCGCTGCTCGATATGATCCGCGATGAGGTAAAGCGCCATCATGAGCAGGAGCAAAGCGACGATGAGCGCGCGCCAAATCCAGCCCCTGATCGCCATGACAATGTCTGGAATTGCTTCCTTTATTGCCTGCGATCGCACCATCGCCCGCAGCGACGACTCGAGGCCGTCGATGGCGTGCTCGGCTTGCGGGCGGAACAGGTCTGCTGGCGGCTCCGCTTCCCGTCGCGCCTGCGCGCAAAAATGCCGAAACCCGCGATGACGGCGTAGCACAGCGCCGGAAGCGCCAGCGAGACCGACAGGCTGCCGGAAAGATCGGCGAGGCGCCCGGTCAATGGCGGGATCACCGCGCCGCCGACAATCGCCATGCAGATGACGCCCGAGCCTTCCGCCGCCCGCGCGCCCAGCCCCTCGCTGGCGAGGCTGAAAATCGTGGGAAACATGATCGAATTCATCAGGCCGATGGCGAGCAGGCTATAGCCGGCCAGCGCGCCGGTCGCATTGGCCGAGACCAGGATCAGCGCGACCGCCCCGAGCGCATTGATGGCCAGAGCTTGCCCGGATTCGCCAGCCGCAACGCCGCCGAGCCGATGAAACGCCCGACCAGCGCGCCGCCCCAATAGAGCGGAATCAGCTTGCCCGCCGCCTGTTCGCCCAGCGCAAGCACATGGGGCTGCTCGAGATAGAGAACGATCAGCGAGCCGATCGCCACTTCCGCCCCGACATAGAGAAAGATCGAAGCCACGCCAAAAGCGAAGCGGGCCCGCTTCAACAGGCTGAAGCCGGCGAAGACCGAGGCGCCCTCGTGGCTTTCCCCCTTGAGGCGATCGCGATGAAGCCAGACCACGAAAGCCACCAGCGCCAGCGCCGCGGCAAGTCCGAAATAGGTTCGCCCGACGACCTGCGTCTCTGCCGCGCGATAGGCGTCGAGCGCCGCGCCCGAAAGCTGCGCCGCCGTCATGTCGGCGAGGCGGCCGAGGATCAGCATCGAGCCGAAATAGGGAAAGACCGTCGTCCCCAAGGAATTGAAGGCCTGGGCGAAGGTCAGCCGGCTATGGGCGGTTTCCTTCGGCCCCAGCAGCGAGATGAGCGGATTGGCCACCACCTGCACCACGGTGATCCCGCTCGCCAGCACGAACAGGGCGGCGAGGAACAGGCCGAAGCTGGCGCTGGCCGAGACGGGAATGAACAGCAGGCAGCCGACCATCATCGTCAGCAGGCCGACTGTCGCGCCGCGCATGTAGCCCAACCGCCGCACCAGCGCCGCGCCGGGCAGGGAAACGGCGAAATAGGCCGCGAAAAAAGCCGACTGCACGAGCATGGCCTGCATGTGATCGAGCGAATAGAGCTCCTTGAGTTTCGGGATGATCACGTCGTTGAGGCTGGTGATCCCGCCGAAAATGAAAAACAGCGCCATGACGAAGACGCGAAGCTCTGGAGCGTCGACCGCCGTGACCTCGTCGCCGACCGGCCCGGAAATTTTCGCGATATTCGAGGTCATTTTGAGCGATCGCTTTCGGTGTGGCGTGGACCGTATTCAGAGCAGCACAAGGGTCGTCTTTTCCCCGCCGGCGGCCGAGGGCGCGATCCAGATGTCGTAGACGCCGGGGGCGGCGCGGTCGGAGAGATCAGGCTGGACCGAGGCGAGGTCGCGCGTCCGCAGTTCGAATTCAACCAGCCTCTCCTCGCCGGGCGCGAGCTGGACATGCTCCACGCCTTTCAGCTGGCGCACCGGCTGGGTAATGGCGGCCACACGCTCGTGAACATAGAGCTGCGCCACTTCATGCGCGTCTCGAGGGCCCGTATTGACGAGCTTCGCCGAAACTTTCACCACGCCGTCGCGAGCGATCCGAGGAGAACTGACGCGGGGCGGTCCATAGGCGACCGTCGAATAGGTCAGGCCATGGCCGAAGGGGAAAAGCGGCTCGTTCGAAACGTCGCGATAACGCGCCTTGTAGGCCGTGACGCCATCGAGTTGCGGGCGGCCTGTGGAGCGGTGGTCGTAATAATAGGGCTCCTGTCCCGGAGCCTGCGGGAAACTGACCGGCAGGCGCCCCTGCGGAGCAAAATCGCCGAACAGCACGTCGGCAAGGGCGTTGCCGGATTCCGATCCAAGAAACCAGGAGCAGACCAGGGCTTTCGCGTCGCGCACCGCGCCCGTCAGCGCCAGGGCCCTGCCATGTTTCAGCAGGACGATGACTGGCTTGCCGACGGCTAAGACGGCCTCGGCCAGCTCCTGCTGGGCTGGCGGAATGGTAATGGACGTGGTCGAGGTCGCCTCGCCCGTCATCTGCGCCTGCTCGCCAAGGTAAAGAACCACGACATCGGCGGCGCGGGCGGCCCGCACGGCGGCCTCGACCCCGCCCGGAATGGGCTTTTCAGGCTCGCAGCCCCGCGTGAAGCTGCAAGGCGCGCCAGGCCCGAGGGCCGCCATGACACCCGCTTGGAGCGTGACGGCCTTGTCGGTCTCTTCATTCATCGCCCAGGCGCCGAGTTCGTTGGGCTTGTCCGAGATATAGGGGCCAATGAAGGCGACGGACTTGCCCGGCGACTTGCCGAATTTGGGCAAAGGCAGAAGGTTATCGTCGTTTTTCAACAGCACGATCGACTTGCGCGCCGCCTCGCGGGCGAGCGCGAGCATGTCGGGACGGCGCACGACTTTGGCCTGACGGCCGGGGCCGAGCGAACGATAGGGGTTTTCGAACAGGCCCAGCGCCTTCTTGATGCGCAGGACCCGCCGGACGGCCTCGTCCACGGTCGCTTCCGCGACGCGGCGTTTGCGGACCAGCGCCGGGATATGCCGGCGATAGAGGTCTTCGCCCAGGGCCATGTCGCAGCCGGCGTTGAGCGCCTTGGCGACGGCGTCCTCCTCATCGGCGGCATAGCCGTGATCGATCAGTTCCATCACGGCTTCGAAATCCGAGACAACCGCCCCGCGGAACCGCCACTCCCCTCGCAGGATTTCGGTCAGAAGGCGATGGTTGGCGACGCATGGGACGCCGCCGACGTCGTTGAAGGCGGCCATGGTCGAAAGGGCCCCGGCGTCGAACGCCGCCTTGAAGGGCGGCAGATGCACCTGCCGCAGCGTGGTCTCTGGCATGTCCACGGTATTGTATTCCATGCCGCCCTGGACGGCGCCATAACCGGCGAAATGCTTCGGACAGGCAAGCAGCGAGTTTTCCGCGCGCAGGTCCTCCCCTTGAAATCCCCGGACCCGGGCGGCTGCGATCTGCGAGCCCAGCCACGAATCCTCGCCCGCCCCCTCCACCACCCGGCCCCAACGCTCGTCGCGGGCGATGTCGACCGCCGGGGCGAAGGTCAAATGCAGGCCGAACGCCGTGGCCTCTTCCGCCGCCGCGCGGGCCGTGCGCATGCAAAGGTCGGGATCGAAGCTCGCGGCCTCGCCCAGCGGAATGGGGTAGGTCGTCTTCAAGCCATGGATCACGTCGGCGGCGAAGATCAGAGGAATGCGAAGACGCAATTCCTCGACGGCCAGTCTTTGCAGCTCTCGATTGAAGGAAATATCGAAACCGTTGAAATAGCCGGCCGCCCAGCCGCGGCGCGCGTCGCCCATCGCGGCCTCCCGCGTGAGCCGCATGCCGCCTAGCGGATTGTCTTGAAGCAAATCGTTCGGACTTCTGAAGATCGAAAGCTGGCCGGCCTTTTCCTCAAGGCTCATCCGCCGCACCAGGTCTTCGATGTGAAGATCCGTGGCTTGCGGGCGGGGGGAAGCCCAGGCGCGGACTGCCGAGGCCAAGGCGGCGGACGCGACGGAGCCCGCAAGAAAGGCGCGTCGGGAGAAAGCTGGCCCGGCTGAGGCCCCAGTCCTTTGCAAATTCGTCCTTGGCAACTTCGTCTTTCGCGGCTCGGTCCTGCGCAACTCTGCATCCATTTTCGGCGTCAGTGGCGTTGGCTTGGCGCCGGCGCAAGAGCTGGACCGGCGCCGAGAGCCTAGAGCCTAAACGGCAAAAAGGGGTTAGCCAAATGATTTTCTGCTTGGCGGAACCGCGCAGCGGGACCGTTTGCCTTGGCTTCTTCGTTGGAACCTTGCCGCTCCTGACGCCTTTCTATAACGCCCGGCGGCTTTGTTGACCAAGTCCTGGGGGGCGGCCATGAACTCACGCAATCGCTACGCCGACGCACGCCGCAACGCCGACTGGACCATTGACCAGAATTGGCCGTCCTATACGGCGCAAGAGCACGACCGGTGGAGCCGCCTTTTCGACCGCCAGGCGAAGCTGTCGCCGGGCCGCGCCTGCGAAGGATTTCTCGAAGCCAAGGCCAGGCTCGGCCTGTCCGGCGCAGGCATTCCCGACTTTGCGGCTCTGTCGACAAGACTGTCGGCGATGACCGGCTGGCGGGTCGTGCCAGTCGCCGGCCTCATTCCCGACGACGCTTTCTTCGACCATCTGGCCAGCCGCCGTTTTCCGGCCGGCGCCTTCATAAGGCCCGAGGCGGAGCTCGACTATCTCGAGGAGCCCGACGTTTTCCACGACGTCTTCGGACATGCGCCATTGCTCGCCGATCCGGTCTATGCGCAATTCCTCGAAGCCTACGGCAGGGGCGGCCGGCGGGCGCTGGCGCGGGGGCAATTGCACAACCTCGCCCGCCTCTACTGGCACACGGTCGAATTCGGCTTGATGAGCACGTCCGAGGGATTGCGCATTTTCGGCGCGGGCATCCTGTCGTCGCCGGCCGAGACGATTTTTTCGCTCGAAGACACGTCGCCGAACCGGGTCGGCTTCGATCTCGAGCGGGTCATGCGCACGAAATACATCATCGACGATTTCCAGCAGACCTATTTCGTCATCGACAGTTTCGAGCAACTGCTGCGCGATTGCTACCAGGATTTCGGCGGCATTTACGACCGCCTCCGCTCAGACGCTGACGTCGAGGCCCACGCGCTTGTCGAGGGCGACAGGGTCATCGCCAAAGGCGATTTCCACTATTTTCGGGACAAGGGAAAGGCGCCGGCCTCCGCGGCATGAGGCGTCGTCTGGCGGCGCACGGCGACGCCGCCGCTGGTTGAGGCCTCGGAAACCAGAAGGGCCTCGCCGCTGGCAGGGCGCGCAGCGCCAGTTCCGCCTTGAGGATCGTGTGGCGTCGCATCGGCAAATGAAGGGGATCCGTCGCCATTTGCGTCCGCCCAGGAACAGCGCGTCGCCGCTCTCCGCGCAGCTCTCGGGCAATCGTCTCGCATAAACGTCGGCTTGGCCGGAAGGTTTGGGACGAACGGAACGCGCTCCGCCCGTTTGCCTCCATTTCCTGCCTGGAACGAACCACGGGCAACGATGTTTTCCCGAGGTCCGGCGCCCTCGTCCCGCGCGCCAACGCGGGCGACGCTCCAAAAGGATGACCGTCGTGCGATATTCCCTGCGGTCCATGCTGACGGCGGCGGTGGTATTGATCACGGCGCTCGCCACGATTCCCGACTATGCCGTGAACTGGCTGTGGATGCGGCGTCTCGGTTACGCGAACATTTTCTGGACGCTTCTTTCGATCCGCTGGGCGATGTTTCTTTCCGCCTTCGTCGTCGCCTTTCTCTTCCTCTGGCTCAATCTCCGTCGCGCCCTGAAGACGAGCGCCGGTCACGACGCCGGAGGCCAAACTCGATTGCCCGCGATCTGGGACGGAAACAGCGCGATAAGCATCGCGGCGATCAATTTCGCGCCAAAGCTCTCGATGGCGGACGCCGGCCTGGCGAGCGCCGTCATCGCTTCATTTTTTGGCAGCGCCTTTTATACGGAATGGGACAGCTACATCCGCTTCCGATATGGCGGCGCCTTCGGCGTGTCCGACCCGTTGTTCGGGGTCGACGTCGGGTACTATATTTTTCGTCTGCCGTTCTACGAACTGTTGCAGGACAGCTTGATGGTCCTGGCGGCGCTGGCGATCGCGCTGGTCGCGGCGATCCATCTGTTTTTCGGCGCCGTCGAGGCGGACAGCCCAGGCAAAAGGGAGGCGAGCGGCAAGGTTTCGCGGCATTTGTCCGCCCTCGCCGCCGTCCTGTTCGCCGATCTCGGATGGGGATTTTACCTCGATCACTTCGAACTTCTCTATGGCAATCAGGGAGTCGTCTACGGAGCCGGCTATACGGCGGACCATGTGACGCGGCTGGCGCTCTGGATCATGGTCGCGGCTTCCGCGACGGCGTGCGTCTTGCTGGCGCTGAACGCTTTCCGCCCGAATCTGAAAAGATTGGTTGCGGCCGGAGGGGCCTACGTCGCCTTGTGGCTCATCGGCGTTTCGCTGATCCCCTTTTGCGTCGAAAAATTCGATGTCCAGCCGAATGAACTCGGTCTCGAGTCGCCATACCTCAAAAATTTCATCGGCTCGACGCGGGCGGCTTACGGGCTGGACGCCATTCAGGAGACATCCTATCCGGCGACGGCGGATCTGACGCAAGGCGCCATCGCGGGCAACCAGGGCACGGTCCAGAACATCCGTTTGTGGGACGCGCGGCCGCTGCTCCAGACCTACCAGCAGACCCAGGCGATCCGGCTTTACTATCGGTTCTACAACGTCGACACGGACCGTTATCGCCTGCCGGACGGCTATCACCAGGTGATGCTGTCGAGCCGGGAGCTTGCGCAGCGGCTCCCTCTGAAAGCGCGGACCTGGGTCAACCAGCGTCTGGAGTTCACGCATGGCTATGGCGTGGTGATGAACTTCGTCTCGAAGACCGTCGGGGACGGGTTTCCGCAATATCTGCTCGAGAACGTTCCGCCCGAATCCGACTTCGGGCTGAACATCAGCCAGCCGGCGATCTATTACGGAGAATTGTTGACGGGTTATCGGATCGTCGCGACGGGCGTCAAGGAATTCGACTACCCGAAGGGCAATGCCAACGTCTATGCGAGCTATGCCGGAAATGGCGGCATACCGCTGGACAGCTACTGGAAAAAGCTGCTGTTTTCCTGGACAGAGGGGGATCTCAACATCCTCCTGACTTCTTACCTCACGCCGGCCAGCCGCATCCAGATTCATCGAAATGTGCGCGAGCGCGTGGCGCGGGTCGCTCCCTTCCTGCAATTGGACGGCGATCCCTATGCTGTCCTGAGCGGCGGCAGGCTGTACTGGATCCAGGACGCCTACACGACGTCGGACCACTATCCCTATGCCAATCCGGAACGGGCCTGGGCCGAGGAAAGCTCCTTCGACAATGGACCTGATGACGGCTTCAACAATGGCTCGCAAGGCTTCATTGCGCAGGGCGCCGGTTCGTTTTCGCGGGCGTCCTTCGACGGGGTGAACTACATTCGAAACTCCGTTAAGGCGGTTGTCGACATGTACGACGGGACCGTGCGGTTTTTCGTCATGGACCCGAGGGATCCGGTGCTGGCGGCCTATCGCAGGGCGTTTCCCGGCGTGTTCAGCGATCTTGCCGCGCTCTCGCCAGATCTGAAGAAACACCTGCGCTATCCCGAGGATCTGTTTTCGATCCAGGCGGACCAGTATCGAACCTTCCACATGACCGACCCACAGGTCTTCTACAACCGCGAGGACCTTTGGACGTCGCCGCTCGAGACCTATGGCGGCGAGACCCAGGACATGCGGCCCTATTACATCCTGACCAAGCTTCCCGGCAGCGGCCGGCTCGAGTACATGCTGATGACGCCCTTCACGCCCAGCAATCGCGACAACATGATCTCCTGGATGGCCGCAAGATCTGATTTCCCCGAATACGGGCGGATCATCTGCTACCAGCTTCCAAAGGAAAAACTTGTCTATGGGCCGAACCAGATCGAGGCGATGATCAACCAGGACACGACGATTTCGCAGCAGCTCACCCTCTGGAATCAAAACGGCTCGCGGGTGATACGGGGCAAGCAGATCGTGACGCCGATCGGGAAGTCATTCCTTTACGTCGTTCCATTGTACCTGATGGCGGAAGGCGCCAACATTCCCCAGCTCAAGCGCATCATCGCCGTCGCCGGCGACAGGGTCGTGATGGAGCCGACGCTGGACGAGGCGCTGGCCGCCCTCTTCAAAACCCCGCGACGGCTGGCAAACCAGCCTCCGATCGCCGCGGCGGCGCAGGAGCCGCCGGCATTCGGAGGCGCGAAGAAGGCGTTCGACGACGCGCAGGAGGCATTGCAGCATGGAAACTGGATCGAATTCGGCAAGGCCATGGACGCCCTGAAGCGCCAACTGGATGCGCCGGCCGCGCGTTAAGGCGTTTCTCCGCTACTCGCCCAGTCCGAGAATGGACACTTTCGCGGTGGTGATTTCCGTTGGCCAGAGCACTTCGGTCAAACCTGTGGCGACGGCGACGCGCTGTGCGCCGCCGACCTCGTAGGTGATGACGCCGCCGCCGACCGCGCCGCCGATTTTCCGGCCCCATAATTCATGACCGTCATCGGCGTCGAGCGCATAGAAATTGCCGCCCATGTCGCCGAAGAAGACCACGCCGCCGCCGGTCGGCGTCATGCCGCTCTGGATGGGATAATTGGTCTTGGCGCGCCACCGCCATTGGCCGCTGTCGGCGTCGACCGCATAGACCCAGCCGGCCCAGTCGAACACAGGGTCCTGCTTGCCCCAAAGATTGAACGGGTTGAGCGACGCCTCGCCGGACCAGGGGGCTCCCGCGGGCGTCGACTCCATTTTTTCTTTGCTTTGCAAGGTCGCCGTCGTGCACCATTGAATTTCGCCGACCATGACCAGATTGTTTTGCGGATCGTAGCCCGGCCCGTTCCATTCCGCGCCGCCGATCGATCCCGGACAATAATGCACGGGCTTGCCGGCGGAAAATTGCGCTTCGGCGTTGTCGACCCTGGTCATGGGCTTGCGATAGAGCATTTGCCCGCTCGCAAGATCGAAACCGTAGAGATGGCCGTCCTTCGGCGCGGCCAGCATGATGTCCTTGCCGGCGGCCGAATGGATCAGAACCGGCGCCGACGACACGTCCCAGTCATGCCAGTCCTTCGGGACGAGCTTGAAATGGCTCTTGTAGTCGCCGGTCTTGGCGTCGAGCACGACCACCGACCCGGAATAGAGGTTTTCGCCTCCGCGCATGTCCGCGCCGAAATCCGGCGCGGGATTGCCGCCCGGCACGTAAAGCAGGCCCTTGTCGGGATCGAGCGTGTAGGAGGACCAGGTCGCGCCGCCGGTGATGGGCGAGCCGGGCGGCGTTGTCCAGGTCGACCCGTCGAGGGGAGAGCGGCCTTCCGGCCCGCGCGCCACGTCGCCCGGCCCCTTCGGAACGAGATAGAACTCCCAGACGATTTTCCCGGTTTTCGCGTCGAGCGCGTACATGCGGCCCTTGACGCCCTTGATGTCGCCGCCGGCGTTGCCGATGAAGACGAGGCCGTTCCAGGCGATCGGCGCAGCCGGCGCGCTTTCGCCCTTTTGCGGGTCGGCGATGGACGTCTGCCAGAGACGCTTGCCGGTCTTGAAATCATAGGCCAGGACGCGGCCGTCCTGCGTGCCGCGATAAAGGACGCCGTCCATATAGGCGGGGCCGCGACTCACGCCCTGCGGGGTCGCCGGCGCATAATCCTCGTGAACGCGCCAGTTCTGGCTGCAATCATTGGGATTGATCGAGAAAATGTCGTATTCGGTGGTGAAGACGAGCGCGCCCTGCACCTCCAGCAATCCCGTGTTGAATCCGGTATATTGTCCGGTGTCGAACGTGCAGAGCACTTTCAGGTCTTTGGCGTTGGCCGTGGAAATCTGGTTCAGCGCCGAGAAGCGCTCCGACGTCAGGGTCCTGTTGTAGCTCGGCCAATCGGCGTCGCCGCCCCTATGCAGGGCGAGAGGCTGCGGCGCCGTCTGGCCGGCCGCCTTTGGCGCCTTTTCGATCTGAATTGTTCCCTTGGGCGCATTCATGTAGCGGAAGTAATTGATGCCCATCGCGACCACGGGAATGGTTTGATCCAGATTTTCATAGACGAAAATCGCGGCGGCGCATCCGGCCAGCACGACGATTCCGCCGATCCATTTGGTCAAGGGTTTCATCGGCGCCTCCAGGCGTCGTGGTCGTTGCAGGGAAACCACAGCTGTGGTTCATAACGACCGGACGTTGACGACGTTCCCGCGATAAAGCGGCGTTCTCGACCTTCGCGCCCGCGCCGCCAGCTTTTCAGGAGGCTCCAGCCTTGATCGACCGCCGATTTTTATTGAACGCCGGGCTATTGGCCGCCGCGGTCGCCACGAGCAGTCTCGGCGGGGCGGGCGGCGCCAGAGCGCAGGCGATGACGCTCGACTCCATTGTCGACGATCCCGACGCGCCAGTCGCCGGCAACCCGAAGGGCGACGTCGCCATCGTCGCCTTCCTTGATTACAATTGCCAATATTGCAAAAAAGCGGCGCCAGATCTGGAGCGGATCGTCAGGGATGACGGCGCAATCAAGCTCGTCTACAAGGATTGTCCGGTTTTGACGGAAGCCTCCGTCTATGGCGCGCGCATGGCGCTGGCGGCGAAACACCAGGGCGCGTACGAAAGGGTCCATGCTGCGCTGATGCGCGTGCCCGGCAAGAGAAATCCGCAATCCTCGATGGACGAGGCCATCGCGTCCTCCGGCGTCGACATGGCCCGGCTCAAGGCCGATCTCGACGCGCATGCGGCTGAAATCGACGCGCTCATCAGGCGCAATGTCGCGCAGGCGCAGGCTCTCGGCTTCGAGGGCGTGCCCGATTTCGTGATCGGTCATTTCATGGTGAACGGCGGTCTCGATTACGAGGGGTTCAAATCCGCGGTGGCGCAGACGCGGGAGCGTAAAAACTGAAAGCTCGGTCGTTTTCAACGCCTCTCGGCATAACCCGTCATTTCCAGATAGCCTTTTCCCTGCATTGAGCCGTGAAAGCTGATGGGGCCTTCCCAATAGGAAAAGCGGGTCGCCATCCAGCTGTCGGAATTGAGCGGCGCCGTCTCGACGTCGAGGCCGTGGCTCTTCACCTGCAGCCGCCATCTCACCGGGAGGCTTCGTCCGGCGACCGTCGCTTTCGCCAGCGGCGTCAGCGCAATGTCGTCGCGGGCGAGCGCTTGCGAAGAGCCATCGGCGCCGATCCAGGTCCCGGCGTAAAAATCGCTCGCCGTCTGGTCCCGCAGCCGAAACACCATCAGCTTCTCGCCGTTCGAGAAATGCAGAGAAAACCAGTCCCACCCCTTCTGCGTCGCCGCCAGCGGCCGGCTGCTCCATTCCCGGTCCATCCAGGCGACGCCGGAGACTTTGATCTCCCGCCCATGCAGTGTGAGGACGCCGTCGATCTTGAAAAAGGGCTGGCTGAAAAAATATGAGGCCCGCCCATCGTCCGATTTACGGCTGAAGCCATTCTCGCCCTGCAGGACGAGAGGTTTTTCAGCCGCGAGTTTGAACGCGTAGCGGAAGCCCGGGCCGTCCGCCGAGACCGTCATGCGCGCCAGGCCCGCGCCGGGTGCGTCGTCGCTGGCCGCAAAGCGCCAATTGTCGATAAAGGCGCGGAACGGCTCGGCGGTCACGCCGGCCACACCTACGCCGCCGCGGGCAAAAATCTCGGCGAACAGGTGTTCGCTGGCGCTGGTTGCCGCGGCGTGGCCCATCCATATGTTCTGGTTCGCCCAGCCCTGGCGCTCGGGCCCCGGCGCGGTCGCCTGGCGGAAAAGCGTCCACTGGACGCCGTAGGAGGCGCCCGAGGCGTCCTCGAGATTGGCGGTCAGGTACCACCATTCCGTGCGAAAGCCCGGATGGGCGCCGAAATCGCGCGGGAAGACGAGCGGCGTTCCTGGCGTGACTTCCGCAAAGCCATTGGCGTCGTCTCCCAGTCCCGCGAAGCCCTCCGCACGGGCGTTCGCATGGATCAAGAGCGCAAGCAGCGCCGTGACGACCGACAAGGCGAATTTAGCGCTCATTGGCGAAGACCTTGAGCAGGTCCGCCGGCGTCGTCCGGACGAGGCGAAGGATTGGCGCGGTTGCGGCGAGAGCCGCGGTCAGCAGCGCCAGCGCGAAAATCTGCGCCCATTGTCCGGGGAAGACATAGAACGGAAGCCGCCAGCCGAAAGCCTGCACGTTCACCACCGCGACAAGGCACCAGGACAGGGCGAGCCCGAGCGGCAGCGCGACGAGCGCCGTCGCGGCGGTGAGCGACAGTATCCGCAAGAATTCGAGTTGCGCCAGGCGCCCGCGCGCGGCGCCGGCCGCCCAGACGGGAGCAAACTGGGCGAGGCGCACATTGCCGAGCGTCAAAAGGCTCGCGAGCAGCGCAATGGCCGAGACGATCAGCGTCAATGCATTCAGCGCCGCCGTCACCGCGAATGTGCGCTCAAAAATCCGCATCGACAGGCGTTTGATCGACGCCTGATCGCTGATGCGGACAATCTGCGAACCGAATTGCGCCCGCATGGCCGCAATCAATCCGGGAACGGCTTTCGGGTTCACTCGAAGGCTGTAATTTTTGCGCGGCGTCTCCGGAAAGTGTCGTTGCAGCGCATCGACGTCGATCCGCAACTGTCCCTTGGGATTGCCGTAGTCGGGAAAAACGCCGGCGATTTTTGCGCGCCAAAGCTTGCTTGAGGCGGCGATGTCCAAGGTCGAGCCGAGCGCGAGGTTTAATCGCCGCGCGAGCTGTTCGCTGACGAAGACGCCGTCGCCGCGCTGAACGTCGTCCCAGGCGTCCCGCGCCTGCGAAAGCAATGGAAAATGCTTGCGGTAGGTCTCGTGCGATTTCATGCCGATGACTTCGACCGGCCAGCCCTCGAGCCTGGTCGTGGTTTTCAGGACCGGCAGGATCGCCGTGACTTCAGGCCGCTTCGCGAGCCAGGATTTGACGCCTCGCGCCTCGGCCTCGCCCGCCGCTTCGAAATAGACTTCCGCAACCAGCCGCTCGTCGAGCCATCGCGTGAAAGTCGCGCGGAATCCCTCGACCATGCCGCCGACGCCGACATTGGTCGAGAGCGTCAGCAACAACGCCATCAAGGCGAGCGACAGGCCGGGGAGCTGTTGCCGGCTATCGGCCCAGAACCATTGCGCCAGCGGCGCGGTCGCCCAAATCTCGCCAAGGCGCAGGGCGCCGGCGAGGACGAGCGGCAACAACAGCGCGGCGCCGAGCAGCAGGCCGGCGATCACGCCGAAGCCGGAGTAAAGGCCCTTGCCAAAAAGATAGGCCGCAAGCGACGCCGTAAAGCCTGCCGCCGCGAAGAAAGCCCGGCGGCGAAAAAAGCCTTGCTGCGCCTGCCGCCATGCGAAGGGCTGCGCCGCCACGAGAATTGGCAGGCGGAGCGTCTTGAACAGGCCGCCCGCCTCCGCGACGAGGGCGCCGAGGAGGGCGATGCCGAGACCCGAAATCCACCAGGCCGGATCGAGCGCCAGCCGTGGCGCGACCTGCGCGCCGTAAAGCGCGTCGAGACTGGCCGCGACATTGGGCAAAAGCGCCGCGGCGATCAGATAGCCGCAAGCGACGCCGACGGTTCCGGCGACCAGCGCGAGCAACAGCAATTCGCAGAGCGTCGCGATGACGAGCGCGCGCGCGGAAACGCCGATCGCCCGCAGGGTCCGCACCATGGCCAGCCGCTGCTCGAAGGCCAGTCCGAAGGAAGCGTGGACGATGAAGAGCCCGACAGAATAGGCGAGCATCGCAAAGGCGGTGAGGTTCAGGTGGAAACTGGCGGTGAGCCGTCGGAGGTCGCCGGATTCCTCCTCGGGCTGGAGCAGGCGGAGCGCGTCGCCTGCGACGGCCGCGAGCGGCGGCGTGGCGGCGTCGGCCTGTCGCCGGAGAATCAGTCGCGAGGCCTGCCCCGGACGTTCGAGCACGGCTTGCGCGGCGCCGATGTCGACGACAAGAATGCCGGACGGCGCATTGGCCTGCGCCATCAACGGCGGCAGGATTTTTGCCCCGTCGACAGGGATGGCGGCGCCTTCCGCAGCATTCAGATCGCGCAGGGTCTCGGGCGCGACGATCGTCCGCCCCGGCGGCTCGATGAAGGCCGAAAGAGCGCGCGCGTCCGTCAGGCTCGGCAGCCCGGTTTGGCGCGGCAGCGACAACGGCTCGATCCCGATCAACCGGAAGGGCGCGCCATGAACCCGCACCGTTCCTTCGAGTACCGGAGAAACCTTCCAGCCGGCCAGGCGCAGCTTGACGAACAGCTCCTGCGAAAGAAACGGGCCGTGCGCCGCGACCAGGCTTTCCGCACCCGTTGCGAACATGGAGGCGGCCTGGTCGTAACTCTTGCGCGCCTGCGCGTTCAGGGCCTGGACGCCGCTCCATAGCGCCGTGGCGATGGCCAGTCCGGCAAAGAGCGCGACGAAATTGGCCGGATGTCGGCGCCAATGGCTCGCGAGAGCGATGAAGGTCCACAACATCTGCTTCAAGGCTTGACAATCACTCCCGAACTGAGCCTGGCCTGACGTTCGAGTTTCGAGGCGAGGCGCTGGCTATGCGTCACCATCAGGAAGGCGCAGCCGGTCGCGGCGACGGTTTCGAGCGCAAGCTTCAGAAAATCGTCAGCCGAAGCTTCGTCGAGATTGCCGGTGGGCTCGTCCGCCAGCAGCAGGCGCGGACGCGCGGCAAGCGCCCGCGCGATGGCGGCGCGCTGCTGCTGGCCGCCGGAAAGCTGCTCAGGATAGCGGTCGAGCAGGGCGCCGAGCCCCAGACGATCGACCAGCTCCTTCCGCCACGCCGGATCGAACCGGCCGGCAAGACGCGCCTGGAAGGCGACATTGGCGCGGATCGTCAGGCTGGGGATGAGGTTGAATTGCTGGAACACGACGGCCACGCTTTCTCGCCTGAGCGCGGCGCGGCGGGGCTCCGGAAGGGAAGCGATATCGACCTGGTCCAGAAAGATTTCGCCGTCGTCGACGTCATCGAGCCCGGCGACGAGATGCAGCAGCGTGCTCTTGCCGCTGCCGGATTCCCCCATGAGCGCAAGGCTGGAGCCGGCGTCGAGCGACAGATCGACGCCCTTCAGGATGGGCAGCCGCCCTTGCGGCGTCGCATAGCTCTTCCGCAAGCCGGCGACGCGCAGCAAGGAGGCTCGAGCTTCGCCTGCCGCCAAATCCTTTGTGTCAATCCGAGCGGCGCCGTCCAAGCTTTTCCGCCTCCCGTTCTCGTTTGGCTCCCGCGAGACTAACGCCGCGGGAGTCCATTTGCACACATAATCGAGGCGCAAAAACGCGGGCGCCGGAAACATTCCGGGCGCGAGGCGTTAGGACCTGACACGGTCTGGGCGGCGCTCGCCGCCCCGTCGCCGCGGCCACAGGCGACGTCGTGCTGTCGCGACTCTTTGTTATCCGGGAAAGGCGATTGGACCATGGAAGCAGGGAGCCGCCGCCGCTCGTCGCCAACTCCATCCACGCTCTTGCAGTTCTACCGCGCCGTGCGCGAGGCGAGCCGCAAGCTCGCCGCTCCGCTTTCGGACGCCGATGCGACCGTGCAGTCGATGCCGGACGCGAGCCCGGCGAAATGGCATCTCGCGCATACGAGCTGGTTTTTCGAGGCGATGGTCCTTCAGCCCGAATTGCCCGGCTACCGCGTCTTCAATCCCGACTTCGCCTTCCTGTTCAATTCCTATTACGAGAGCCTGGGCGAGCGGCAGCCGAGACCGCGGCGCGGCATGATCACGCGGCCGTCGCTCGAGGAGATCTGCGCCTATCGCGACCATGTCGACGCGGCGATCGAAAATTTGTGCGCAGGCGCCGTTGCGGCGCAAGCAAGCGCGATGGTCGAGCTTGGCTGTCATCACGAGCAGCAGCATCAGGAATTGCTGTTGACCGACATCCTGCATCTTTTCGCGCAGAATCCCCTGAAGCCCGCCTACAGGCTCGGGGCCCGGGACGAAGGCGAGCGCGCCGCCGCTGCGACAGGCTACAAGCGCTTTGCCGGCGGCATCATCGAGATGGGCGCGGCGCCGGAAAACTTCGCCTTCGACTGCGAGCGCCCGCGCCATCGCGTGTTCATCGAGCCCTATCGGCTGGCGGACCGGCTGGTCACCAATGCCGAATGGATGGAGTTCATCGCCGACGGCGGCTATCGGCGGCCCTTGTTGTGGCTGTCCGAGGGCTGGGCGAAGCGTTGCGCCGGAGAATGGATGGCGCCGCTCTATTGGGAGCGAGCGCGACGGCGCCTTTTTCACGATGACCCTGTCGGGACGCCAGCCGGTCGACCCGTCCGCGCCGGTCGTCCATGTCAGCTATTTCGAGGCCGACGCCTTCGCGCGCTGGTCGAAACGCCGGCTGCCGACCGAAGCCGAATGGGAGCGCGCCGCGGAAAATCTGACGCCGGCCGGCAATCTGGTTGAATCGCGGATTCTTGCGGCCCATGCCCGCGCCCGCGCCGCAAGACGGCCTGCGCCAGATGTTCGGCGACGTCTGGGAATGGACGAGCAGCGCCTTCTCGCCCTATCCGCGGTTTCGTCGCCGCGGAGGGGGCGGCGGCGAATACAACGGCAAGTTCATGTGCGGGCAGATGGTTCTGCGCGGCGGCTCCTGCGCGACCCCCGCCAGCCATATCCGCGCGAGCTATCGCAATTTCTTTCCGCCCGACGCCCGCTGGCAATTTGCCGGCCTGCGCCTAGCTGGAGACGATCATGAGCCTTGACCACGCCGACTTGCGCGCCGACTGGGACGAGGCCTTTCGCTCAGCCGTCGTCGCGGGGCTCTCGCGCCCGCAAAAGACCGTGCCGAGTTGCTGGCTCTATGATGAGCGGGGCTCCGAGCTTTTCGACGAGATCACCCGGCTCGACGATTATTATCCGACCCGCGCTGAGACGGAGATTCTCGAACGCCGCGGCGGCGAAATCGCCAGGCTTTGCGGCGCGGGCGTCCTGTTGATCGAATATGGCGCGGGAGCGGGGATCAAGACCGAGATTCTGATCGAGGCGCTGGACGAGCCGCGTCTTTATGTGCCGATCGATATCGCCGGCGAAGTGCTCGCGCGTACGGCAAGCCGCATCCGCGATCGCTTTCCGCAGCTGGAGACTCTGCCGATCGTCGCGGATTTCAATCGCGATTTCGATCTCCCCCTGGGCCTGCCGTTCGGACCGAGGACGGCGTTTTTTCCCGGTTCGACGATCGGCAATCTGGACCGGCGTGAAACCGCCGCATTCCTGCGGCGCTTGCGCCGGCATGTCGAAGGCCGGGGGACGGCGATCATCGGCGTCGACCTGAAAAAGGATCGCCGAACCCTGCTCAACGCCTATGACGATTGCGAGGGCGTCACCGCTGCGTTCAATCTCAACCTTCTCGAGCGGATCAATCGGGAGCTTGACGGCGAGTTTCCGCTGGAGCGGTTCATCCACGAGGCGCGATGGAACGAGGCCGAATCCGCCGTCGAAATGCATCTGGTGAGCCTGGATCGGCGGGTGGTGGCGGTCTGTGGCCGGGAATTCGCCTTCCGCGCCGGCGAAACGATCCATACCGAGAGTTCGCGCAAATATGATCTCGACGCCTTCGGCTCTCTCGCCGAGGCGGGCGGATGGCGCATCGCCAGGGCCTGGCATGATCGCGGCCGCCGCTTCGCCGTTCTCGGCCTTGAGGCTTTGGCGTAATGCCAAGTCTCAGAGGTCTTGACCTCTGAGACTTGGTTAGGAGCGAATGCGACGCCGAGCTTAAGCGAGGGATTCCATAGTCGCGACTATGGAGACGCAGGATAATTATCGCGGCGCGGCTCGATCGATCACCGCGCGAAAATCCACGTCGCGCGGCAGCGCGCCGAACAGGTGGCTGCCGCGCGCCTCCAGCCGCGAGCCGCAGAAGGCGTCGGACAGGGCCGAGGGCGCGTGGCGGACAAGCAGGCTCGCCTGCAGCCCGCAGGCGAGGCGTTCGACGAGATCGCGGACGCTGCTTTCAATGTCGGAGGACTCGCCCAGATCGGCCTTCAGGCGCTCGACATGGCGATCGAGGGCGGGATGGCCGCCGCGCGCCCGATCCATCTCGGTGAAAGCGGCCTCGAGCGCGTCGGGCTTGCGCCTCACTGCGCGCAGGAAATCCACGCACTGGACGTTGCCGCTGCCCTCCCAGATCGCATTGACCGGCGCTTCGCGATAGAGCCGCGGCATCGGCGAATCCTCCATGAAGCCGGAGCCGCCGAGGCATTCCATCGCCTCATAGGCATGGGCCGGCGCGCGTTTGCATATCCAGTATTTGCCGAGGGCTGTGGCGACGCGCGCGAAGGCGTCCTCCTCGGCGTCCGCGCGCTGGTCGAGCGCGCGGGCGACGCGCATCGAGAGAGCCAGCGCCGCCTCCGATTCGAGCGCCAGATCGGCGAGCACGTTCCGCATCAGGGGCTGGTCGACCAGGAATTTTCCGAACGCCTTTCGCTGGCGGCAATGATCGATGGCCTGCGCCGTCGCGCTCCTCATGCCGGCGGAAGAGCCGACCATGCAGTCGAAGCGCGTCAGCGCCACCATTTCGATGATCGTGGCGACGCCGCGTCCTTCCGGCCCGACCATGAAGGCGAGGGCGCCGCGCAACTCCATTTCGCCGGTGGCGTTGGAGACATTTCCCATTTTTTTCTTGAGCCGCATGATCTGCAGCGGATTTTTCGTCCCGTCGGGACGCCAGCGCGGCGCGAGGAAGCAGGTCAGTCCGCCGGGCGCCTGCGCCAGCACGAGAAAGGCGTCGCTCATCGGCGCGGAGACGAAATATTTGTGCCCGACAAGCTCATGGGCCCCGTCGCCCGAAGGCAGGGCGCGCGTGGTGTTGGCGCGCACGTCCGAGCCGCCCTGTTTCTCGGTCATCGCCATGCCGATCGTCGCGCCCTGTTTCTGTGCGATCGGCAAGTCGCGCGGATCATAAACGCGCGAACCGATTTTCGGCAGCCATTCGTCGGCGAGATCGTTTTGCGCGAGGCCGTTCTGCCGCGTCAGCGCCGCGACCGAGGCGAATGTCATGGTGATCGGGCACAGATGGCCGGCCTCGACCTGGGTCTGCATATAGAACCGCGCCGCGCGGGCCACATGGGCGCCTGCGCCCGGCGCCGTCCAGGGCGAGGAATGCAGGCCCTCGCCGATCGCCGAACGCATCAGCGCGTGATAGGCGGGATGGAACCGTACCACATCGACGCGCCGGCCGTAGCGGTCGTGGGTGTCGAGTTCGGGCGGGTTCCTGTTGGCGAGCGCGCCGAGTTCGAGGCTCGCGGCCTTGCCCATGCGGGCGCCGAAATCTTCGAGTTGGGCTGAGGCGTCGCCCGCGCCCTCGCGGACCGCCGCCTCCTTCAGCGCCGTGTCGCCCCCGAAAAGATTGATGTCGGCCAGCTCATGCGGCTGATTGAAAACCTCATGCGTCGCCGCGCCGAAACGGTCGGACTCATGCCGCTCGCCGTCTTCGGCAGGATCGGACTGCGTCTGCTCGGGCATGGTCAAGCCTCCTGGGCCGGCAAGAGCGCAGGACGGGCCGGCCATCACGACAACCGGCGCCCCAAGGCTACGTTCCATCACGCCAGAATCGCGATCGGCTCCCGGACCTTCCGGACCGGGAGCCGAGACCGGTCTTGCGGAAGGGTCAGGCCGCGATCTGCGCGATTTCGCTTTTGGCGGCGTCGATCGCCTTCTCGCGCTGTTCGGGGCCGAGCGCGACGCCTTCGGCGCGGATGAAGGTCACGTCGGCAATGCCGAAAAAGCCGAACACGCCGCGCAGGTAATTTTCCTGGTGGTCGAGGAAGGCCGTCTGCGTGTCGGGGCCATAGAAGCCGCCGCGCGAGGAAGCGACGATCACGCGCTTGCCGCCGGCGAGGCCGACCGCTCCCTTCTCGGTGTAGCGGAAGGTTTTGCCCGCGACGGCGAGGCGGTCGATCCAGGCCTTGAGCTGGCTCGGAATCGAGAAATTATACATGGGCGCGCCGATGACGATCACGTCGGCGGCGAGAAACTCCTCGAGCGCCGCCTGGCCTGCAGCGACATCCTGCCGAAGCGCCGGAGCCTCGGGCGCGGCGCCCTGGAAAGCGGCGAGATGCGCGCCGGAAAGATGATCGACCGGATCGACGGCCAGATCGCGATAGGTCACGGCCGTTTCGGGATGGCGACGCTTTTCCGCCGCGACGATCTCCTCTGAGAGCGCGCGGCTGACCGAACCGGGTCCAAGGATGCTGGAATTGACGTGCAGGAGTTTCATGCTGTTGGTCCTTTGCTGAAGCGAGCAAGAGACTGGCAGCTTGCGTTTGTCCTGAACAGTCGAATAATTTGCAACGGTTTATTCGACTTTATCGAAAAGATGTTTCGCTAAAATTCAGCCGCGCCAAGCGTCTCCTTGTCCTGCGCGCCGCATTCGGCGAATTGCCGCAGCAGCCAGGATGCGGCCGGACCGGGCGGCGTGTCGCGCCGGTAGATCGCCGAAAGAGAGATGATCCCGCCGGGATGGTCCGGCATGGCCAGCCGCACGAGCGCGCCCGAGGCGAGATCGCCTTCGACCATGGCGAGCGGCATGTTGCCCCAGCCGATCCCCTCGCGCAGCAAAGCGTGCTTGGCGCCGAGGTCGGCGAGCCGCCATGTGCGCCGGCTCAACACCCCGAAGTCGCGCCCTTCCGTCAGGGTCGAGCGATCGGTCAGCACAAGCTGGACGTGATCGCGGCCGGCGCCGGGCGGCAGCGGCCGCAGCCTTGCGATCGGGTGGTCGGGCGCGGCGACCGGGATCATCTCCACCGAACCGACGGCGACGCTTTCGATTTCGTCGCTCTCCATCGCCAGCGGGCCGCTGATCCCCAACGCGGCGCGGCGCTCCAGCACCAGGCCCATGACCGCGCCCATCGCCTCGACCGACAGGCGCAGCGAGACGGTCGGAAATTTTTCGCTGAACGCCCGCAGCAGCGCGCCGAGCCGGGCCGAGGGGATCATCACGTCGACGGCGAGATGGACCTCGGCCTCGAGCCCGTCGAGCATGCTTTTCACTTTGGCGCGCAGCCCGTCGATCCCCTGCGCGACGGTCCTCGCTTCGGCCAGCACCGCGCGTCCGGCTTCGGTCAGGCGCGGGCGGCGGGTCGCCTCGCGGTCGAACAATTCGACGCCGAGCTGCGCCTCCAGGTTGGAGACGCCATAGCTGATCACCGAAGTCGCGCGATTGAGCTTTCGCCCGGCGGCGGCGAAGCTTCCGGTCTCGTTCACCGCTAGAAAGATCTGCAACTGGTCGAAGGTCGGGACGCCGGGGCCTGACATTTCCATTTCCTCGAACTTTTCGTGAGATTTTATCCCACTGATCAGAAAAGGGCAAAGCGCCTATATGAGCTTCAACAAAAGGAGCCCATCCATGATCGAACTTCGGCCTTTCGACAGCCTCGGCGGCGAGAACCACGGCTGGCTCGACGCAAAGCATCATTTCTCCTTCGCCAATTATTTCGACCCCGAGCGTTCGAGCTGGGGATCGCTGCGCGTGTGGAACGACGACACGATCCAGCCGAACTCCGGCTTCCCGACGCACCCGCATCGCAACATGGAAATCATCACCTATGTGCGCAAAGGCGCGATCACGCACAAGGACAGTCTCGGCAATACCGGCCGCACCGAGGCCGGCGATGTCCAGGTGATGTCGGCGGGCACGGGCGTGGCGCATTCCGAATATAATCGCGAGGCGGACGTCACCCAGATTTTCCAGATCTGGATCGAGCCGACCCGCGCCGGCGAACAGCCGGCCTGGGGGACGCGTCCCTTCCCCAGGGGCGAGCGCGCCGGGCGCTTCGTGACGCTGGCGTCCGGCTTGACCGACGACGGCGACGCCTTGCCGATCCGCGCCGACGCCCGCGTCCTCGCCGCAACGCTGAAGGCTGGCGAGACGGCCGATTATTTTCCTGGCAGGAATCGTCGTCTCTATCTGGTCCCCGCGACCGGCGCGGTCGAGATCGACGGATTGCGAGTTGGCGCGCGCGATGGCGCGGCGATCAGGGATGCGGAAAAGCTCACGGTGAAAGCGATTGAAGACAGCGAGATCATACTCGTCGACGCAGCTGACGATGAATAGCGGCGGCAATGCTCATCATCTCGGGACAGGCGAAGGCGGGCCCGCTTGCGGCGCCCGCTTTTGGCCGGGCATCGTCGCCTGGCGCAAAGGCGAGCGTATTAAAAATGTCATATTATTGTCATAACATGAATATTGCTTTCGCCGGTCGCAATTAAGACTGTCGACTGTTTCGTCGCCATCTTCGGTTTTCTCTGTTATGCTTGCGAAAAAGCACAGGACAAAATCGATGAGCTTCACCCATCCCCTAGCGAAAAAAGCCAAGGTATGGCCCTGCGTTGTTGCCGACGGCGGCGAGCAGCGCGTCCTCGTCATCATC
The DNA here is from genome assembly GCA_963849665.1 of uncultured Alphaproteobacteria bacterium. Taxonomy (GTDB): domain Bacteria; phylum Pseudomonadota; class Alphaproteobacteria; order Rhizobiales; family Beijerinckiaceae; genus Rhodoblastus. The sequence goes on along the minus strand of CAWKJW010000064.1, from coordinate 942 downwards.
ACCAGCCTGCCGCTGGATTCGAACGACGAACATTACAAGCAAAAGCTCGTCGATCGTTTGTCGGAGGCGGCGCGCTCATATCTGGCTGAATCTGGCGAGGCTGCCGGCTACATGCTGATGAACCGGGCGAAGGACTGGAAAGCTTCTTCATGATCCCATGAACCGGGCCAGCATTGTCTAGACATAGCCACGGGCGATCTCGTCGCATTGAAAAATAGACCGCGAAGATGTCTGGGGACAAGTTGCTGGCCGTCATTGAGTTTCGACGGCGATGAACTAATTTCCCGTGTTGTGGGAGAAGCGGCGAATTGAGAACTGCGGCGGGAGTCCTTGATTTAATCGCTGGCGCGTTGCGCATTGGCGAGGGCGCGTCTCGCGCCCTGGATGGCCAGGCGTCCGAGCCGATCGGCTGCGACGCGGCCGAGCTGGGCGCGGCCGTCCATTACGGCGTGGGCGACATCCACGGCATGCGCGGCCTCCTCGACAAGCTGATCGCCTTGATCGAAGCGGACGCCGCGGCGACCGGCGAACGCGCCGTCGTGGTGTTCCTGGGCGATCTGGTCAATCGCGGCCCGTCGAGCCGGCAGGTCCTCGAACGCCTCATCGAGGGGCCGCGTCGCCCAGGAGACCGCTGGATCACGCTGCGCGGCAACCACGATCAATTGCTGCTCGACGCCGTGTCCGGCCGGAGCGAGGCGGCGTTTCGCCAATGGATTCAGAAGGGCGGCGCCGACTTTCGCCTCCTATGGCGTAAGCCGGAAGGAAGCCAGCCTTTCCCGCGCCCGGCGCGCGATGCCTGCGGGTCACCTGCGTTTTCTCGAAAGCCTGCCGTTTTACTACCGCGCCGGCGACCTTTTCTTCGTTCACGCGGGGATCGATCCGCGGCGCCCGGTCGAACGGCAGAGCGAGGCCGCGATGATGACCATCCGCGAGCCCTTTTTG
>CAWKJW010000063.1:0-8265 GCA_963849665.1 uncultured Alphaproteobacteria bacterium | reverse complement strand
GAGGAATTGAAGCGCTTCATCGAGGGCGAAGGCTGAACAAGTCTCGCGCCGGAAACGTTGGGGCATTTCGCGGCAGGACGTGATCGAGCCATACGCGGCCCCGAGACGATCCAAGGCGACTTTGTTCGCTTCGCAGACTTTCGGCTCGACCCATGCCGGCCACGCTTCCGGTGAAAAAATGCTTTAAAACGAATGCTTGGATCGGGCTCTGATCAAAGCGCATCAGAGAAGCCGTCATTAATCAAACGGCCGAAGCCTGAAACAATATTCAAATGTTGCTATCGTCGTATATCGAAAAGTAACCAAAAAGTCCGAGAGCCGCGTCGTATCGAGCGGAATTAACGGGACTTTCAACTTCGAAGTTGTTTTATCACGATAGCACAGTTTCGTGTAGTGAGGATGCGGCCATGCGCCCGACATTTCTTCTCCAGCTCCGTCACGCCTTGCGCCGTGTTGGCCGCGATGAACACGCCTCCGCGGCAATCATATTCGGGCTCGCCCTCGTGCCTTTAATGTTCATGGTGGGGGCGGCGGTTGATTATGGACGGCTGAACGTCGCGAAGGGCGCGGTGCAGACCGCCATGGACCAAGCCGTCCTCGAGATCGTTGCGCAAACCCCCAACCCCCCCTTGGCGGACCCCGCGGCTGAGGCCGCAGCCGAGTCCGCTGCACAGTCCGCGGCGGCCGCGGTTCTCAGCGTCGGCGTCGCGAACGCGGGCGCCACCCTGGCGCCGAGCAATACGCCCAATCAGTATTTTGTTCACAATGCTGACGGCAGTTGGACCGGTTCGGCCGTGGTCAATCTGCCGACGGCCATCATGAACGTCGCCGGCTTGACGAAAATGTCGTTCAACGCCGCCTCGTCGGCGGCCTCGACATCGAAAACCACGACGACGAACGTGCCCACGACGACGGAAGTGCCTACGACGACGGAAGTAACGACGACGACGGAAGTGCCCACGACGACGAACGTGACCACGACGACCTATGTGACGACGACGACGGATGTGACGACGACGACAAATGTGACGACGACGACGAAAACGCCCAACAAGGTTTGCCTGCTGGTTCTCGATCCATCCAGCTCCAATTCGCTGCTGGTCAACGGCAGCGTCAGCTTCAACGCGCCCAACTGCGAAATCGATGTCGCGTCCTCGGCTAGCAGCTATGCCGCGGTGTTCAACAGCGGCGACAATTTCACCGTCAGCCATGTTTGCGTCTATGGACAATTCCACCAGAACAGCGTGACGATCCCCAACCTGCAGAGCGGCTGCATTACCCCTGCCGATCCCTTCGTCGGGACCCTGGCCGCGCCCACCATTCTGGCCAGCGGCCATTGCACGAGTGGAGAGAACTTCTCCGGCACGGTCAATCTGACGCCGACTACTTTCTGCGGCAATTTCAATTTCAACGGCTCTGGAACCTTGAACCTGGCGGCGGGCGTCTATGTTTTCAAGGGTACGAACTGGAACATCAACAGCGGCTGGACCGTCAAAGGGACCGGCGTCACGTTCTATTTCGCCGACAGCAGCTCCTACATCCAGATCAACAGCGGCGTGGTGATCAATGTCTCCGCGCCGACTACGGGAACCTACGCCAATGTCTTGATGTTCGAGCCCAACGGCCTGTCGACATCTAGCTTCACGATCAACGGCTCCGCCGGACACACGCTGAGCGGCCTGATCTACCTTCCGAGCCGCAACGTGACCTTCAACTCGATGTCATCGGTCAGCAGCGAGAGCCTGACCATGGTCTTCCACCAACTGATCCTGGACAGCAACAGCCCCGGCTCCTGGAACATCGCGCCCGCCGCCTTGGCGGTCAATTCGGCGACCTACAGCACGACCACTACGACCACCACGCCGGTGACGACCACCACGCCGGTGACGACCACTACGCCGGTGACGACCACTACGCCGGTGACGACCTATACGCCGGTGACGACCACTACGCCGGTGACGACCTATACGTCGGAGACAACCTATACGCCGGTGACGACGACGGTTAAAGGCCCGCCGACCCTCACGCAGTAACGCCGGACAACCACAATCGCGCGGCGGATCAACCGCCGCGCGTCGCCTCGATCGCGAAGGCCTGCCGCAGCGCGACCTCGTCCAGTTCGTCGTAGCGGCCTGAAGCGCCGCCGTGGCCGGCCTCCATGTTGGTCTTCAAGAGGATCGGGCCGCCGCCGGTCATGCGGGCGCGAAGCTGCTGCGCCCATTTGGCGGGTTCCCAATAAGTCACGCGCGGATCGGTCAGGCCTGCCTCGATCAGCATCGGTGGATATTTCTGCGCCTTGACGTTCTCATAGGGCGAATAGGACAGGAGCCGACGCAAGACATCCGCGTCCTCGAGCGGATTGCCCCATTCGCGCCATTCCGGGGGGGTGAGCGGCAACGAGGCGTCGCAGATCGTGTTGACCACGTCGACAAAGGGCACTTCGGCTATCACGCCGGCGAAAAGCTCCGGCGCCTGGTTGACCACGGCGCCCATCAGCATGCCGCCGGCGCTGCCGCCTTCCGCAACGATCTTGCCCGGCGCGGTCAGGTTTTCCGCGACGAGATGGCGGGCGCAGGCGATGAAATCGCCGAATGAGTTCCGCTTGTGCTCCATTTTGCCCGCCTCGTACCAGCGCGAGCCTTTCTCGGTCCCGCCGCGCACATGAGCGATGGCGAAGATGAAGCCGCGATCGATCAGGCTGAAGCGGTTTTCGTCGAAGGAATCGGGCAGGGCGACGCCATAGGCCCCGTAGCCATAGAGCAGGACGGGGCGGGGGCCGGGCGGAAAATTTTTGCTCCAGACCAGCGACAGTGGAACCTTTTCGCCATCCGCGGCGGTCGCGAAGTCGAGCCGCGCCTGATAGGCGCCGGCGCTGTGGCCGGACGGAATGGCCTGCCGCTTCAAAAGGACGCGGGAATTCGTCGCCAGATCGATGTCGTAGATTTCCTCGGGCTCGGTCAGCGAGGAATAGGACAGGCGCAGGATCGGTCGTTCGAAATCGAAATTGCGCTCCAGCCGTAGATGATGGCAAGGCGCGTCGAAGGAAATCGCCCGTTCGTCGCCGTCTTGCGAGCGGACCATCAGGCGGGGCCGGCAGTTTTCGCGCTCCAGCCAGACAAGAAATCCGGCGAAGACCGTGGCGTTGAAAATCATCCGTCCCGGCCGGTGCGGCGCCTCTTCACGCCAGTTGTCCGACCCGGCGGCAGCGTCCAAAGCGTCGTGTCCGATGCTGACGAGTTTGTAGTCGAAGGCGTCATCGGCGTTGGTGCGCATGTAAAGACGGTCGATGCCTGGCTCGACGTCATAGCGCAGGCCGGGCCGCCTTGGCAGGATTCTTCGCGCCGGCGCCGCGGGGGTTTCGAGGTCGACCAGCCAGCATTCCGAACAATCGTGATCGCTGACGGTGATGACGGCGTGCAACCGCGAGCGCGCAGCGCGCAGATGCACGAACCAGGCCGGGTCCTTTTCTTCGAACACCAGCCGGTCCGCGGCGGGATTGGCGCCGATTTCATGCAGGAAAACCTGGCAGGAACGGAAATCCTCGTCCATGCGCGTATAGAGGAAGCCGCGCGAATCGCGTGTCCAGACAATGGCTCCGTCGCTGTCCTCCACCACGTCGGCGCCGTCGGTTCCGCTCGCCAGATCGCGCCAGGAGATGGAGTGAAGTTCATTGCCGCGTTCGTCGCGGCTCCAGGCGAGACGGCGATGGTCGGGGGAATGCAGCGCCTCGGCCAGGCTGAAAAACGCCTTGCCCTCGGCACAGGCGTCGCCATCGAGAAGGATCTCCTCGGCGCCGTCGGGAGCGAGCCGCCGGCAGACCAGTTCGTGCTGCCCTTCCTCGCGATAACGGCGATAATAGAGCCAGTCGCCGTCGCGCGCCGGTGGATCGCAGTCGGTTTCATCGATCCGTCCGGTCAATTCGGCAAGGATCGTCTCGGCGAGGGGATCGAGATCGGCGAGGACCGAATCCGCATAATTGTTTTCCTGGTTCAGGAGTGAGCGAACATCCTGCGGCAATTTGTCCGGATCGTGAATGCAATCACGCCAGTTGTCGGCGCGAATCCAAGCGTAATCGTCACAAATCTCAATGTCATGAAGACACTTGCGCAGCGGATGCCGCATGGCTTGCGGCGGCTTGACGTCATGGGCTTTGGCGAATGGCGGCATGTGGCTCTCGATGTCTTGCTGCAGGTTCGACGCGGCTGTCATAACATGCGGGACGAATATTTCTCTCCTTCCAACCATCGTTCAAGCTCGATTTTCTGCCGCTTCAGCAGCCGCAGAGGCCTCGGCTCCGCGGTTTTCCAAAGCCGCGTTCCGGGCAAAGGCGCCGGATTTATTTGAGCATTCGGCCCCAATTCTGTTCCATGTCGCGGCGCACAAACAATGATGCAAAGAAAATGGACGATTACCGTTGGAGAGATATTGCAAACGCCATTCAATTGGCATATCTAGAAGTCAATGGGCGATATACAAAGGCTCCATTCAACGTATTGGCGGCCACGCCGTGCATACGGGTCTGTGTTAAAAAAAATTCAATCCGCCTCAAGGAAAGTCCTGAAACTATGAGCGACGCAAGCACACAAAATTACATTGAATTGGCGGCCGACATCGTGTCCGCCTATGTCAGCAACAATTCCGTCCCGGTTTCCGACCTTCCTGGCCTGATCAACGACGTCCATGCCGCCTTGATGCGTGTGACATCCGGCGCCGCTCCCGTCGTAACCGAGGCGCCGAAACCTGCCGTTCCCGTCAAGAAGTCCATCACCAACGACTTCATCATCTGTCTCGAGGACGGAAAACAGTTCAAGTCCCTGAAGCGTCATCTGCGCACGCAGTATAATATGTCGCCGGAAGACTATCGCGAAAAGTGGGGTCTTGGCGCCGACTATCCGATGGTCGCCCCCAATTACGCCAAGGCGCGTTCGCATCTCGCCAAGCAGATGGGCCTCGGCCAGCAGCGTCGCCGCACCCGCGCCAAGTAAGCGCTTCGGTCTGGCGCCGTTGCGCCGATCACAAAATGCCGAACCCGGATTTCGCGGCCGCGAAATCCGGGTTTTCGTTTTTGGTGGCTCGCCCGACCAGGAAGTCCCATCGGGCTGGCGGGCATTGAAAATGGCGTCAGTCGGCGCGCAGTCGCCAGGCCGGGACGCGGTCGCCGGAATTGAGCGTATCGCGGCCGGGAGATACTGGGGGCTGACCCAAAACCGCTGCGTCCTGGGTGATGCGCGCGACCTGCGCGGCGAGCGCCAGGCATTTTTCCGGTTCGGCGCGGCATCGCTGTCCCGCTGCGTCCAGGGCGATCCGGCCGAGGGCGCCGGAGGTTGCGCCAAGACCGGCGGCGCTTGCGCTCGCCGCTCTGCCGCTCTGGCTGGCGAGCGCGGCGGCGTTCGTTCCTTCAAGGGTGGCGATATGGCTGAAGACCAGTCCAAGCCAGAACAGGCAGCGAAGCAGGAATAACATGGCGGGGCCTTTCGCGGCGATTTCGCGAAAGCTAGCAGCGACGCGTCGAGATTAAATCAAAATCATCGGTCAAATGCGGCGCCGGGAATTCAACGATTTTTTACCCTGCCAGGGCGATTCCGCCGCGACATTCGGCAAGGAAGCCGAAACCATAAAGCGACAATGACCTTGCGCGATCCGCCTTACCCTGCAGGCCGTTTAGACTTCACTTAACAGGCGGGGCGCAAAGTAGGCCCAGTCAGACGCAGCCTTCGCCGCGTCGCTCGTATTGAGTTGAAATCCATGTCGCGCTTGAACGGTCACATTGCCGCGCTGCTCAACCCGGCGGCGCAGCTAGGCGAGGTCGAGCGCTTGCGCCATGTGAACTTCGTCCAGCTGCGTCTCGCGCTTACGCTGCCGTTCATGGCGCTGGCGCCTGTGTTCCTGCTGGTGCGCGGCGCTCCGAGCAATTGGGACGCCGTGGCTTTTGCTTTTCTGCTTGCTCCTTTGCTTGGCGTCTACGCCCTGCATCGTTTCAGGCGTTTCGACATCGCCCAGGCGATCTGCGTTGGGGCCATGGTGCTTCTGGGCGTGGCGCTGACCTTGGCCAATGGCGCGATCACGGTCGGCGCCTTCGCCTGCTTCTTGCTGGCCCCGCTGGAGGCCGCGCTCGGCGCGGTTTTGACGCTCGCCATCGGCGGCGCGGCGCTGTCGCTCGCGGCGATGGTCGCCATGACGGCGGCGACGAAATTCGGCTTCCTGCATCCGCGCGCCGATCTGGCCAGCCATGTCAATGTGGCCGTTGTCACGGCGGCGATGCTCTACGGCGCTATTCTTGCGGTGTGGAGCGCGCGGATGGGCGAGATCCGCGACCGCCGCGTCAGCCAGAGCATCGCCTCCTACCAGGAGTTGACCGAGACGGTCGGCGATATGGTGATGCAGCTCGATCACGGCGGCGCGGTCGTCGATGTGGTGACCGACCCTGCGAATACGTTTCGCTGCGGCCAGAACGACCTGCTGGCGCGAGGCCTGTTCGAGCGCATTCTCGTCTCCGACCGGCCGATTTTCCTGAAGGCCATCGCCGATGCGGCGCACGCCGATCATGCAGTCGGCGCCGAGTTCCGCCTGCGCGCCGGCGCCGAGACGGGATCCGGGCAGGGCGACGAGAAACCGCATTTCGTCTGGGTCGAGATGCGGGCGCATCGCTCTCTGGCTGTGGAGGGAATCATCATGGCGATATTGCGCGACGCCACTCCGATGAAGGAAGCGCGCGAGGCGATCGAGGCGGCGCGCGAGGCGAGCGAACAGGCGAGTCTCTGGAAGGACCGCTTCCTCGCCAATGTCAGCCATGAATTGCGCACGCCGCTCAACGCCATCATCGGTTTTTCGGAAATGCTCGGCAATCCGGAGCTGGCGCCGAAAGACCCCAGCCGTCAGCGCGAGTACGCCAATATCATCAACGCCTCCGGCCAGCATCTGCTCAGCCTGGTCAACACCATCCTCGACATGTCGAAAATCGACAGCGGCAATTTCGAAATCGAGCCGGAACATTTCAACCTTGCCGGGCTGATCGATTTCTGCTGCGACGTGGTGAAATTGAAGGCGGAGCAAAAGAAAATCTCGCTGACCCGCGCCTGCCCGCCGCAACTACGGGAGATCGTCGCCGACAAGCGCGCCTGCAAGCAGATCCTGCTCAACATCATGTCCAACGCCGTCAAGTTCACGCCGGAAGCCGGCAGCGTCGCCGTGGTCGTGCGCGCCGACGGCGCCTTTGTCGAAATCGCAGTCTCCGACACCGGCATCGGCGTGACGTCCAAGGATCTAGCGCGGCTCGGCGATCCCTTCTTCCAGGCCAAGGCGACCTATGACCGGCCTTACGAAGGCGCTGGCCTCGGCCTGTCGATCGTGCGCGGCCTCGTCGCTTTGCATGGCGGCGCGATCCGTTTTGAAAGCGCGCCCAACGAAGGCGCCTGCGTCACGGTGCGCCTGCCGATGGATTGCAGCATCGCGCATAAATCCGCCGCGAAGGCGGTGAAGATCGAGACGCTCGCGCGCCGGGGCCGCGCCGCCGGCCTGGCGGAAATCTCCCACCCCCAAGATCAGGTGAAGAAAATTGCGTGAAATCGCCGCCTCCTCCGATTTCGATTTCGTCGCCGTCGAGCCGCGCCGCTCCGCAACCGGAGGCGCGGCGCGCCGCGGCAAGGGCCGCAAGAAGGGCGCCCGCAAAGCCCCGGCCTGGATCGCCGCGCTGTGGCGCTACCGTACGCCAGCGCTCGGGGGCGCTGCGCTTTTCGCGCTCCTGGGCGCGATCGCCGTCAACGCCATGTTCCTCCAGCATCAGCGCCATCCCGCGCCTCTGTTCGGCGCGACGTTCCGGATCGATCCGCCGAAGCCCCCGCCGCGTCCGGATTTCGATCGACTCCCTTCTCTCCGACAAGCTTCCGCGCGCCGCGCTGTTGAAGGTCGGTCCCGCGCCCGAAAACGCGCTGACGCCGCCGGCCGCCGAAGCTCCCGCCGCCGCTGGGCCCGCTCCCGCGCCTGTCGCGCGTGTAGCGCCGGCCCCAGCGAAAAGGAGCCGCGACGTCATCGGGGCCCTGATCGCCGGCGACGGCGTCCCTCGGGGCGTCCCTCCGGCGCCGGCGCCGTCGAAGACCGTGCTGCTGGCGCAGCGCGCCCTGCAGAGGCTTGGTCTGGTCGTCAAGCCGGACGGAAATTTCGGCGCGGCGACGCGGAAGGCGGTGGAAATCTTCCAGCAGGACAACCATCTGCCCGTTGATGGCGAATTGACGGCGACGCCCGCAACAACGACTGCAACGCGACGAG
>CAWKJW010000062.1:0-90943 GCA_963849665.1 uncultured Alphaproteobacteria bacterium | reverse complement strand
GAAGACATCTTCAGCGCCATTGCCGCGGCCGCAGGTGCCCATGCCGACCGTAATTCGCGGAATGGAAGGCGTGAGCTTGGCAAGCCCGGATTCACGCACCGCGTTGAATGCGCCAATATCCTGAATGCGCGGCATTACTTCCTCCCCTGTGCTAAAGACTTGACCTCGCGCTGCAATGTGCGCTCATTCACATGACTCAGAATGTGGTGATTGACTTCGACGACGGGCGCCAGCGCGCACTGGCCGAAGCAGGCGACAGTGCGGATGGTGAAGCGGCGATCCGGCGTGGTGATGGCCATCTTGTCGGCTTCGCTGTTCTCGTCGGTTTCGTGGTCGCTCACGCCGAGATCCAGGCAGAGCTTGCCGAGCAGATCGCGTGAGCCGCGCGTGTGGCACGCGGTGCCGCGGCAAACGCAGATCACGTTGTCGCCCTGCGGATCGAGGTTGAAGAGGGCGTAGAAGGTCGCCGCGCTGTAAACGCGGGACGGAGGAATGCCGGTCTCCGCGGCGATGTAGCGCAGCGCATCCATGGAGAGGAACTTGTGGGTGTTGGCGGATTGAACGGCTTCCAGGATTCCCAGCAATGCTCCGGGCTGGCTGCCGTTTCTGGCGATGGTCCTGCCGGGCCCAAAACAGCCTTTGCCTGAAGGCTGAGAAATTCGCATCCACGATCAAGGTCGGCCGCACCCATCTCCAGGATGCGACGCCGATCACTTTGGGCCAGGAGTTCTCCGGCTACGCCGCGCAGGTCGCGGTTCGGCGCCGAGCGGATCGAGGCGGCGCTGCCCGGCCTGTTTCATCTGGCTCAGGGCGGCACGGCGGTCGGCACCGGCGTCAACGCGCGCCGAGGCTTCGCCAGGATTTTCGCGCGGGAAATGGCGCGCGAGACCGGCCTGCCGTTCAAACCGGCGCGCAATTCCTTCGAGGCGCTGGCGAGCCACGACGCGCTGGTCTTCGCCCATGGCGCGCTGGAGGCGGCGGCGGCGGGTCTGTTCAAGATCGCCAGCGACATAAGGCTGGCGGGCAGCGGCCCGCGCGCGGGTTTGGGCGAATTGATCCTGCCCGCCAATGAGCCGGGGTCGTCGATCATGCCGGGCAAGGTCAATCCGACCCAGGCCGAGGCGCTGACCATGGTCTGCGCGCGGGTGTTCGGCAACCAGTCGACCATCGCCTTCGCCGGCTCGCAGGGCCAGTTCGAGTTGAACGTGTTCAAGCCGGTGATCGCCTTCGCCTATCTCGAAAGCGTGCGCCTGCTCGCCGACGCCGCGAAAGTTTCGCGGTTCATTGCGTGGACGGCCTCGAAGCCGACGCCCAAAGTCGAGGAGCCATGCGCCGCTCGCTGATGCTGGCGACCGCGCTCACGCCGAAGATCGGCTATGACAAGGCGGCGGAGATCGCCAAGGCGGCGCAGCCGAACGGGACGAGCCTTCGCGAGGAGGCCATCAAATCGCCGGCCTTGTTAGCGCGGAGGAATTCGACGCCTGGTGCGGCCGGAAGACATGCTGGCGCCAAAAGGGTCATGATCAGTTTTTTCCGAGGGCTCCGGCGTAGCAGGCCACGGCTTCGTCGTGCACCCTGGATTTTTGGCTTTCCGTCAGCTGGTTGCGCGCCAATTCGGGCCAACTCCATCCTTTTGCGCGCGGTTCATCACGCAGGCGCAGGATTGCTCGCAAATATCCGCCGCCGCCCCGTCGTTGACGCATTGCACCGCGCATTGCCGGAGGAAGATCCTGGCGTCCGGCGGCGGCGCGACGACCAGGCCGATCGCGGTGAACAGGCCGAACAGCAGGGGCTGGTGGACGAGATAGAAGGAGAGCGAATGCCGGCCGCAGAAGGCGAGGGCGCGATTTAACCCCCTCGCCCCGCGTGCGGGGAGAGGGCTGCGGCGAGGGGCCGGGGCATTAGCCTCGACGCTGCTTAAATCTTGAGATTGCGGCCTGCGAAGCCTCTGCGGCAAAAAGCCCCGGCCCCTCACCCTCCGCCCTCTCCCCGTCGAGACGGGGAGAGGGAGCCGCACCCACCGCCCCAGCGCCAGGCCGAACAGCACGACGCCCAGCAAGGGCAGCAGCGGCTGGTAATCGTTGCTCGGCGGCTCGAAGGTCCCGAGGCCCGTCCACCAGAAGATTTTGGCGTCGAAGACGGACGAAGCCAGAAAATGCGGGGCAAGCAGGGCGAGGACGCCGGCGCCGAGAGCGACGACGGGCGGCGCGCGCAAGAAAGCCAGGGCGACGAGGCTGGCCAAAGCGATGCAGTGCAGGATGCCGAAAAAGATCGGCGTCGCCGGAAACAGCCAGTACGACGCCGCGCTGATCGCCCCGGCCGACAGCGCGATCTCGCCCCAGCGCCGCCAGTATTTCGGGCTGCGCCACAGCGGCCCCCGGGCTTCGTCGGCCAGGACCAGGCTGAAGCCGACCAGCGCCAAAAAGCTGATGGCGATGGCGTGGCCGAGCCAGTGGAAGGCCCGCGCGTCGACCGCGTCGGGGTCGATCCAGCCGAAATGCGCCAGATCCCAGGTCATGTGAAAGCCGAGCATCGCCCATAGCGCCAGCCCGCGCGCCAGATCGACGGCAGCGAGCCGCGCGGCCTTCATGGCGTCACGGCTGGAAGTGGGAGAAGATCATGTCGGGCGCCGAGAGATTGTGGCGCGACGGAATCCGGCGCCCGGCCCAGAGCTCGGTTGTCGGCCCGCCCGGGAAGGTCGTCACCGGCGCCTCGCCCCAGCCCTTGCCGTCCTTCGCGCGCCAGGCGACGCGCGCGACGTCGGAATTGCTCTCGGTCACATACATCGAGCGCAGGGCGGCGAAGGGCAGGTTGTCGGGCATGGCGCCGGAATAATCGACGCCGAGCGCGATATGGTCCTGATCGACTTGCTTGATCGTCACCGTCGCCGAGCCGCCGCGGACAAAATTCAGCGTGAACGCCTTTTTGGCCGGATCGAAGGCGATGTCCTTGATCGCGACGATCGGCCGCGCGCCGTCGGGCGACTTCTGCATTTCCAGCGGCCCGATCTGGAAGGACGACCCATAGGCCGTCCAGCGCATGTCGCCGAAGGGCAGGGGACGGATGCGCCAGTTGCCGTCCGACGGGTAGAGGACCAGAACCTCCTCGGCGCGCTCGCGCGAAAGCATCCAGAGCTGGATGTAGTTGAAACCGGGCTCGACATGGTCGCCGACGCGGATCGGCACGTTGGCGGGGCGCCAGAAGTTCGGATCGGTCAGGCCGGTCAGCCAGAGCGTCGGCGATTCATAAAATGTCTTGCGGGGCAGGGCGCCCTCGCCATGCGGGATGTTGCAGGCGGAAAAATCGGGCGCCCAGCGATCGGTGTTGATCATGCCGATATAAGAAGGGTGGGTCGCCTGGACCTCCATGTGCCGCACCTGCGGCGAGACGAACTCCAGATCGACATTGTCGCGCTCGGCGCAAAGTTCCGGCGTCGTCTTGTTGACGACGCTGACCGCCAGTTCGTTGACGAGATTTTCAGAGCCGGCAGCGAAAGCGGGCGTGGCGAGGGCGAGCAGGGCGGCGGCGAGGCGGAGAGGGCGCATGGGATTTTCCGGGCGGAAGGGTCGCCGCCCGTTTTAGCCTCCCGCCGCCGGAAGGCAAGCCGCCCCCGGCGCGAGGTCCGGTAATGGCGCGCGTTTCGCTTAAGACTGGTCCTCGGCTCTTCGAGCGACTATGTAGAGGGCGCGCGAAAGGGACTTCCTGCAAAATGTCTGATGTTTCCGGTCTTTTCCCATCGCTTGCGGCGTCCGGCGCCGTCGCCGCCGAGCGCGCGATCGCCGAATTGCGCGCCGGACGGCCGATCGTCGTCAGCGAAGGATCGAACCGCCTCCTGGTTTTCCCGGCCGAAAGCCTGGACGAGGCCTCGGCCGCCGCGTTGAACACACTCGCGGCCGGGCGGGCACAACTCGTCTTGTCCGCGCAAAGGCTCAGGCGCCTGGGCGTCGAGCGGTCCGGCCCCGGCCTGATCGCTTTGCCCAAGATCGATCTCGGCCGCATCGCCGCCCTGCTCATCGACGAGGACGCCCGCATCGACGCGCCGGTGGCCAGCCCCGGCCCGGCGGAAGAGGCGGCGCTCGACATCCTGCGCCTGGCCCACCTGCTGCCGGGCGCGGCGTTGGCGCCGCTCGATGGGCCCGCGCCGCAGCTTCAGGAGGTTTCAGGCTGCGACATCAGGGGGTTCCGAGCAAAAAAAATCCTGTCGCTGCATCTCGTCGGACGCGCGCCTGTGCCGCTCGAAGGCGCGCCAAATTCGGAAATTGCGGTTTTTCGCGGCGGCGAGGGCCTGCGCGACCAGGCGGCGGTGATCGTCGGCAAACCCGATCTCGCCGGTCCCGTGCATGTGCGCCTCCATTCCGCCTGCCTCACGGGCGACCTGTTCGGCTCGCTGAAATGCGATTGCGGCGACCAATTGCGCCACACCGCCCGCTACATGGCGGAAAACGGCGGCGGCGTGATCCTCTATCTCGACCAGGAAGGGCGCGGCAACGGCCTCGCCAACAAGGTCCGCGCCTATTCGCTTCAGGCGCAGGGCCACGACACCTACGACGCCGATGAAATCTTGGGCTTCGGGCTCGACCAGCGCCGCTTCGGCTATGCCGCGCGCATGCTCGACCTGCTCGGCGTCACACGGGTGAAGCTCATGACCAATAATCCAGCCAAGATCGAGGCGTTGCGCGCCGCCGGGCTGGACGTGACCGATCAGCGCATCCAGGGGCGGCCGACGCCGCAGAACATCCATTACCTCGCCACCAAACGCGACAGGGCCGGCCATTATCTCGATGTCGACATTCCCCCGCCCGGCGGCGCCTGAAATCCATCTGGGTCTTCCGTTTCTCCCTGTTCCTGTTCGTCCTCGCCAGCCTCTACCTGGCCTGGCCGTGGTTGTCGGGACAGGTGACGATTTCGTGGGACTCCAAGGCCGGATTCCAGCCGCAGCTCTCCTTCCTCGCCCATGCCCTGCATGACGGCCAGTCGCCGTTCTGGACGCCCAACGCTTTCGCCGGCTGGCCACAGATCGCCGATCCGCAATCGCTGATCTTTTCGCCCTATTTCCTGCTGGCGTGGCTCGTGCGGGAGCCGACCTTCCAGCAGGCCGACGCCGTCGCCTTCGCCTTGCTGACGCTCGGCGGCTTCGGCTGGATGCTCTATTTCCGCGATCGCGGCTGGCGCGCCGCCGGCGGGCTGGTCGCGGCGCTGGCCTTTGCCTACGGCGGCTCGGCGGCCTGGCGCATCCAGCACATCGGCGAGATCCTCAGTCTCTCCTGGTTCCCTCTTGCGTTCTGGGCCCTCAACCGGGCTCTCGACCGCGCCTCGGTTTTGTGGGGCGCGCTGGCCGGGCTTTCGGCGCCTTGATGGTGATCGGCCCCAACCAGGTCGCCTGGTTTTTCGTTCTGGCTCTGGCGTTTTTCGTGATCTGGCGGCTGTTCGCTCCGCCGGAGACCGACAGGCGCGGCTTTTTCGCGCGGCTGGGCGCCTATCGCGCCTTTGTCCGGCGGCTTCGCGGTGGGGCTGGTCGTCGCCGGGCCGCCCTTGCTGTGGACGATCGCGCTGGCGCAGCAATCCAACCGACCCGAAATCACCCTCGAAGGGGCGATGCGCGGCTCGCTGCATCCGGCCTCGCTGCTCACCGCGCTCGTCGCCAATCTTTACGACATCCACGGCGCGCGGTCGCAATTCTGGGGACCGCCGGCGCCCGTCTGGGGCGACGCCGGCCTTTGTCTCGCGCGCAACATGACCGAAATCTATTTCGGCGCGCTGCCCGTCGTCGCCCTCCTGGCTTTGGGCTTTGCCCGCGGCTGGGCTCTCGCCCGTCCGATGCGCTTTTTCGCGGCTGCCGCGCTCGCCATGCTCGTCTACGCCCTGGGCAAATATACGCCGGTGTTTGCCGGCCTGTTCGACGTCCCCGGCGCCAGCATGTTCCGCCGCCCCGCCGACGCGACCTTTCCGCTCGCCGTCTTCGCCGGGGTGATCGGCGGCTATTGCGTCAGCCGCGCCATCGACGCGCCACCCGACGCCTTGCGGCAAAAAATCGGCTGGGCGCTCGTCGGCGCGCTCTATCTGCTCTGCCTCGGCGTCGCCATGGCCAAGGGCCATTTGCGCGGCGCCCTGCCGGCGATCGGCTTTTCGGCGGTCTTCGCGAGCCTGTCGCTGCTGCTGCTCCTTTACGCGCCCAGATGGCGGGAAAGACCGGCGCTGGCCGTCGTCCTGTTCGGCCTTCTGCTGACGCTCGACCTGTCGCTCAACAATGCGCCGAACCAGTCCACCGGCCTGCCGCCACAGGCCTATGACGTCCTGCGCGAGAACACCGAAAACGAGACCATAAATTTCATCAAGGCGAAGCTTGCCGCGAACCGCGCGCCGGACCGGCGCGACAGGGTCGAGCTGGCGGGGATCGGCTTTCCCTGGCCCAACGCCGGGCTGACGCACGGCTTCGACTTCGACCTCGGCTACAATCCGATCAGGCTGAAGCTGTTCGTCGACGTCGCCCACGCCCTCGACCATGTCGCTCTGCCCGAGGAGCGGGTGTTTTCGCCGGCCTTCCCGTCCTACAAGTCGCCCATGGCCAATCTGATGGGCCTGCGCTGGATCGCCACCGGCGTGCCGGCCGAGGAGATCGACAAGACGCTGAAGCCCGGCGACCTTCCCTTGGTCAAACGAACGGCCGACGCCTACATTTACGAAAACAAGGAGGCCCTGCCGCGGGTTCTTCTGCCCGGCCGCGCTCTGGCGGCGGATTTCTCGAAAATCATCGCCGAAGGCGGCCTGCCCTTGGTGGATTACCGGCAGAACCTGCTCCTCGACCGCGCCGTCTGCGCCGCGCGGCCGGAGTTGCATTGCGCCGACGCCGCCGCGAGCCCCGGCGAGGCTGGAACCGCGAAAATCCTGCGCTACGACAACGCCATGGTCGATATCGAGGCGCTTGCGCCGGCCGACGGCGGCTTTCTCGTGCTCAACGACGTCTGGCAGGACTGGTGGCGCGCCTATGTCGATGGGGTCGAGGTTCCGATCCTCAGGGCCAATTTGATGTTTCGCGCCGTGCCGCTTTCGCCTGGCCCGCATCGCGTCCGCTTCCGCTTCGAGCCGGCCAGGGGCCTGCTGCAGTTCTGGCCTGGCCGCAGCTAGGGTTGGGAACAGGGCTTGTCGGCGTTGCGACGCGGCCGGACAAAGCCTGTCGCTTTCATTTCCTGTTTGCGCCGGCCGCAACAAATTGTCCTGTCGGACGGCGTCGGGGCGTAATTGCAAGCCGTTGATGCGGAATGTTTTTATCCGGGCACGGCTCTTGCTGCCGGGACACGGGAGCAAACGCCGCTCCAAAGTGTTCGGGAGCAATCCAATGGCCAATGTAACTTTTTCTTCGCCGTCCCTGTCGCGCGACGTGACCGTCTATGCGGTGGCGGGCGATCGCGGCACGCTGCTTTCCCTCGCCAAGGACAACAAGATTCCAATTCCCTTCGACTGCCAGGACGGCGAATGCGGCTCCTGCCTGGTCGAGGTCACGGTTCTGAGCAAGACGCCGCACGCCATTTCGCTCACCGACAAGGAAAAGGAAATGCTCAAGCAGCTCGGCAAGATTTCCAGGACGGAGGTCGTCGAGGCCGAGGTCAATGACATGCCGCCGCATTTCCGTCTGGCCTGCCAGTACATCATCCGCGACGAGGACATCCATGTGAAGTTCGCCGGCGACGAGACCCTGCCGGTCAAGCCGCACAAATCGAAGGCCACCGTCACCGACGCCTGATCTCGCTCCAATCCGCATCGGCGCAACGCGGGTTCCGGAAGGAATCCGCGTTTTGCTTTCGCCGCGCGGCTCACCAAGTGGACCTCCTGACTTGCCGAAGGCGGATTGGCGCCGTAAATGAGCGCTTCACGTCCGGCGGCCGATCGGACCCGCGGCAGCGTCAGCGATGGTACGGATGGGGAGCGAAAACGAGGGTGATGCCGACGTGGTAGACATGCCGCCGGCGGAATCCGGATCAACTCCTCCTCACGACGAAAGCGATCCGGCGGCCGCGCGGAGGCGGAAGCTGTGGGCCCGGCTGGGAGCTTCGGCCAGCCTGATCCTGGTCGCCCTGGCGTTTTTCGTGCTCTCCCGCACGCTGGCCCATCTCGACATCGGCCAGTTGCGCGCGGCCCTCGCTGCGACCTCCACTCGCCAGATCGCGCTCGGCCTGCTGTTCACCGCCGTCTCCTATCTGATGCTGACGGGCTATGACGCCCTCGCCTTGCACCAGCTGAAGCTGCGCGTGCCTTACCGCACCAC
The DNA here is from genome assembly GCA_963849665.1 of uncultured Alphaproteobacteria bacterium. Lineage (GTDB taxonomy): Bacteria > Pseudomonadota > Alphaproteobacteria > Rhizobiales > Beijerinckiaceae > Rhodoblastus. The sequence continues at coordinate 82,680 of CAWKJW010000062.1, read as the reverse complement.
GGCGCTCGGCTCGTTCGCCTCTTATGCCGTGTCCTTCACGCTGGGATTTCCGATCTTTACCGGCGGCACGGTGCGCTACTGGATCTACTCGCGCGCCGGCGTGCGCCCGGGCAAGATCGCCAGCCTGACGGTGGTGGCCGGCGTAACCTTCTGGCTCGGCATGGCCGTGGTCATCGGCACGGGCCTGCTGGTCGAGGCGAAGCCATTGTCCGAGATCGACCATTTCGCGGTCAACCTGAACCGGCTGATCGGCCTCGGCGTGCTGGCGGCGATCTTCTTCTATCTCTACTGGGTGTCGATGCGGCCGCGCCGCGCCCGCTGGCAGGGGCTGCATCTCGAACTGCCGGGCTTCGGCCTGTCTCTCGGCCAGATTTCGCTCGGCGTGATGGACCTGTGCAGCGCCGCCGGCGTGCTCTATGCGCTGCTGCCGAGCCATGAGGGCCTGGATTTCTTCACCTTCGCTTCCGTGTATGTCTTTGCCTGCCTGCTGGGCATCGTCAGCCATGCGCCCGGCGGCATCGGCGTCTTCGAGGCGACCATGCTGAAGGTCCTGCCGGCGCCGTCGCAGGAGGCGCTGCTCGCCTCGCTGCTGATGTTCCGCATTCTTTATTATGTCATACCCTTCGTGTTGGCTCTGACGCTGCTCGGCGCGAACGAGGGCGGCCGCCGCTGGGACGCCCTGCGCGAGGCGATGAACCGGGCGCAGGCGGACGGCGACGGCGAAGGCTGATACAGGTTTTTATGCGGAATGAGTGAAACGATTGACGCCGCTGGCGATCTGGTCGCCAGCCTGATCGAGGCCATGCCCGAGCCGGCGCTGGTGGTCAGCGCCTCGGTGCGGCTGGTCGCCGCCAACACTCCCGCGCGGGCGCTGTTCCCACATCTGCGCTTCAACGCGCCGCTGGCCTCCAGCCTGCGCGCGGTCGACCTGCACGACGCCATTGCGCGCGTGTTGAGTTCGGGCCAGGCGGAAAACATCTCGTGGCTCGATCGCGTGCCGGTCGAAAGGCTGTTCCATATCCATGTCGCCGCCTTCCATGTCGAGACGTCGCGCTTTGTCGCCCTGACCCTGCACGACGCCACCGAATCACGCCGCCTGGAGCAGATGCGGGTCGATTTCGTCGCCAACGCCAGCCATGAATTGCGCACGCCGCTCGCCTCGCTGCTCGGCTTCATCGAGACGCTGCAAGGTCCGGCGCGCGACGATTTGTCGGCGCGCGAGCGTTTCCTCGCCATCATGCTGGAACAGGCCCGCCGCATGGCGCGCCTCGTCGACGATCTCCTGTCGCTGTCGCGCATCGAGCAGACCCTGCACCTGCGCCCGCGCGCCGCCGTCGATCTCACCGCGCTGGTCCGGCATGTGCGCGACGCGCTGACCCCGCTCGCCCAGGACAATCGCGTGTCGCTGGAGCTCGAGGGCGAGCCGGCGCTGGTGCGCGGCGACCGCGACGAATTGCTGCGGGTGGCCGAGAACCTGATCGAGAACGCCATCAAATACAGCGCGCCCGACAAGGGCGAGGGCGGGCGCCGGGTGTGGATCCACGTATCCGCCCGCGAAAACCTGGGCGTGCTCGCGGTGCGCGACGAGGGGCCCGGCATAGCGCCGGAAAACATCCCGCGCCTGACCGAGCGCTTTTTCCGCGTCGATGTCGGGCAGAGCCGCGCCAAGGGCGGCACCGGCCTCGGCCTGGCTTTGGTGAAACATATTTTGGCCCGCCATCGCGGACGCCTCGGAATCCAGTCGGAGCTTGGTCGCGGCGCGACCTTCACCGCCTTCGTGCCGCTTTACGAACCGTAAGCCGCCGGTTTTTGTCATCTGTTTGTCATTTAGCCGTCTTAAATGACGCGGGCGCACCAGCGCACTCCCTGCGGCGGCCCCTCGCCGTCGCGCAATCGCCCCTTTCGGTCCTGGCCGAGAACGGGCGAGCCATTCAACCTCTGAAGAGGTCTCGCATGTCGAAAACTCTCTTGCGCTCCGCACTCGTCGCGGCTGTAGTCGGCGTCGGCACGGCCGCCTACGCCTTTGATATTTCGGGCGCCGGCGCCACCTTCCCCTATCCGATCTATTCGAAGTGGGCGGACACCTACAAGAAAGAGACCGGCAACGGCCTGAACTACCAGTCCATCGGCTCCGGCGGCGGCATCAAGCAGATCGAGGCCAACACCGTGACCTTCGGCGCCAGCGACGCGCCGCTGACGGCCGACGTCCTGGAAAAGAACGGCCTGGTGCAATGGCCGATGGTGATGGGCGGCATCGTGCCGGTCGTCAATCTCGCCGGCGTCAATCCTGGCGAATTGGTCATCGACGGCCCGGCGCTCGCGAAGATCTTCCTCGGCGAGATCAAGACCTGGAACGATCCGGCCCTGGTCAAGCTCAACCCCGGCGTCAAGCTGCCGTCGACGGCGATCGCCGTCGTGCACCGTTCGGACGGCTCGGGCACCACCTTCAACTTCACCAACTACCTGGTCAAGGTTTCCGCCGACTGGAAATCCAAGGTCGGCTCCGCGACCGCGGTGGAATGGCCGGTCGGCCTCGCCGCCAAGGGCAATGAAGGCGTCGCCAACACGGTCGCCAACACCGCCGGCTCGATGGGCTATGTCGAATACGCCTATGCGATGCAGAACAAGATGACCTACACCAAGATGGTCAACCACGACGGCAAGACCGTCGCGCCGGTCACCGCGAGCTTCCAGGCCGCCGCCGCCAACGCCGACTGGGCGCACGCCCCCGGCTTCTACCAGATCCTGACCGACCAGTCGGGCGCCAAGTCCTGGCCGATCACCGCCTCGACCTTCATTCTGATGCACAAGCAGCCGCAGGATCCGAAGGCCGCCGGCGAAGCGCTGAAGTTCTTCTCCTGGGCCTTCGCCAATGGCGACAAGCAGGCCGAGGCGCTCGACTACATCCCCATGCCGGCCAATGTGGTGGGCCTGATCAAGAAGACCTGGGCCGCCGACATCAAGGCGTCCGACGGCAAGATGGTCTACGAAGGCAAGTAATCGCCTCGAAATCTGGGCCGGGGGGGCGTCCTCCCGGCCCGTTTCTGGTATTGAGGGGTAGGTTATGGCGGAGGCGCTCTTGAGTTCCGTGGCGACAAAGGCGGCGCAAAGCGATATTCGCGAAAAAGTGCTGCGCCGGTTCGAATTTGGCGATTCCGCCTTCCGCGTCATCACGAAGAGCAGCGCGATCGCCGTGCTTCTGCTGCTCGGCGGCGTGATCATCTCATTGGTCTACGGCTCTGCGCCGGCGCTGAAGCAATTCGGCTTCGGCTTCCTCGCCTCCGAGGCGTGGAACCCGGTCACGGAGAAATTCGGGGCGCTGGCCGCCATCTACGGCACGCTGGTCACCTCGATCATCGCCCTTTTGATCGCCGTGCCGATCGGTCTGGGAATCGCCGTTTTCCTGACCGAGCTCTGTCCGCACAATCTGCGCCGGCCGATCGGCATCGCGGTCGAGCTTCTGGCCGGCATTCCTTCGATCATTTACGGCATCTGGGGCATGTTCATCCTCGCGCCCTTCCTGCAGGCGCATGTCGAGCCGGCGATCATCGCGACCTTCGCCAGCATTCCCGGCCTGTCCGACGTTTTCGCCGGCCCTCCATACGGCATCGGCATCGCCACCGCCGGGCTGATCCTGGCGATCATGATCCTGCCGCTGATCAGCTCGATTTCGCGCGACGTTTTCGATACCGTTCCTCCCGTGCTGAAGGAGGCCGCCTTCGGCATCGGCTGCACCCGCTGGGAGGTGGTGCGCCGCATCGTCGCGCCCTATACCGGCGTCGGCCTGGTCGGCGGAATCATGCTGGCGCTCGGCCGCGCGCTCGGCGAGACCATGGCGGTCACTTTCGTCATCGGCAACGCGCACAAGATCGCGCCGTCGATCCTCGGTCCGGGCACCACGATTTCCGCGACCATCGCCAATGAATTCACCGAGGCCACCGGCGAGCTGTACACGTCCTCGCTGATTGCCCTCGGCCTCGTTCTGTTCGTCATCACTTTCATCGTGCTGGCGATTTCGCGCTACATGCTGATGCGCATCGAGCAAAAGGGAGCGCGCTGACATGGCAACTCTGCAAGCCACCCGCAAATTGCGCTCTGCGATCGCCATGGGCCTGTGCTGGGGCTCGGCGGGCCTCGGCCTCCTCGCCCTGGCGCTGATCCTCGCCGCCTTGCTGTGGAGCGGCTTTTCCGGCCTCAAGCCGGCGGTCTTCACCGAAATGACGCCGCCGCCCGGCTCTGCCGGCGGCCTGCTCAACGCCATTTTCGGCTCGCTGGTCATGACCGTCGCCGGCGTGCTGGTCGGCGCGCCGCTCGGCCTGCTCGCGGGCACCTACATGGCCGAATACGGACGCGGCACGAAGCTGACCATGGTGGTGCGCTTCATCAACGACATCCTGCTGTCGGCGCCTTCGATCGTCATCGGCCTGTTCGTCTATGAGATCGCCGTCGTGCCGATGGGCCATTTCTCGGGCTTCGCGGGCGCCATTTCGCTGGCGTTGCTGGTTGTGCCGGTGGTGGTGCGCACGACCGAGGACATGCTCAATCTCGTGCCCGGCACCCTGCGCGAGGCGGCTTCTGCGCTCGGCATGCCGCGCTCGCTGGTCATCCGCCACGTCGCCTACAAGGCGGCGCGGGCCGGGTTGATCACCGGCCTGCTGCTGGCGGTGGCGCGCGTCTCCGGCGAAACCGCGCCGTTGCTGTTCACCTCCCTGAACAACCAGTTCTGGAGCACCAATTTCAATGCGCCGATGGCCAGCCTCCCGGTGGTCATCTTCCAGTTCGCCCTGTCGCCTTACAAGGAGTGGCAGGAACTGGCCTGGGTCGGCGCGCTGATCATCACCATGGCCGTCCTCGCCCTGTCGATCACGGCGCGCATCCTCGGCGCGCAAAGGATCTCCAAATGACCAACGCAGTATCGGAAGCCGCGGCGGCGCCGCGCGAAAAACTCTCGACCAAGATGTCGGTGAAGAACCTCGAATTCTTCTACGGCGACACGCGGGCGCTGAAATCGGTCAACCTGCCGCTCTACACCAACCAGGTGACGGCGCTGATCGGCCCCTCCGGCTGCGGCAAGTCGACGCTGCTGCGCGTCCTGAACCGCATGTACGATCTCTATCCCGGCCAGCGCGCGACCGGCGAGGTGCTGCTCGACGGCGAGAACATCCTGGCGCCCGGCCAGGACGTGAACGCTTTGCGCGCCCGCGTCGGCATGGTGTTCCAGAAGCCGACGCCTTTTCCGATGTCGATCTACGAGAACATCGCCTTCGGCGTTCGGCTTTACGAGAAGATCGGCAAGGCCGACATGGACGAGCGGGTGGAGAAGGCGCTGCGCGGCGCGGCGATCTGGGACGAGGTCAAGGACAAGCTCCAGGCCAGCGGCCTCAGCCTGTCGGGCGGCCAGCAGCAGCGCCTGTGCATCGCCCGCACCGTGGCCATCCAGCCGGAAGTCATCCTGTTCGACGAGCCGGCCTCCGCGCTCGACCCGATCTCCACCGCCAAGGTGGAGGAGCTGATCGACGAATTGCGGAACGATTACACGATCGCCATCGTCACGCACAACATGCAGCAGGCGGTGCGCGTGTCGCAATACACCGCCTTCATGTATCTCGGCGAACTGGTCGAGTATGGCATGACCGACCAGGTGTTCACCGCGCCGGTCGAGCGCCGCACCCAGGATTACATCACCGGCCGCTTCGGCTGATCGCCGCAACGCATAGCCACATCCGAAAAGTCTGCGACTTTTCGGGAACATGCTCAAACCGGCCAGACAGGAATCGCGCAAAATGGTCGATCACACCGTCAAATCCTATGATGCCGATCTCGAATCCCTGGACCGCCACATCGCGGAAATGGGCGGCATCGCCGAGAAAATGCTGGCCGACGCGATGGACGCCCTGGCCAGCATGAACGCCGAACTGGCGCAGAAGGTCATCGCCGCCGATCCGCGGCTCGACATGCTGCAAAGGAACGTCGAGGAATATGCCGTGCGCACCATCGCGCGCCGGCAGCCGCTCGCGGTCGATCTGCGCGAGATCATCGGCGCGATCCGCATTTCCGCCGATATCGAGCGGATCGGCGACCTCGCCAAGAACATCGCCAAGCGCGCGACGAAAATCGCCGGCAAGTCGCGAATTCCGCGCGCCGTCATCGGCCTCAAGTCGATGCATGACGTCGCCGCCACCCAGTTGAACGACGTGCTCGACGCTTATGCGCAGCGCGATCCCGAGCGCGCCAGGGCGGTGTGGCGGCACGACGTCGAACTCGACTCGCTGGAGGATTTCGGTGTTCCGCGATCTCCTCACCTTCATGATGGAGGATCCGCGCAACATCACTTTCTGCACGCATCTCCTGTTCTGTTCCAAGAACCTCGAACGGGTCGGCGACCACACCACCAATATCGCCGAGACCGTCGTTTATATCGTCACCGGCGAAATCCATGCCGATCGAGCGGCCGCGCGGGATCGACTCCTCGACTTTGCCTTAAACTCAGGGACTCGCGGATTTCATGAACGAGACGCGCTCATCGATTATCGGAGCTGCTTCGCCCGGCGGAGCGCCCCGCATCCTGGTCGTCGAGGACGAGTTGGCGCTGTCGCTGCTCCTCGCCTACAATCTCGAAGCCGAGGGCTATGTCGTCGAGCGTGTCGAGCGCGGCGACGAAGCCGAATTGCGGCTCGAGGAGGCCGCGCCGGATCTGGTCATTCTCGACTGGATGCTGCCGGGCGTGTCGGGCCTCGAAATATGTCGGCGCCTGCGCGCCCGCGAAGCCACCCGCACGCTGCCTGTGATCATGCTCACCGCGCGCGGCGAGGAAGGCGAAAGGGTGCGCGGCCTGTCGGTCGGCGCCGACGATTACGTCGTCAAGCCCTTCTCCGTTCCCGAACTGATGGCGCGGGTGCGCGCGCTGCTGCGCCGGGCGCGGCCGGAGCGCGTGGCGGTGAAACTCGTCGCCGGCGATCTGGAGCTGGACCGCGAAACCCGCCGTGTCCGCCGTTCTGGCCGCGACGTGCATCTCGGCCCGACCGAATTCCGGCTGCTCGAATATCTGATGGAAAAGCCGGGCCGCGTTTTCGCCCGCTCGCAGTTGCTCGACAGCGTCTGGGGCTTTTCCGCCGAAATCGACGAACGCACGGTGGATGTGCATATCGGCCGCCTGCGCAAGGCGCTGTCGCTCGATATGGAGGGCGACCCGATCCGCACGGTGCGCGGCGCCGGCTATTCCTTCGACGAGACTTTCGGACGGAGCTGAGCGCGTAGCGCAGCGCGCGCTCCCGTCATGGCCGGGCTTGCCCCACGGCTGTCCCGTTGAGCGCGGTTGGCCGTATTTCCCGGCTCTGCCACGACCCACGGCCGTCATGCCCGGCCTTGCGCCGGGCGTCCACGCCGAGCTGCGAGCCGCGACGCCAATCATCATGCGCGGCGGCGCCGCGTGGACGACCGTGACAAATCGCCGGATCAAGTCCGAGGGCGGTCATGATGATTGGAGATGAATTCGCCGCACTTTGCGAGCTTGGGCGCGCGCTCCCTTCTCCCGCATCGAACCGCTTGCCGCGGGCTTCGATTTAGGGTGAGGACAGGCCGGTCGCGCCGGCCTGCGCGGGAGAAGGGAGGCGGCTGAAGCGCGTCAGCCTCGCGCGGCTCTTCTTTCCCGGTCGCGCTCGCGGCGGCGATCCTGCGCCGGCTGATAGGCGATGCGCGCATGATAGGTGCAATAGGGGCCGAGGCCGACCTGCATCTTGCCGCCGCAATAGCGGAATTCCGAGCTCGAGGGGTCGCCCAGCGGCCAGCGGCACATGGATTCCCGCAATTCCATGATCGTCACGCGCTCGGACATGGGAATGACGACATCCTCGTTCGCCGAACGCGGCGCCGGCGCCGGGGCAGGGCGGGTTTCCGCCGCCAGCGCGAGATTGCCGTGGCTGACTGGGATCGAAGGGCTGCGCGCGTCCTCGTCCGGACGGGTTTTCGGGCGCATGCGCGTCGGCGCGGGGGCGGGCGACTTGACGCGGCCCGACAGGCCGAGCCGGTGCACCTTGCCGATCACCGCGTTGCGGGTGATGCCATGCGACAGCTCATTGGCGATCTGGCTTGCGCTCAGACCGTCGAGCCACATTTTTTTCAACTGTTCGACGCGTTCATCGGTCCAGGACATTGGTTCGTCCTCCAAACGTTATCAGCTTCCGCCGCGGCTTGCCGACGCGGAGCCCCCTCTGATAAAGCGCCTGCTACGCGCCCATCGTAATATTCCGTTGCGTCCCACGCATCCCGGACTTCGCCAAGCCTTGAATTTCAAGCCTTGACTTCGCAAAATCTTTACTTCGCCGCCTGGCGGCTGCTCCGGCTTCTGTTGGTCCCGGTCGCCTGCGGATACGGATTTCCTTTGCGTCCGCAGCACTGCGGTCGCTCGAAACGCTCCAACAAAAACGAGGACCGACGAGAGCCGGCGCCAGTCAACGCGCGCCGGACGAGATGTCGTAGTCGACGAAGGAAAGATTACACTAGTCGTTGAATCCGGCGCAAGAGATCGCGACGCCGGTCGGGGGTTTTCCCCAGCGATTGCGCAAATCTGCAACACATCGCGAAAGAGGAATGTGAATTGCGAGACAGGCCAGCGGGATGCGTCGGCCGCCGTCCCCTGCCTCGCGAAGGGAAGCGCGCTTTGCTTCGGACAATCCGAATTTGACCTTGCCGTCCGGATTTTCTAAATTGCCGGCTTGCCGACGCCGTCCCCGCGGGACGGCGCTTTCTTTTTCAGGTTCGGCGCCGAAGACGGGAAGTGAAGGTCATGCAGGCGGGGGCCATGCGGCCCAAGGTCTTGCAGCCACTTTTCTTTTGTCGCCGGCGGCTGATTGGAGTTCATGACGTGACCTCGGCGCTTCTTCCGACTTATGCGCGTTATCCGCTGGCTTTCGAACGTGGCGAGGGCGCCTGGCTGACCTCGACGGCTGGTGAAAAATATCTCGATTTCGGCTCCGGCATCGCCGTGACCAGTCTTGGCCACGCGCATCCCCATCTGGTGCAGGCGCTGACGGAGCAGGCGCAAAAGCTCTGGCTCACCTCCAATCTGTTCCAGATTCCGGAGGCGGAGGCCCTGGCGCGGCGGCTGGCCGACGCGACCTTTGCGGATCTGGCGTTCTTCTGCAATTCCGGCGCGGAGGCGGTCGAACTGACGATCAAGATGGCGCGCAAATGGAACTCGGCCAACGGGCAGCCGGACCGTTTCCATATGATCACTTTCGCCGGCGCCTTCCACGGGCGCACGCTGGCGACGCTGGCGGCTGCGGGGAATCCCAAATATCTCGACGGCTTCGGCCCCCCGGTCCAGGGCTTCGACCAGGTTCCGTTCGGCGATCTCGACGCGGTCAGGGCGGCGATCGGGCCTCAGACCGGCGCGATCCTGGTCGAGCCGATCCAGGGCGAGGGCGGCGTCCGCGCCGCCGAACGCGATTTTATCCGCGGCCTGCGGGAGATTTGCGACGAGCACAAGCTTCTGCTGTGTTTCGACGAAGTGCAATGCGGCATGGGGCGGACGGGAAAACTCTTCGCCTATGATTTCTATGGCGTCGCGCCCGACATTCTCGCCTCCGCCAAGGGCATCGGCGGCGGCTTTCCGCTCGGCGCCGTGCTGGCGACGGACGAGGCCGCCAAAGGCATGGGCGTCGGCAGCCACGGCACCACCTATGGCGGCAACCCGCTCGCCATGGCTTGCGGCGGCGCGGTGCTCGACGTCCTGCTGGCGCCGGGCTTTCTCGACGAGGTTTACCGCAAGGGCCTGTTGCTGCGGCAGTCGCTCGCGGGCCTCGCCTCGGCCCATCCCGGCGTCGTCGAGGAAATCCGCGGCGAGGGGCTCATGCAGGGCATTCGTTTACGTGTCCCCAACGCCGATTTCGCGGCGGCGGCGCGCGCGGAAAAACTGATCCTCATTCCGGCGGCTGACAATGTCGTGCGCATCCTGCCGCCGCTGATCGTCAGCGACGAGGAAATCCGCGAGGGCGTGCTGCGGCTCGCGGCCGCCTGCCGCGCTTTCGAGAAGGCGCCGAGCGAAGGAGCCGGGGCATGAACGCGCCCAAGCTCAATACGCCGCAGATCAATGCGGCGCGCCGCTGTTTCCTCGACATCGAGGATTTCAAGATTGAAGAGCTGCGCGCCATCCTCGATCTCGCCGTTTCGATCAAAAGCCGGCGACGCAAGGGCCATCCCGCGCAGGACCGGCCCCTGGCCGGCCGCACGCTGGCGATGATCTTCGACAAGCCCTCGACTCGCACCCGCGTCTCCTTCGACGTCGGCATGCGCGAACTCGGCGGCGAGACGCTGATGCTCACCGGCGCCGAAATGCAGCTCGGGCGCGGCGAGACCATCGCCGACACCGCGCGCGTCCTGTCGCGTTTCGTCGACGCCATCATGATCCGCATTCTCAGCCACGACCATCTGATGGAAATGGCGGCCTACGCCACGGTGCCGGTGATCAACGGCCTGACCAAACGCACCCACCCCTGCCAGGTCATGGCCGACCTGATGACCTTCGAGGAGCATCGCGGATCCATCGCCGGCGCCCGCGTCGCCTGGGTCGGCGACGCCTGCAACGTGCTCACCAGCTGGATCCAGGCGGCGGTGAAATTCGGCTTCACCATCGACATCGCCTCGCCGGAGGAGCTCGCGCCGCGCAGCGAACTGGTCGCCCAGGCCCGAGCGCTCGGCGGCGTCGTCAATGTCATGCGCGACCCTTTCGAGGCGGTGCGCGGCGCCGATTGCGTGCTGACCGATTGCTGGGTGTCGATGGGCGACAAGGACGAAAAATTGCGCCACGCCCTGCTTGCGCCCTATCAGGTCAACACCAAATTGATGCGGACAGCCGACAAGAATGCGGTGTTCATGCATTGCCTGCCGGCGCATCGCGGCGAGGAGGTCACCGACGCGGTGATCGACGGGCCGCAATCCCTGGTGTTTGACGAGGCGGAAAACCGTCTGCACGCGCAGAAGGGCATTCTGGCCTGGTGTCTGGAGACTTGTCCATGACCATCGGCTCGGGCCGGGGTTTTGTCGCTGAAGAGGCGCCCGCCGAAGACGGGCGGGACGATCGCGTGCTGCCCTTCGCCGTCGAGGCGCTGGACATGCGCGGGCGGCTGGCGCGGCTCGGCCCGGCGCTCGACGCCATCCTGACGCGCCACGCCTATCCGGAGCCGGTGGCGCTGCTGCTCGGCGAGGCGGCGGCGCTGACCGTGCTGCTCGGCACGGCGCTGAAATTCGATGGCCGTTTCCAGCTGCAGGCCCGCACCGACGGCGTGGTCGACATGGTCGTGGTGGATTTCGACGCGCCCGACCGGCTGCGCGCCTTCGCCCGGTTCGACGCCGCCCGGCTGGCGGACCTGGAAAGCGGCGATGAGAGCGGCAAGCAGGGCGGCAAGGATTGCGCCGCCGCGCTTCTGGGACGCGGGCATCTCGCCTTCACCATCGAACAGGGCGCGGAAGTCGCGCGCTACCAGGGCGTGGCGCCGATCGAGGGCGGCTCGCTCGAGGAGGCGGCGCAGGTCTATTTCCGCCAGTCCGAGCAGATTCCGACCTTCATCCGGCTGGCGGCGGGCCAGGTGGTGACGCCTGCCGGCGCAAGCTGGCGCGCCGGCGGCCTGCTGGCGCAATTCCTGCCGCATTCGCCGGAACGGCGGCGGATGGCCGATCTTCACCCCGGCGACGCGCCTGAGGGCCATGAGGCGGCGGAGCACAAGGAAGACGAAAGCTGGATCGAGGCGAAGACCTTGGCCGCCACGGTCGAGGATCACGAATTGCTCGATCCGGGTCTCTCCAGCGAGGATCTCGCCTATCGCCTGTTCCATGAGCGCGGCGTCACAGCTTTTCGCACCCAGTATTTGAGAGAATCCTGCCGTTGTTCCGACGAGCGGATCGAATCCATGCTGCGCAGCTTTTCGAAAGCCGAGCGCGACGACATGATCGGCGATGACGGCATGATCGGGGTGACCTGCGAGTTCTGCTCGACCCTGCGCCGCTACCATCCGCGCGATTTCGCCGAATAAGTCGTTCCGCGACCGCAACCTTTGCCGGATGTCCGCGTTTCCCTGCATACGCATTTTCACGGATGCGCCGCGGCGTGGTGGCACGGAGAAAAATATCGTGTCGGCGGCGCTTTCGTTATACGCTCAAGCTTGAGATCGTCATTCAGCGATCGACTCGCGGGTCCTCCACGCAAACGGGGGCGCGGGAGGACTACCAAGGGGGATCAAGACATGTTGCGCAAACTGGCAATGGCTGTCGCCGTCACTTCGCTTCTCGCGCTGCCGACGCCGTCCTTCGCCTTCCATGGCGGCGGTGGTCATGGCGGCGGCCATGGCGGCTTCCACGGCGGCTTTCATGGCGGCCACGGCGGCTTCCACGGCGGCGGCTTTCACGGCGGCCGCGGTTTTCGCGGCGGCCGCGGACACTTCTGGCATGGCCGCTGGTGGGGCTATGGCATTGGCCCGTGCTGGCAATTGACCCCGATCGGCTATATCTGGATCTGCGGCTGACAGGGTCTCTCGAACGGGGGCGCAGACCGCCCCCGTTTCCTCATTCCGAATATTCCGCCCAGCACATCGGCGTCTCGAACGCCTTCACCGACTCGAGCTGCTGAAGGTCCGGTTTGACGCGCCGGTAAATCCATCTGGCGATATGTTCGGCCGTCGGGTTCTCCAGCCCCTCGATCTCGTTCAGCAGATGATGGTCGAGCTGCTCCAGAAGCGGCTGGAAGACTTTCTCCACTTCGAAGAAATCGACGACGAAGCCACTGTGCGCGTCAACTTCGCCCGCGAGGCGCAGCTCGACGCGATAGGAATGGCCGTGCAGCCGCCGGCAGCGGTGGGTTTCCGGCACATTCGGCAGGTGATGGGCGGCCTCGAAGGTGAAGGCCTGGGTGATGGTCATGGACATGGGAAGGTATTACACTCTTTTTTGCTGACCGCGAGAGGTCGCGGTCAGCGAATCCCTCGCACAAGCTCGGCGTCGCCTTCGCGCCTGACCCGTTCTCCAGGTTGAGAACGGGTATTATCCTCTCTCGGCACGCAAAAAAAGGCCGAAAATCACTCGAAGGCGACATCGCGGCGGCGCGCGACCAGATGTTCGCCTCCGTCGATCGGCAGCATCTGCCCGGGTTGGTCGGGATGCGCGAGGAAAAACCCCATGGTCGCGCAGATATCCCCGGCCGGCGTGGCGCGGCCTGTGGGAATTTTGCGCTGGTCGGCGTGGAAACGCTCCTCGGTCTGCGGTCCCGAGGGAAACATCAGGCCGGGCAGCAGGCCGAAGACGCGGATGTCCGGGCGCTCCGCCTTCTGCCACAAGGCGGTCATCGCCATCAGCGCGCTCTTGCCGAGCGTGTAGGAATAATAATCCGGATTCGGGTTGAGCAGCTTCTGGTCGAGGATGTTGAACACCGTCAGGCTTTTGCCCGGGTCTTTCGCCTCCGCCGCCGCCTCGAGGATCATGAACGGGGCGAGGACGTGGACGGAGAGGCTGGCCGCCAGCTTGTCCGCATCGCCCGAGCCGGGAAAATCATGCTCGAACACCGAGGCGTTGTTGACGATGACGTCGGGCGCGCCGCAAAGCGCCGTCATCCTGGCGCAAAAGTCCGAAATCGCCGCGCGGTCGGTGAAATCTCCTTCGATGATTTCCGCTTTGGCGAGATCTTGCGCAAGGTCCCGCGCCGCTTCGCGCGAGGCGTTGACATGCAGCAGCACACGAAAGTTCTCGCGCGCGAGGAAGCGCGCGAGCGGGGCGCCAAGGCGGCTGGTCGCGCCAGTGACCAGCGCCGTCTTCATTGCGCCGTCTTCATTTTTTGGCGCTCCAGCGGGCGCGGGTGCGGAACAGGTCGATGCCGGCGCCGCGGCTTTCGTTATAGATGTCCGGCTTGCGGATCGACAGCGAGCAGGCCACGACGCGCTCGTCGCCGAAACAGCTGTCGACGATGAGGTCGGCAATCGTTTCGAGCAGGTCGATATGGCCTTCGTTCTCCAGCGCGAGAATGCGCTTGCGGACGATGTCGTAATTGATGATCGGCGCATCGGCTGAGCGCGGCGTGACGAGCGGCGCATAGAGACGCGCCGAGACCATGAGCCGGGTCGGCCGCTCGGGATGGCGCTCCCAGGGATGCAGGCCGCAGGAAATATTGACGCAGACGTCGTCGAGAACCACGACGATATGGTCCTCGGGTGAAAACAATTCCTTCATTCTTCCGCCTCGGTTCGCCCCTGATCGGGGGATTTCGAGCATGGAATAGGCCGGGACGCGCCGCTTCACAATCGATTGTTGCGGCGGCGGCCGCCTGTTCTGTCGGCAAATGGCCGCGGGGAAGGACGGAGGCAATAAAAAACCGCCGGGCAGAACGTCCGGCGGTTTTTGCTTCCGTTGCGCCGTCGCGCGAACTTACTTCGCGGGCGTCATCTTGCCGCTCGAATCGAACTGCCCGATGTAGGCGATGACATTGGCGATGTCCTTGTCGCCTTTGAGGCCCTTGAAGGTCATGTAGGTCGCGGGCACGTCGTGCTGCGGCTGCTTGAGATAGGACGTCAGGGTCTCGACATCCCAGACCTTGCCGGAATGCTTGTTGGCTTCCGAATAATTATAGCCGTTCACGGTGCCGGCTTTGCGGCCGATCAGGCCGTTCAGCACCGGGCCATAGAAATTGGTCGCGCCGACGCCGATGTGATGACACTGGCGGCACTGATTGAAGACGATTGCGCCCGCCTTCGCGTCGGCCGCCTGCGCGCTCGCGGCGAAGCCGGTCAGAAGGGCGGCGGAAAGAATGAGAACCTTGGCTTGCATAACCTCTTGCTCCGCTTGCCTGTGGGACGAACTCTCGCCGCGTGATTCGCGGCGAAAGCGCCCACTCGCCGCGCTTATCCGGCGAACTGGGGCGTCCTGATATGATATACCTCAATTAAATCATGTCGGCAGCGCCAGTTCTTCCCCTAACAAAGTCCTATTTTCAAGCCAGCAGGAATGAGAGCAGCGATCGCAATTCGGCGGGACGCACCGGTTTTTTCAGCATTTCCAGTTTGTGCCGCCGCGCCTCGTCTTCCGCCTTGGGCGAATGGTCGGCGGTAATCAGCAGCGCGGGCAGATCCTGGCCGAAGGCCTGGCGCACCGCCTGGATCGCCTGCGGCCCGCGCTCGCCATTGTTGAGATGCAGGTCGGCGATGATGATCTCCGGCGGATCGTCGAGGGCGCGCGCCTTCTCGACCGCCTCGTCGCCCGAGATGGCGGCGGCCACGTCGCAGCCCCAGCGCTCCAGGAGGAGCACCATCGCCTCGCTGACGGCAGGCTCGTTTTCGATCAGGAGGATTTTCGCGCCGGCGATGAGATTCTGGTAGGCGCGCAGCGGCGGGCTCGCTTCCGGCGGCGGCGGCGGCGGCTCGGCGCTCAGCGGCAGCAGGACGGAAAAGGTCGAGCCGCGGCCGATATTGGAGGCGAGCCGAACCGGGTGGTTGAGCGCCTGGGCGAAACGGCGGACGATGGCGAGGCCGAGGCCGAAGCCGGTCTGTCCGGGCGTGTCGCTGTGTTCGCGCTGGAACTCCTGGAAGATCGCCTCGCGCCGGTCCTCGGCTATGCCCGGCCCGGTGTCGCAGACCTGCACCAGCACGTGCTCGCCGCGCCGGCGCGCGCCGACCAGCACGCCGCCCTTCGACGTATAGCGCAATGCATTGGCGAGCAGGTTCTGCAGGACGCGGCGGAGCATCAGCGGATCGGAGCGCACCGTCAGCCGCGACGGAAAAATGCGCAGCTTCAACCCGCGCTTTTCGGCGAAATAGATGAAATCGCGCGCCAGCGGCTCCATCACGTCGCTGAGTTCGAACGAGCGCAGGTCCGGCTGCATCACGCCGGCGTCGAGCTTCGACAGGTCGAGCAGCGTGCGGATCAGGTCTTCCAGCGTCACCAGGCAGCGGTCGACCTGTTCGACCAGCACCGCGCCGTCCGGCTCCGCCTGGAGGTCGCCGAGCGCCGACAAGGCGAGGCGCGCCGCGTTGAGCGGCTGCAGCAGGTCGTGGCCGACCGAGGTGACGAAAGTGGTCTTCAGCGAACTCGCGGCCTCGGCCTGCCTCTTGGCCTTTTCGATCGAGCGCATCGCCTGCTGCAATTCCTGGGTGCGGCGGCGCACCTGGTGATCGAGGGCGATCGCCGTCTCGAACAGCGAGAAGGCGTTGAACTGGCTGTCGACCGAGCGTTCGACACGCGACATCAGGGCGCTGTTGATTTTCTGCAATTTCGCGATCTGGCGCTTCAGATCGTCGGTTTCATTGCGCGCGTCGGTCGTCATGGCTTTTCCGGGGCCAGGATCTGTTCGGGCTCCTGGCGACGGTAGCCCAGCGCCAGGCCGGTGAAAGTCTGGTTGACGTGCATGGAGCGATATTGCTCGCCATAGGTGTTGAAGCCGATGACGCGGCGGCGGCGATAGAGGTCGGACAGGCGATGCGCGATCTGCCGCCGCTCGGCTGCCAGGCGGCGCAGCACGCAGTCGAAGCCGATATAGAGCGAGACTGCGCCGAGATCGGCCTCCAGCCGCTCGAAGGTGGCGAGCGTGCTTTCATAGGGGTCGAGCGGCTTTGCGACGGTCAGCACCAGCCCTTCGTCGATGGCGCAGAAAAAGCTCAGCGAGCCGTCGGCGTTCACCTTCTGGATCGAGCGGGCGTAATATTGGCCGCCGACCCCGACCAGCACCGGATGCGAGGCGAAGGACGAGGAATCGAGGCTGCTTTCGATCAGCCCCACCTGATGGGCATATTCGGTCGCCGCCGGTTCGGCGTTGAGTTCGCGCACCACGCGCAATTCGGTGTCGGCGTCAGTGACCACCATTTTCTGGGCGGTCGGCTCGAAATAATCGCATTTGAACGGCGTGAACGGCAGGTCGGTATGGAACAGCAGCAAAAGCGCCGCGTCGCGATGCACCGCGCCGTCGCGGATCATCCAGGTCTTTTCGAAGCTCATGCCGTCGCCGGCCGAGCCGCCGACCACGGGAATGTCGTCGAGCGACGAATAAAGCGCGGATATCACCGCCTCCTCACGCCGGCAGAGGCCATCGATCAGCAGCAGGCCGAAGCAATGCTCGGGCTCGACATGGGAACCGGTGGCCATCAGCGCCGCCCGCGCCTCGGCGATCGAGGCGCAGCCTTCCTCGACGCCGAAATGCGACAGGTCCTCGATCATATGCGCGACAAGGGTGAAATCCCGCCGCAGGAAACCGAGCGCGACGATGGAATTGCTGGTCCAGCCGGTCGGGGACAACTCGCCGGCGGTGGTGCAGCCGAAAATCGAAACGCCGGGCAGCGCGTCATGCATCGCTTTGGCGAAGCGCGCGGCGTCGTAGCTGGCGCAGACGAAACAGACCAGGCCCGCGAGGGCGTCCTCGGGCAGGCCGCCGGCGCCGCCGATCTGGCTCGTCACGGCCGCGGCGATCTCTCTGGCCGCGGCATCGGCGCTCGCGGCGCTGGTTGAAGCGACGATGACGCCGTCGGGACGGTCGGACCGCCCATCGCCCATCTGCAATGGACCGCTCCCTCTCGCATTTTCCGCGCCGCGATTTTTCGCGCGCGCTTTTCTTGCAAACCAAAAATCCTCGTCCATCGCGCCGCTCCGGTCCCTTTGGTGGGAGCGCGGGTTTTCGGCGAGGCGCAATTGGGCGAAAGTACTATAGGCGATGTTTTCCAGGTAACACAACCTTATTCGGGGAGATTGAAATGCCAAGGAATACGATGGGCCTGAAATGGCTCCTCGCCCGTTCGCCGCGTGTCTTCGCGAAGCTCGCGGCGCTGTTGTTTTGTTGCTTCGGCGGATTGTCCGCCCACGCCTCCACGCTCACGCGCGCGGCGATGGACGGCTATTTTCCAAAGCCCTTCACGGTCGGCGAGCGCGATGCGACCCTGCCGGTCTGGCCGATCTTCAGGCAGAGCTACAATGGCGACGTCCTCGTCGCCTATGCCTTCGAATCCATCGATTTCGAGCCGATCCCCGGCTTTTCCGGCACGCCGCTCGATTTGCTGATCGCGGTCAAGCCGTCCGGCGAATTTCTCGGCGTCACGGTGCTGAGCCAGCACGAGCCGGTCTTCGTCGACGGGCTCGGGCCCGAGCCCTTGATGGACTTCGTCAAGCAATATGCCGGCAAGTCGCTGCGCCAGTCGATCAAGATCGTGGCGCCGGGAACGCGCGATCCGCGCGCCGACAGCGTCGCCGCCGAAATCTCCGGCGTCGCCAAGGCCACGGCCTCGGTGCGCATCATCAACGATACGATCATCAATTCGGCGCTGCAGGTGGCGCGCGCCCGGCTCGGCTTCTCCAAGGGCCGCGATCCCAATCGCGTCGCCCACGTCAAGCCGGACGCGTTCGAGCCGCTCTCTTTCGCCCAGATGCTGCAGCGGGGCTATATCCGCCATCTGCGCCTGAGCAACGCCGAGGTTGAAAAGAGCTTCGCCGGCTCCGACGCGGAAGGACTGGACGAGCAGGGCCTCGCCGATCCGCGGGGAACCTTCGTCGATGTCTATATCGCCGAGGTCGATGTGCCGATCGTCGGCCGCAACCTGCTCGGCGAGGCGCACTGGCGCAAGCTGATGGGCCAGCTTGACGGCGCGCCGGCCTTGCTGGTGCTGTCGAGCGGCCGCTGGACCTTCATGCCGGAGTCCTTCATTCCCGGATCGACGCCGGATTTCATCGGCCTCGCCCAGGCCGACGCCCCGGTCGCCTGGCGCGACTTCGTCTGGCGCGACGCCCTGGACCTGCCGGTTCCCGAGGGACTCGATCTGGCGAAAAGCGATGTCGCGGTCATGCGCATCGCGCCGCAGGCGGCTTTCGATCCGGCGTCGCCGTCGCAGTTCTCCATCCGCGTCCAGCGTGAAAAGGGCCAGATTTTCCCGGAAAAAGTGGGGCGGGATTTCAAGCTCGCCTATTCGTTGCCGACAAAATTGTTCGACCTGCCGCCGAGCGACGACGGCAAGGGAATTGGTTCGATCTGGGAAAGCCGGACGCGCGACATCGCCATCCTCGGCACGGGCCTGCTGGTTCTCGCCATAGCCCTGGCCCGGCAGCGGAGGCTCACCCTTTCGCCGCAGAAATTCCGGCTTTTCCGCCTCGCTTATCTGGCTTTCACCCTGGTCTTCATCGGCTGGTGGGCGCAGGCGCAATTGTCGATCGTCTGGCTGTTCGGGCTGATCAAGGCGATCAAGGGGGAGGGGAGTTTCGTCTTTTTCCTGTGGGATCCGCCGACCCTGATGGTGGCGACGTTCGCGCTCGTCGCCTTGTTCATCTGGGGGCGCGGAACCTTCTGCGGCTGGCTCTGCCCCTTCGGCGCCTTGCAGGAATTCGCCGGGGAGATCGCCAAACTTCTGCGCCTGCGCCAGATCGGCCTGCCGCAGCGCTACGAGCGCCTGTCGCGCCTGCCGAAATTTCTCGTGCTGGCGGCGATTCTGGTCACGGCCTTCTTCTTCTCCTCGCAGGCCGAAAAGGTCGCCGAGGTGGAGCCGTTCAAGACCTCCATCACCCTCGTCTTCATGCGCTCCGCGCCCTTCGTGCTTTACGCCGTCGCGCTGCTGATCGCCGGCATGTTCCATTACAAATTCTTCTGCCGCTATCTCTGCCCGCTGGGCGCGACGCTCTCGGCCTTGAGTTTCGTGCGACGCTGGAAATGGATTCCGCGCCGCGCGGAATGCGGCTCGCCCTGCCAGATGTGCCGGGTGAAATGCCGCTACGGCGCGATCGAGAAAAGCGGCGACATCGTCTATTCCGAATGTTTCCAGTGCCTGGATTGCGTGGCCATCCTCGACAATCCGCAGCATTGCGTGCCGATGGTTCTGGAGCAGAAGCGCGCGCGCAAGGCGCAGAAAAAACAGCAATTGGAGGCGGCGCAATGAAGACGACAGCAAAACCAGACCGCAGGCAGATGCTGCAGCTGGCGCTCGTCTCGGCTGGCGTCGGCGCCGCCGGATTTTTTGGCGCGAAGGAACTGGCCGACGCGCCGGTCTTCCGCCGTCCCGGCGTCGCTTTCGACACCAGCGTCGGCCTGACGGTGGTCGGCCTCGACGAGCGCGAGGCGCAAGGAGCGCTCGACGCCGGCTATGCGGAAATCCGCCGACTGGAGCGCGTCGCCGGCCTTTCCACGCCAGGCAGCGACATCCGCCGGCTGAATGCGACGGGCAGGCTGGATCGGCCCGACCGGGCCCTTATCGACATGCTGACGGTCGCCGCGGACGTGCATCGCGTCTCGAACGGCGCCTTTGACGTCACGGTGCAGCCGTTGTGGATTTTTTACGATTCCTACGCAAAGCGCGGCGCCTGGCCGAGCGACGAGGAAGCGGCGCCGCTGCGCAAGCTGATCGGCCAAAATCTTGTCCGCTTCGACGCCGACGCGATTGTCTTCGAACGTCCGGGCATGGGGATCACGCTCAACAGCCTCACCCACGGCTACGCCGCCGATCGCGTGGCGAAAGTGCTGGCCGAACGCGGCGTGAGACAGGCCTTTGTCGACACCGGCGAAATGGAGGCGCTGGGCCATGATGCGGAGGGCCGCGATTGGATGACGGCGATCCGGCATCCGCGCCAGGCCGACGCCGTGCTCGGAACGGCGCCGCTCACCGGCTGCATGGCGACGGCGGGCGATTACGCCTACACTTGGTCGGAGGATTATTCCCGCCACCACATCCTCGATCCGCGCACCGGCTATTCCCCGGCCTCTTTCGCCTGCGTCTCGGTCATCGCGGAAAGAGCGGTGCTGGCCGATGCGCTCTCGACGGCCGTTTCGGTGGCCGGTCCCGAGGAAGGGATGAGGTTGCTGCGCCATTACGGCGCCGAGGCCTATGGCGTGACCAAGGCCGGCAAGGTCTGGGCGAGCGAGGGGTTTCCGAGACGGGATTTGGCGTAAGAATCCGCGCCTGTCCGGTTAGCGCCTGTGACGCTAAATATAGTGACTGGACTCGGACGCTCGGCGCCGCCGACATTGCCTCCGGCGCGGCCCCGTTCGGCGGATAGCGGAAGGCCGCTCACGTTGTTTCATCGTCCTGCGGTCGGCAAGCCCGAATCGTTGTCAAAATGGCAGACGCGATTGCGCCCAAGCTCCTTGGCGCGAAAAAGCGCGTAATCCGCGAAGCCGACCAGCTTTTCGGCGCCATCGGCGCCGTCAGGCGTGGCCGTGGCGACCCCGATCGAGACCGTGACGGCGTCGCCTTCCCGCCGCCCTGATGCGCAGAAGTCGAGCCGCTCAACCGCGCCACGTATGTTTTCGGCGACGACGCCGGCGCCGATTCCATCCGTGTCTGCAAGGACGACGACGAACTCCTCGCCGCCAAAACGCGCCAGCGCGTCGCCGGGGCGGCGGCAATTCTCAGCGAGAGCCTCGGCGACCGCCTTCAAACATGCGTCGCCGCGCAGGTGACCAAATCTGTCGTTGAAATGTTTGAAATGATCGATGTCGATCATGAGAATCGAGATGGATTTGCGGTGCCTGACTGCCCGTCGCCAAGCTGAGGAAAGGAGCGCGTCGAAGGCTCGGCGATTGGCGAGGCGGGTCAGGAAATCGATGCCGGCCAGGTCTTTCAGCCGGGCTTCCGCCTCTTTCGCGGCGCTGAGATCGCGCAAAGTTTCGAGAACGGCGATCACCGCGCCGGACGCGTCGCGAATTCGCACCGCCTCGATCGAGAGATAGTGCAGGCCGCCGATGATCGGCAGGACGCACCAACTTTCGGCTATGAGTTCGTCCGCATTGCCGGGAAGATCGGAAATCGCGAAGTAACGCAGGTCGATCTCCTCGATCTTGTCGCTGAGCAAGAGGTCCGCGAGGCAGGGCCTCGCCTCCTCGTAAAAGCCCCGCCAATGATCGGTTGTGCCGAGCACGTCAGCAGCTTTGACGCCCGTGAGCCTCTCGCAGGCGCGGTTCCACTTCGCCACCCGGCCGCTTTGATCGAGGATAAACGTCGGCGAGGTATGCTCGTCGAGCAATTGCCATGCGTTGAGGTTCGCCGCGCACATCAAATCGCCTCCGATATGAATTGAGGCTAAGCGGCAATCGTTAATTTCGGTCAGCGAATACGTTGATTCCAGTGTGAACTTTGGTTCTGGCCTAACGTAATGAAAATGTTTGTTGCGAGTCATCGGCCGCCCGGTCATTACTGCGGCCGTTCCTTCCATATGCATCTTGGCCGCCCCTGAGACTGGCGGGATTTTGTCGTCGATGCTGAACGCACCCGCCCAGGCCGAGCTGCTATATGCAGCGTCACATGCGAGAACGGGAACGACGCGGAAGAGCAGGCATTGCGAGAAGCAAAGCGACGAGGCAATCCCTGCTGGGTCTTGGCGTGGATTGCTTCGCCATGGCTCCGTGCTTGCGCCGCGCGCCCTTTGTGACGGCGAGGACCTTACGCCGCCGGCGCGAAAGCTCCGGGCGGTATCATGCCGACGACATAGGCGAGATGCAGCGCGTCGAGCTGCGCCCACAGCACGTTGCACTTGAACTTCACCGCCTCGACGCAGGCGTCCTGCACTTCCCGCGTTTTCGCATGGACCTTGATGTATTCCAGCGCGAAATCCGCGTCCTTCGGCGCCTGGGTCAGGCGGCGCTTGAAATAGGCCATCACGTCGTCGGAGATGAAGCTGTAATTCTCCAGCATCCCGGCGATGCGCTCGCGATGGATTTTCGGCGCGAACAATTCCGTCAGCGACGAGGCGACGGCCACCGTCAGCGGCTGTTCGGTCACGTAACGCACATAGGCCTCGACCGCGAAGCGCGTGGCGGGCAGGGCCGCCTTTTTGGACATCACCAGCGCGCGGTCGAGCCCGAGCCCGTCGGTCAGCACCAGCCAGCGTTCGATGCCGCCCTTCTCGTCGCCGAGCCCGTCATGGTCGTGGATGCGGGAGATCCATTCGCGCCGCAATTCGCGGTCGTCGGTGCGCGCCATCAACGCCGCGTCCTTGCGCGGCACCGCCTCCTGGTAGCAATAGCGGTTGAGCGCCCAGGCCTGCACCTGGCCCTTGTTCATCTGGCCGCCATGCAGCATCTTGTGAAAAATATGCTTGTCGTGATAGCGCTCGGCGCCGACCGCGCGGATCGCGGCCTCGAACTCTTCCGGCGTCAGCAGGGCGTCCGTCGCGGGGGCTTTTTCGGCCATGGCGGCATCGGTCATTTGCTTCACTCCCATTCTTGATTTTTAAGCGTCAGCGCGCTTCATCGGATTTATCATCCTCGTCGCCCGCAATCACCTGATAATTGGGCGCGAGACGCCTCAAATTTGTAAGATCTTCGTCACGTTTTCCGCGCGGCGCGTCGATCGGCAGCCGCCCGAGTATCCGCGCCGGCGCGCCGTCGAGAAAGATCACCTCGTCGGCGAGCAGAAAAGCGTCGTCGAGATCGTGCGTGGCGATCAGCGCGGTCATTTTCTTTGCGTCGATGCGGCGGCTGAGCAGGTCGCGCAACCTCCGGTGCAGGGCGCGGTCGAGCGAGGCGAAGGGCTCGTCGAGCAGGATCAGGTCGGGCTCGATGGCGAAGGCGCGCGCCAGGGCCGCCCGGCGGGCGAGGCCGAGCGACAATTGGCCGGGATAGTCGTCGCCGCGGCCGTCCAGCTCGAAGGCGGCGAGAAGCTCCTCCAGCCCCGCGGCGGTCAAGTCCGGAGCGGCGAGCCTGAGATTGTCGGCGACATTGCGCCAGGGCAGCAGGCGCGGCTCCTGGAACACCATGCCGAGCCGTCCGACCGGCTTTTTCACCGCGCCGGAAAAATCCCGGTCGAGGCCGGCGACGATGCGCAGCAGCGTGCTCTTGCCGCCGCCGGACGGACCGAGCAGGGCGACGATCGCGCCATCCTCGACCGTGAGCGAGAAATCCTCGAAAACGAGGCGCGAGCCGCCGCCGGCGAGCTTGAAGACCTTGCGGGTGATGTCGATCTCAAGCGCCATGTCGCCGCCACCATGAGGCCGAGCGTTCGAGCGGCCGGAGGACGAACGTCTCGACCAGAATCATCAGGCCGACGAAGGGCAGGGCGTAGGCCAGCAACAGCTTCAGGTCGAAAAGCTGGAAAGCCTCGTTCATCTTGAAGCCGACGCCGTTGGGGCGGCCCAGGAGTTCGACCACCAGCACGATTTTCCACACCAGCGAGACGCCGCCGCGCGTCGCCGCGGCGAAATAGGGCGCGAGCTGCGGCGCCAGCACATGCCGCCAGCGTTTTCCGCGCGAAAAGGCGAAGACATGCGCCATCTCGTCCAGCCCCGGGTCGAGCGCTCGCGCGCCCTCGCGCAGCGTCACCACGGCATTGGGCAATTTGTTGAGCGTGATCGCGGCGAGGGCAGCGCCTTCGTTCAGCCCGCCCCAGATATAGGCGAACATGATGATCACAAGAGCCGGCGTGTTGAGGACGATCACCACCCAGGGATCGAGCAGCCGGTCGAGCGCCTGGTTGCGCCCGAGCGCCAGGCCGATGATCGAGCCCGAGATCATGGCGAGGGTGAAGCCGGCGACCACCCGCGCCAGGGTGACGCCGAGGTTGAAGAAAAGCTGGCCGCTGCGCGCCTCCGAAACCATGGTGGCGCCGACCGCGAGCGGCGTCGGCAGGTAGTGCGGCCCAAAACTCCAGGCGCCGACCTGCCACAAGGCAAAGAACAGCGCGAGCGAAACTATCCGGATCATTTTTGCGGCGCGGCGGCGGGATGGTAGAACACGTCCGGGTCGAGCGTCTTGGCGTCGCCGACCAGGGCCGCGCCGCCGACGCGCGCGAGAACCTTGTACATGGCGGCGGCGTCCGCCTCGTCCTCGGCGAGCGGGCGGGTCGGGACGCCCTCCCGGTAATATTTGCGGAACAGCGCCAGCGTGGCGGGGTTCTTCGCGCCGGTCATGGGCGCGATCTTGGCGAAGGCCGCGTCATTGTCGGCGATCAGTTTTTTGGCCTTTGTCATCATGTCGAAGAATCGCGCCAGGACCGGGCCGTGCGTTGCGGCGAAATCCTCTGTGAAGACATAGCCGGTGACGATGACCGGTCCCTTGGCGCCGAGTTCGCGCTCCACGTCCCGCATGTCCACGGCGGGTGAAAATCCCCGGCCTTGCAGGCGGGCGGAGAAGGTCCAGAATTCGAGCGCCGCGTCGAGTTCGCCCTGCGCCAGCTTTTCGGCGAGCAGCGGCGGCGCGCCGAATACGACGTCCGCCTGCCGCGGCAGGTCGACGCCCTGCCGCAACGCCCAGGCCTGCAGCATCAGCCAGCTCTTGTCGAGCGGGCCGCCGGCGACGCCGAGCTTCTTGCCGACGAAATCCGACGGCTTCCTGAAGGCGGCCGCATCCTTGGCCATGACCGCGCCGAGCGCCGTCGAATGCGGATAGAACTTCAGTTTCTTGCCGAGGCCGCGCTCGCGCGCCACCCACAGCCAGTCGGACAGGATCATGTCGGCGCCGCCCCGATCAGCGCGATCTTGCCCGCCTCGGTGGTGGCGAGCTCTTCGGTCTCGAGATCGAGATCGGCCTGCTTGTCGAGGCCATAGGCTTTGGCGACGGCCAGCTCCCAGCCGAAGGTCCCGGTGGCCTGGATCGCCAGGCGCAAGGAGTTGGCGGCTTCCGCGCGCGGGACGAAAACGCCGGAAAGAATCAGGCCCAGCGCGAAAGCCAGCCGAAGCGGAATTGAAGACACTCGAGAACCTCGCAATTGGGAACTTCGCTGGATGCTCAGTGCGACGAGTCCTTGTCGCCGCCGACATGGCCAGCATTGGCGGAAAATTGCGCGAAGTCCATCTTGCCGACTTCGATCGCGGCCTTGGTGCGGCTGTAGACGTTGAGCTTGCGCAGGATTTCCGAGACATGCGCCTTGACCGTGGTCTCGGCGACGCCGAGTTCATAGGCGATCTGCTTGTTCTGCAGGCCGGCGCGGATCATGTCGAGGACGCGCAATTGCTGCGGCGTCAGGTCCTGCAGGCGGCGCAGCATGTCGCGCCGTTCGATTTCCGAGGGCTGCGGCTGGCCGAGGTTGCGGAACCGCTCCGGCAGGTAGACCGAGCCGTTGAGCACCTCCTTGATCGCATGGGCGAGTTCGCTTTTCGATGTCGCCTTGGAGACGAAGCCGGCGACGCCGATGGAGAGCATGTCGCGCACGATGCGCGGATCCTCATGGCCGGAGACCACCATGATCGGCAGATGCGGATGGGCGGCGCGCACCCGCACGAGGCCCGACAGTCCCGAAGTGCCCGGCAGGAAAAGGTCGAACAGGCCGAGATCGATGTTCTTTTCCCGGGCCAGCACGGACAGGGCCTCGTCGATCGTCGTGGCTTCGAAAATCTCGCATTGCGGACGCTCCATCCGCACCGCGCTTTCGAGCGCCTCGCGAAACAGAGGATGGTCGTCGACGATAAGGATGCGGGTCATCATGGCGTCCGAATTCCGAATAATGTCCGAATTCCGATCGGCGTCCGAATTTTGATCGGCGTCCGAAGTCTGAACGGGACCAGCGGGGTTGCCCGCTCGAATGTCCGGAATGTGCGCCATGCTCATGTCTCGCGCAAGAGGCGTAAAAAAGGCGGGCGATCGAGCCCGAAGCGCGACCGCCCGCCAGATGGAGTTTGTTTGGACGCCTTGTCAGGCCGCCCTCACGAAAAACCGTGAAAGCGGCCCGCTTTCGTCACTTGGAGGCGGAGTTCGGCGCCAGCTTGAACACCCAGTAGGAGCCGCCCTGGTCGATGCCCTTGAAGGTCTTGGCGACTTCGCCGCCCCACAGCGGGACCGCGCCGCCCCAGCCGGCCGCGACGCCGACCATTTCCTGGCCATCCTGCTCCCAGGCGATCGGCGGGGCGACAATGCCCGTGCCGACATTGAACTTCCAGAGTTCGGCGCCGGTCTTGGCGTCGAACGCCTTCAGATAGCCTTCGGGAGTGCCGGTGAAGACGAGGCCGCCGGCGGTGGACATGACGCCGCCCCACAGCGGAGCCTTGTTCTTGTATTCCCAGATGACCTTCATCGCGACGGGATCGATCGCCTTCAGCGAGCCGATGTGATCGTCGAAGACCTGCTTGATGTTGAAGCCCGCGCCGAGATAGGCCGCGCCCTTCTTGTAGACGACCGGCTCGTTGTGGATGTCCATGCCCCATTCGTTCGACGGCACGTAGAACAGGTGCGTCTGGTCGGAATAGGAGACGGGCATCTGGTTCTTGCCGCCGAGGAAGGACGGAACGGCGAAGACTTCCTTGCCCTTCTTGCCATCGGCCGACTTGGACGGATCGCCGGGACGGAAGTCGTCGTTGTAGATCGGACGGCCGTTCTTGTCGATGCCCTTGGCCCAGGTGATCTTGCTGACGAAAGGCATGGCCGAGATGAACTTGCCGTCCGTCCGGTCGAGAACGTAGAAGAAGCCGTTGCGGTCGGCGGTGGCGCCGGCCTTCACGGTCTTGCCGTCCTTCATCATGTCGAACGGAATGAATTCGTTCACGCCGTCGAAGTCCCAACCGTCATGCGGGGTGGTCTGGAAGCCCCACTTCAGCTCGCCGTTTTCCGGATCGATGGCGATGCGCGACGACGTCCAGTGGTTGTCGCCCGGACGCAGCCAGGAGTTCCAGGGAGCCGGGTTGCCGGTGCCGAAGAACACCAGCTTGGTGTCCGGATCGTAGGTGCCGCCGAGCCAGGTGGCGCCGCCGCCGGTCTTGTACATGTCGCCCGACCAGGTCTGGTGGAGCTTGCCGGTCATCGTGGTTTCCTTGCCCTTGTACGAGCCCATCAGGCCCTCGAGGACAGGACGCGACCACACCAGATCGCCGGTCTCGGCGCTGCGGGCCTCGACGCGGCCGACGACGCCGAATTCGCCGCCGGAAACGCCGGTGACGATCAGCGCGCCATTAGCCTTGGTCGGGATGATGAGCGGCGCGGCGGACTGGGAATAGCCGGCCTTGAAGTCGTCGACCGTCTTGTGCCAGGCGACCTTGCCGGTCTTGGCGTCGAGCGCGATGATGCGGGCGTCGAGGGTCGAGAAATAGACCTTGTCGCCGTAGATGGCGGCGCCGCGGTTGATCACGTCGCAGCAGGGCATGATGCCTTCAGGCAGGCGGGCGTCATATTCCCAGAGCTTGTCGCCGGTCTTGGCGTCCATCGCATAGAGGCGGCTGTATGAGCCGGTGATGTAGATGACGCCGTCATGCACCAGCGCCGTGGCTTCCTGGCCGCGCTGCTTTTCGCCGCCGAAGGAGAACGACCAGGCGGGGACGAGGTCTTTCACGTTGGACGTGTTGATCTTGTCCAGCGGGCTATAGCGATGGGCCTGCAGGCCCATGCCGTTGGTGACGACCTGGTCGGTCGCGGTGGCGCTGTTGAGCAGGTCCGCGTCGGTGACGGGTCCGGCCAGAGCGGCGCCTGCAAAGGCGAGCCCCGCGACGGAGACGCCGGCCATCAGAATACGTTTCATCATTCCCATTCCTCCCAAGAAGGCGCGCCGGCGATTCCGGCGCATTTTGCTTCGGCGCGGCGACGGAGCCGCCGTCGCGCCAGGACCTGTTACGGTCACCGTTCTTGCGTCGGCCGGCGCCATGTGACGCCATAGGACGCAAAAATTCTCTTCAGCTCGCCGGAGGCCGAAAGCGCGGCGATTTCCTGATTGATCGCATCGGCGAGATCGATCGCGCCGGCCTTTACCGCGCCGCCGATCGGCCAGTTCTTCACCAGGGGATTCTTCGGATAGACGATCTCGACGGGCTTCGTCGACATATGCGCCAGATTCTCGACCAGCGCCGAATTCGCCGTAGAAGGCCGACACTTCGCCCTTCTCGTAAGCCTCGGCCGCCTTGGGCTCGCCGCGCACATGGACGACGTTGTCGATCAGTCTGTGATCGCGCGCGCTGAGCAGGATGATATCCGACAAGGTGCCGATGTCGACCGCCACCTTTTCCTTTTCGAACAGCGAAAAATCCCTGGCCGCGTCGGCCTTGCCAGGCTCCACCGCCATGGCCAGGCTTTCGACCTGATAGGGGTCGGTCAGCTTGATCTTGTCGTTGGCCTGCTCGACAGCGGAATCGTTCGGCACGTGCAGCATGACGTCGCCCGGTTTGGCGCCGACCAGCGAGCCGCGCCAGACGCCATTGCGCAGGTCGTCGTTGATATTGTCGTCGGCGCGCAGGACGAGATAGTCGACCTTGACGCCGAAGGCCTTGGCGAGCGCCGCGCCGATCTCGGCGTCAATGCCCTTCACGACCCCTTTTTCTTCCCAGGACCACGGCTTGTAATCCTGATAGACGGTGACGCGGAGCAGGCCCGCCGTCTTGACCTCGTCAAGCGTGCGGGCTTGCGCCAATTGCGTCGCGCCGCCGCACAAGGCGGCGGCGAAAAGCGCTGCGCGGATCGTCGCGCCGATCACTCTCAGTTACCCTGGTAACGGGAGTCGAGATAGGTGCGGATCGACCACATGGCTTCCTGCGAAAGGATGCCTTCGAAGGGCGGCATCTTGGTCATGCCGTTCTGGGTGTAGCCGTGACGGATGCGGTTGAGGAACCATTGGTCGCCGTCGGCGCCCTTGTCGAGATAGCGCAGGTCGGGCGCGATGCCGCCGGATTCGGCGTCGAGGCCATGGCAGCGCGCGCAATTCTGGTTGAAGCCGGAGGCTCCGATTTTCTGCGCCAGATCCTGGTTCGGCGTGCCGCGATAAGGATTGACGTCGCGCCAGCCGTCGCCGAGTTGCGGCAGGCCGGTGGTGTCGATGGGTTGCGGGGTGACATTGCCATGCGCCAGGGCGCGTTCGGCGCCGGCGAGGGACAGACAGACAAGAAGGGAGAGCCCGAGTTTGCGGGTGTTTAACGCCACGATGTTCCTCCAAAATTTTGCCTGATCTTAGAGCGAGACGGTCACAGGGAAATTGTACTTTGGCGCCCTTGGCGGGGAAGTCCGGCGCAGTCTCGGGACAGAGTTAAGGCTTTTGCAACAATCGAAAAAACCTCGCCGCGCCGCGCGCATTCATCGGACTGGGTCGAACGGCCGGAGGCCTTGTCCTGTCGCCCGTTCACGCTGAATTCTTCGTCGTTGCGCTGTCTGCGGGCGAGCCTGGCCGCGCGGCCAATTCAAACCTGATCCTTTATTCGGGTTTTCTCCAGGCGGCGGGGCGAAAATCCCTCGACGGTTTCAGCGGAATCGCGCGCCGCGATCTCGGAGATGAGATTGTGATGCGGCGATTTCGAACAGATCGGATCGCAGGCGGCGGCGTCGCCCAGCAGCGCCAGCGCCTGGCAGCGGCAGCCGCCGAAATCCTCGGTCTTGCGCTCGCAGGAGCGGCAGGGCTCCTGCATCCAGTCGTAACCGCGAAAGGCGTTGAAGCCGGGCGAGTGATTCCAGATGTCGGCGAGTTTCTTCTCGCGCGCGCTCCAGAATTCGAGGCCGGGAATTGTTTCCGCCGCGTGGCAGGGAAGCACCTTGCCCTGCGGCGTGACGTTCAGCGTCAGGCGTCCCCAGCCGCTCATGCAGGCCTTGGGATATTTTGCGTGATAGTCGGGCGCGACATGGTCGATGACGATCCGGCCCTTGTAGCGTTCGCGCCGCTCCTCGACCTCGGCGAAAGCCTTTTCCGTCTGCGCGCGCGTCGGCATCAGATGGGCGCGATTGTGCAGGGCCCAGCCGTAATATTGCGTGTGCGCGATCTCGATTCGCCGCGCGCCCAGCCTGACGGCGAAATCGACCATGTCGGCGGCATGCGCCACATTGGCGCGATGGATCACGGCGTTGACGGTGAGCGGCATGCCCTCCGCGACGACCCATTCCGCGACCTCGAGCTTTTTGGCGAAGCCGCCCTCGTAGCCGCCGATCCAGTCGGCGCCCTTCGCTTCCGAATCCTGGATCGACAATTGCACATGGTCGAGGCCGGCGCTCGCGAGATCGGAAAAGATCGCCTTGGTGATGCCGACGCCGGAGGTGATGAGATTGGTGTAGAGGCCAAGCTGCGAACAATGCGCCACGAGTTCGCGCAGGTCGCGCCGCGACGCCGGCTCGCCGCCCGACATATGGACATGCAGGATGCCCAGCGCCGCGCCTTGCGAAAAAATGTCCTTCCACTCGTCGGTGGACATTTCGGTTTCGCGGCCGCCCATGTTCAGCGGATTGGAGCAATAGGGGCAGGAGAGGGGGCAGCGATAGGTAAGCTCCGCCAGCATGCCGGACGGCAGCGTGGGGGCAGGGGTTTTTTCGTTCATAGGCCCAGCATCCGTTTTTCGAGCAGGCTCGTCAGAAGCACCCTTACGTCGCGTTCGACCACCGCGCGATCGGCCGAATATTTCTTCGCCAAATCTTCGACGATCGCCGCAAGCGCGGCCTGGCCGTCGCAGCGCTGCAGGATGTCGACGCTGATCGCGTTGAGCCGCAGGAAGCGTTCCGGCGCGAGCAGCACCCAGGTCTTGCGGACCTGGTCGTTCTTGAGCTTTACGCCGCGCAAGAGATGGGGGCGCGCTTCGTCCGTCAGCTCCTCGATGGTCATGGGCGCGCCTCGCCTTTTTCGACGTCTTGCGTGTCGATGAGCAGCCCGTCATGGCCGATCTGCCAGCCGGCGGCCTCGACCTGCGCCCTCTCGGCGAAGTCATGGCGCAGGGCCGGATTGGAATTGTTGATATGCACGAAAATCCGACGCCTGACGTCGACGTCGGCCAGCGCGCGCAACGAGCCCCGCTCGCCGTTCATCGCCATGTGGCCCATGCGCGTGGCGGTCTTCGGCATCAGGCCCTGCCGCAGCATTTCGTCGTCCTCGAAAGTCGTGCCGTCGAAGAACAGGATTTCCGCGCCCTCGAGTCTCTTGCGCAGCGCGTCGGTCATCCGCGCGCAGGAGGGAATGTAATAGAAGCGCCGGTCGCCCTTGCGGATTTCGACGCCGACCGTGTATTCGCCCTCCGCGGCGAGTTCGATCTTGGCCTCGTCGGGCGATTCCATGTAGAGCGGAATCTTGCCGGGGGCGATGAAGGGCGTGAGCGTGAAGCCGAGGCCGGTGTCGATGACCTCGTCGATCGCGACCGTCTGGCGCCTGACCACGTCGGGATTCAGCACGCCGAACACGCCGCCCATCGTCTGCGCCATGACGCTCTTCGTCGCATAGATGGTGAAGGGCTGCATTTCGCGCATCACCAGAAGGCCGGCGATATTGTCGATGTCGCCGTTCGGCGCGAACACCGCCTTGATCGGCGAATGGCGCGGCGCGATTTTGGGATGGAGCGCGGGATTGGCGATGATCTGCTGCCGCAGGTCGGGGGTCGCGGAAAGCACGACCCAGCTTTCGCCGTCGTCGCTGACGGCGACGCTGCATTGCGTCCGTGCGGTCAAACGGCCGTCCCGCTCATAAGCGAGACGGCAGTTCGCGCACAAGCAGTTCCATTGCGGCAGACCGCCGCCCGCCGCGGAACCCAGTACGAGAAATTGCACGTGACCGACCTTAAAGCCGCTTCACGTCCACAACGCCGTTCAGAGCGCGGCGGACATATAGCTGGTGACTTCCATGCCGACGCAGACTTCGCAGGCTTCGGGAGCGGTCCAGGTAACTTCCGTCATGTTTTCCTCCATTGCAAAGGGTCCGCTTCAAGGCGAACCCGTTTAGATCCGGGACAATGCGCCTGTATTGCAAGGCGTTCTTCGTTGCCGATCATCCCTGCAGCGAAGATAGTGTCCGCCCGGTGACCGTCTACGGCGCCAAAGTAGCATGGACTGTCAAAGGGCGTGAACTTCTTTGTGCACTGCAGCAATTTCATTCTGCAATGCAACATAAGGCTTCGCTGCACAATATAGTAGGTCTTTCCGGGCGCCCCTGTCCAGGGTCAATGGCACTAAAGAGCAGTATCGGCGGCGTCTTGGTCGGGATTAATGTGCTCGCCATTGAACGCAAGGTCCTTGAAGCGCTCATGTCCTGGGGAGGTCATGCGAAGTCAAGATTGCCATTGCGAGGCGGCTCTTTCGCCTGCGCTCGCGCCCTCGCTCCGCTCAAGCGGAAATGTCCGGGCGCCGCGCGGGGGCGGACCGCGCCTCGCGCCAATCGGATTTCGCAAGTCCGAGTTTCGCATGTCGAGGCCCTGACGGATTTAATCGGGGACGGCGAGGTCGAAGCTTTCGCCGTCGGGCGTTCATAAGCATGTAACGAAATCTTGGGCATGCAACGAAATCTTGAGCGGTTCGGTCGTCCGGCTGCGCGCTTCCCGGCAATGCCCGCGGCGCTGAAAGCTCCGATCCGTTTCTGATAAGCGCCGCGAGGCGCGCGACTATGGAGGAAGGTCTATGTATCAAGAAGCAGTGGCGAAATTGACGGGTGAAAACCTGATCAAGTCGAAATTCGACAATTTCATCGGCGGCAAATGGGTTGCGCCGGTGCGTGGCCAGTATTTTGACAAGGTTTCGCCGGTCTCCGGCCATGTGCTCGCGAAGGTCGCCCGCTCGACCGCCGAGGACATCGAACTCGCGCTTGACGCCGCCCACGCCGCCAAGGACGCCTGGGGCCGCACCCCCCCCGGCGAACGCTCCAGCATTATCAACAAGATCGCCGACCGCATCGAGGACAATCTCTCCACGCTCGCCCTGGTCGAAACGCTCGACAACGGCAAGCCGATCCGCGAAACGACCTACGCCGACGTTCCGCTGCTGGCCGATCATTTCCGCTATTTCGCCGGCGCGCTGCGCGCCCAGGAAGGCTCGATTTCGGAAATCGACCACGACACGATCGCCTATCACTTCCATGAGCCGCTCGGCGTCGTCGGCCAGATCATTCCGTGGAACTTCCCGCTGCTGATGGCCGGCTGGAAGCTGGCCCCGGCGATCGCCGCCGGCAATTGCGTCGTGCTGAAGCCGGCGGAGCAGACCCCGATCAGCATCATGGTCTTCGCCGAATTGATCGCGGATATTCTTCCCGAAGGCGTGCTGAACATCGTCAACGGCTTTGGCGCCGAGGCCGGCAAGGCCCTCGGCTCGAGCAAGCGCATCGCCAAGATCGCCTTCACCGGCTCGACCGTCACCGGCCGCACGATCGCCCATTACGCCGCCGACAACCTGATCCCGGCGACGCTGGAGCTGGGCGGCAAATCGCCGAACATCTTCTTCGCCGACGTGATGCAGGAAGATGACGATTTCTTCGACAAGGCGCTCGAAGGCTTCACCCTCTTCGCTCTCAACCAGGGCGAAGTCTGCACCTGCCCCAGCCGCGCGCTGGTCCAGGAATCGGTCTATGACAAGTTCATGGAGCGCGCCATCAAGCGCGTCCAGGCGATCAAGCAGGGCAACCCGCTCGACATGAACACCATGTCGGCGCGCAGGCGTCGAACCAGCAGCTCGAAAAGATCCTGTCCTATATCGAAATCGGCAAGCAGGAAGGCGCGCAAGTGCCTGACCGGCGGCTCGCGCGCCAACATCGGCGGCGAGTTCGCCGACGGCTATTATGTCCAGCCCGACCGTGTTCAAGGGCCACAACAAGATGCGCATCTTCCAGGAAGAAATCTTCGGCCCGGTCGTGTCGGTCACGACCTTCAAGGACGAAGCCGAAGCGCTGGCGATCGCCAATGACACGCTCTACGGCCTCGGCGCGGGCGTGTGGACCCGCGACGGCAACCGCGCCTATCGCATGGGCCGCGGCATCAAGGCCGGCCGCGTCTGGACGAACTGCTACCATGCCTATCCCGCCCATGCGGCCTTCGGCGGCTACAAGCAATCGGGCATCGGCCGCGAAACCCACAAGATGATGCTGGACCACTACCAGCAGACCAAGAACCTGCTGGTCAGCTACAGCCCGAAGGCTCTCGGCTTCTTCTGAGACTGATCCGGTTCTCATTGATGAGAACCGGCCAGGAGCGAATGCGACGCCGAGCTGATGCGAGGGATTCTTCGACCGCGATGAGTCGCGGTCGAAGAGAAGTGGTGCAAGCGTCTCCGCAAAAATGACTTTGCGCGGCTCTGGAAACAGGGCCGCGCATTTTTTTGCGCCATGATATACCTGCTTGAAAAATGGAGGATCGCATGCCTGCGCGCGTCGAAGCCACGGCCGAAACCCTGCTCTGGATTATCCGCCTCACGGCCAAGCACGGACCGCTGATGTTCTATCAGTCCGGCGGCTGCTGCGAGGGATCGGCGCCCCTGTGCAATCCGGTCGCGGAATATTATCCGAGCCACGAGGACGTGCTGCTCGGCGAGATCGGGGGCTGTCCCTTCTACATCCGCGCCAACCAGTTCGAATATTGGCGACATACCCAGCTGATCATCGACGTGGTGCCCGGCGACGGCTCCGGCTTTTCCGTCGAGGGCCCGGAAGGCATCACCTTCATCACCCGATCCCGCGTTTTCACCGATGAGGAGACGGCGGAGCTGGCGGCCGAGGGAGAGCCGCCCCGCTCGATATGAGGGGCGCCGATTGCCGCTTTCGCCTCCATAAGCTAAACCGGAGGCCATGACTTCCTCACGTCCCGCCGATCGTCTGGTTCTCGCTCTGGCGCAGGTCAATTGCGTCGTCGGCGCCATTGACGCCAATCTCGAACGCGCCCGCGCGGCGCGAAAGCAGGCCGCGGAATTTTCCGCCGACCTGGTGCTGTTTTCCGAATTGTTCCTCGCCGGCTATCCGCCCGAGGATCTGGTGTTGCGCCCCGCCTTCCAGGAAGCCTGCCGCGCGGCGGCGGAGGAGCTGGCCCGCGAGACCGCGGACGGCGGCCCCGCCGTGCTGATCGGCCTGCCCTGGATGCAGGACGGGTTCTGCCACAACGCCTATGCGCTGCTGGACGGCGGCCGCATCGCCGCCGTTCGTCTGAAGGTGGACCTGCCCAATTACGGCGTGTTCGACGAGAAGCGCGTTTTTCGGCCCGGCCCGGCGCCGGGTCCGGTGGCCTTTCGCGGCGTGCGGCTCGGACTGCCGATTTGCGAGGACATCTGGGGGCAGGACATTGTCGAGGTCCTGCACGAAACCGGCGCGGAAATCCTGCTGTCGCCGAACGGGTCGCCTTATTGGCGCGGCAAGGACGCCGAGCGCCTGGGCGTCGCCACCGCGCGGGTGGCCGAAAGCGGAATGCCGCTGGTCTATCTCAACCAGATCGGCGGCCAGGACGAACTGGTCTTCGACGGCGGCAGTTTTATCGTCAACGCCGATTGTTCGCTGGCCGGGCGGCTGCCGTCCTTTGTCGAGACGGTGGCGAAAGTCGTGTTCGAGCGCCGCAACGGCGGCTGGTCCTGCGTCGAGGCGCCCAATGCGCCGGCGCTCGGCGACGACGAGGCCGATTACGCGGCCTGCGTGCTCGGCCTGCGCGACTATGTCGCCAAGAACAAGTTTCCCGGCGTCGTGCTCGGCATGTCCGGCGGTGTCGATTCGGCGCTTTGCGCGGCCATGGCGGCGGACGCCCTGGGGCCGGACAAAGTGCATGCGATCATGCTGCCCTACCGCTTCACCTCGGGGGAATCGCTGAAAGACGCCGCCGATTGCGCCGAGGCGCTGAAGGTCCGCTACGACATCCTGCCCATCGCCGCGGCGGTCGAGGGCGTCGAGGCGGCGCTGGCGCCATTGTTCGCGGGAACGCAACGCGGCGTGACGGAGGAGAACATCCAGGCGCGGACGCGCGGTGTCCTGTTGATGTCGGTGTCCAACAAATTCGGCCCGATGCTGGTGACGACCGGCAACAAGTCGGAAATGTCGGTCGGCTACGCCACCCTCTATGGCGACATGAACGGCGGCTTCAATCCGATCAAGGATTTATACAAGACGCAGGTTTTCAGGCTTTGCGCCCTGCGCAACCGCTGGAGGCCGGACGGCGCGCTCGGCCCCGACGGTCGCGTCATTCCCGAAAACATCATCATCAAGCCGCCGACGGCCGAACTGCGCGAAAACCAGAAGGACCAGGATTCGCTGCCGCCCTATGACGCGCTCGACGACATGCTGGAGTGCCTGGTCGAAAAGGACATGCGCATCTCCGACATTGTTTTGCGCGGCCATGAGCTTGAAGTCGTGCGAAAAATCGAGCGGCTGCTTTATCTCGCCGAATACAAGCGCCGCCAGTCGGCGCCGGGGGTGAAGGTGACGAAGAAGAATTTCGGCCGCGACCGCCGCTATCCCATCGTCAACGCTTTTCGCGATCGGGGCGAGCCAGCCCATGCGCCGGATTTTACCATCGCGCCGGAGGCGACGGTCGGCTCGAGCGAAAGGTTCGAGGAATAGGGCGCCTTGCGTGACGCCGTCATTGCGACTGCGAGCCGAAGGCGCGGCAGGAAGCAATCAAGACTACGGCCGCGAGAACGCTCCCTGGCGATGACGCAAAACGGCTCATTGCCGACCTTCTTGATCGTGTCCGCGACCGTCGCGTCATGGATGCGGAAACAGTCATTCGTCGCACTTGCCTAGCGCAGCGACCAGGGACGAGGCCGCGAAGGTCATGGCGGCGACGTTACGGTCGCACAATCGACTTCGAGCGAAAGGACGCGCGGAATTAATTTCTTGGTATCGCAAAAAAGTATTTTGCGGCATAGCCGTCTGCCAGCCTTTCAACGGGTGGTTTCATTACACCAGTCTTCTCGTAAAGCCCGCGTACCACCGATTGGCCGATTGTGGCGGTTTCTGTGATGGTGACTTCCGGCAACGTCGCAACGACCTTCCCAGTTTGAATATCGACCAATGTTGCGTGACCCGTAATCGTAAATTGGCCCTCTGGTCCAATGTTCAAGGGAATGACCAGCGCAGAAATCACAACGTCGGCCCGCAGCGGCGCGCTACCAGTCAATCGCTTGTTCAGGAAATTCAAGAAGGCGGATCTTATCGCCTCACGGGAGCGGTTGCGGAGGAACTCGGCGGCCTCCGGCGTCCTAGCTGCCGCCGATGCGGCCTGCGTATCGGAAATCCCTTTCGACTTCACATATTCGTCGAGGGTAGCGTAATCTTCGATTACCGTCCCTGGAGCGAAGTCAACATGCACCTCTGTGAGGTGGTAATTCTTCCCCGCATCGGCCGACATCACGAGGGGAATTGAAGGGTTGCAGCCAACAACAGTTAATGAAATCATCATAATTAAAACAAGTGAGCGCATTGGCAGATACTTTCGAAGCGGAATCAATTGCAGCGACTTGGCCTCAACCTTTGGAGGCCTAAACGACCTTTCGCACCTATGTCAAATGGATTCCCCTGTTTCGAAAAGGCGGCATCCCAATGTCCGCAAATTAGCTTCAACCAGCCCTTGGCAGCCGCACTCGCGGTTTTCCGCAATCCGCCAAATCCGGCCAATTCAAACCGGCGCCCGCGCCCTTTGTCCGGATTGCTTCGCTGTCGCTCGCAATGACTGCGCTGAGCCAAATGCGAAGGGCCGCCCTTGCGGGCGGCCCTTCCATTGTTTGACCGCAAGGCGGCAAACCCTTCCGCGCGGCGCCGGTTACGCTTCGCGCGCCTCGAAAAGGGTTGTTTCGCTCCAGACCCCGGAAGCCGGCAATTGCGGCGCAGAACAATGAGACACGGAACACCTCCTTTCGGTTGTTGACGATTGAGGCATGCTGCATCAATTCGGTTCCGGCGCCAAGCGGAGCAGTCTCTTACGCGGCGCCGTCGACGGTTTCCTCGCTGCTCTCGCGCACCGTCATCGAATTGCCCAGCCAGACGAAATCGTCGCCGAGCCAGCCGTCGATCCAGATCGCCGGGAACAGCAGGTCGCGGAGCAGATAGGCGAAGGGAGAGATGAAGCTGATCGGCCAGCGCAGCCACAGGTTCATCGCCGTTTCCGGCACATGCCACAGCGCCGCGACGATCGCCGCCGCCGTCCACGGCTCGAAGCCGAAATCGCGCGCCGCATAGGCGCCGGCGACGATCGGCAGCAGCGAGCCGGCGAAAACCTCCGGCGCATACATCAGCGGGAAGCTGGCGCGGCGCAGGCGCGCCCAGCGGGTCTGGCGCTGGTAGATGGCGCGCAGCGTCCGCAGCCCGAGCGGCTGGCCGAAGGGACGATCGACCAAGGCGACCGTCATTCCGGCGTTGCGCACCAGCTTGGTGGCGGCGGCGTCCTCGGCGATCTCGGAGGCCAAAGCGGCGATGCCGCCCGCCTGCTCGACGATCTCGCGCCGCCACATCATGCTCTTGCCTTGGGCGAAGCCGGCCCCGATGGCGTCGGCGCAGAATTGCCAGCGCGCCTGGAAGGAATTCAGGAACGCGCATTCCAGTTGGGCGCGAAAACCCTGCGGCATGACGCCGAGCGGCGGCGAGCAGACCAGGCCGACTGTTGGGGCGAAGCGGACCAGCATCTGCTGGAGATAGTCTTTCGGCGCCAGCACGTTCGAATCGGCCAGCACGATCCACTGGTGCTTGGCCGCCTGCCAGCCCTTGAAGCAATTGTTGAGCTTCGGGTTGGGGCTGATCGGATCGTCGCCGATCAGAAGGCGGCCGCGTCCCTCAGGCTGGCCGGCGAGCAGCCTTTCGATCAGCGGAATGATCGGATCGTTCTTCTTCTGGACGCAGAAGAGCACTTCGTAATCGGGATAGTCGAGTTCAAAAGTCGAGCGAAGCGTCTGTTCCGAAAAGGTTTCCAACCCGCAGACCGGGCGGACGATACTGACCGGCGGAGTTGGTTCGGCGAGGCCCGTGGCGAGCAGGCGGGCGCCGAGAGGCTCGCTCCGCTGGCGGCAGCGCCAGCCGGCGATCGCCAGGGAAACGAGATTGAACAGGGTCAGAACCAGGCAAAAGCCCGCGGCGACAATTCCGGTCATCCCAGCCAAGCTCTCTCTCTTTCGATGTGTCATTCATCCGGCGACGCAACCTGTTGCGCTTATGCGCATTTTTTTTCACGATTCTATGACAGCGGCGATATCGTGACGAAAGGACGCAAAGGCGCTAAACCAGTGCGATCATGATTCAGCCCGCAAAATCTCCCGCCTTTGTAGCGCCCGTGGTGCGCTTCGCGCCTTCGCCCACCGGACGCATCCATATCGGCAATGCGCGCACCGCGCTTTTGAACTATTTTTTCGCCCGCAAGCACGGCGGAACCTTCATCCTGCGCTTCGACGACACCGATTCCGAACGCTCGACCGAGGAATATGCGCTCGGCATCGAAGTCGATCTCGAATGGCTCGGCGTCACGCCGGAGCGAAAATTCCGGCAATCCGAGCGCTTCGCCCTGTATGATTTGGCCGCCCAGAAACTGAAGGAGGCGGGCCGGCTCTATCCCTGCTTCGAGACGCCCGACGAACTGGAGCGCAAGCGGCGCATGCAGATCGCGCGCGGCGCGCCGCCGGTCTATGACCGCGCCGCGCTGAAGCTGACGGAAGCCGATCGCGCCGCCCTCGCCGCAGAAGGCCGCAAGCCTCACTGGCGCTTCAAGCTGGCCCCGGGGGTCGTGCGCTGGGACGATCTCATCCGCGGCCCGAGCCATATCGATTGCGCGTCACTGTCCGATCCGGTGCTTTTGCGTGAGGACGGCTCCTATCTCTATACCCTGCCGTCGGTCGTGGACGACATCGACGCCGGCGTCACGCACATCATCCGCGGCGAGGACCACGTCACCAACACGGCGGTGCAGCTTCAGCTTTTCGCCGCCCTGGGGGCGGCTTTTTCACCGCAATTCGCCCATCACAACCTGCTCGTCGGCGCCGACGGGCAGGGCCTGTCCAAGCGTACGGGCGCCCTGTCGATCGCCGGCCTGCGCGAAGCAGGCGTCGAATCGCTGGCGGTGGCGGCGATGGCGACGCTCACCGGCTCGTCGGTCGCGGTGCAGCCGGCGCACAGCCTGCCGGAACTGGCCGGGATGGTCGATCTGGCCTCGATTTCGCGCACCAGCGCGCGGTTCGACAATGAGGAGCTGGAGCATCTGTCGCAGCGGGTGCTGCACGGCCTGTCCTATGATTCCGTGCATTCCCGGCTGGAGGCGCTGGAGATCGTCGGCCGCAAGGCGGAGCCTTTCTGGCTTGCCGCGCGAGGCAATCTCACGAAATTTTCCGACGTCGCCGACTGGTGGAAAGTGATCGAGGGCGAGATCAAGACGGAGCCGCTGGAGCCGGATTTTCGCACGGCCGCCATTGCGGCGCTGCCGCCCGGGCCGCTCGACGAAACGAGCTGGGGCGCCTGGACGCAAAAGCTGAAAGAGGCGACTGGCCTCAAGGGCAAGGCCTTGTTCCATCCGCTGCGCCTGGCGCTGACGGGACAGGAGTCCGGGCCGGAACTGGCCAGGATTTTGCCGCTGCTGGGAAGGGCCAAGGTTTTGGCGCGGCTGTCGGCGGGATAGGCGCGAATCCCTTCTCCCGCCCGTCTGTCGACGGGCTATGCGGCGAAGGGAATCGCCTTAGAATTCCGGCGCCACCCACGAAAATTCCGGCAGTTGCGTCCGCGCAAAAGTGAACTGGCGCTTGGAATATTGGCGGCTGTCGCGCTTGCCGCGCTCGACCGCCGCTTCGAGCGAACATTCGCCGCGTAGAAAAGCCAGCAGGCCGGGAACGCCGACCGCCCGCATGGCCGGCAGCGCCGGATCGAGTTCTCTCGCCGTCAGCCGGCGGACTTCGTCGAGCGCGCCGGCCTCCATCATCTGGTCGAAACGCGCGTCGATGCGGCGGTTCAGATCGGCCTTGTCCGGCGCGATGAACAGGCATTGGCACTTTTTCGCATCGAGCAGGGGGCTTGCGCGGGCGCCCTGGAACGCCGCCAAAGGCGCGCCGGTCGCGGCGTATATTTCCAGCGCCCGGATGATCCGCTGCGGATCGGTCGGGCGCAGACGGGCCGCGGTTTGCGGGTCGATGGCACGCAATCTCGCGTGCAGCTCCTCCGGCGCGACGCCGGCGCTCTCGGCGCGAATGCGGGCGCGCACATCCTCCGGCACTGCCGGGATGTCGGACAATCCCTGCAACAGGGCCTTGAAATACATGCCGGTGCCGCCGACGAAAATCGGCAGGCGGCCCATGCGGCGGGCGTCAATCAGCGCAAGCCGCGCGTCGTCGAGCCAGAGGCCTACGGAATAATTGCGCTCAGCGCCGACATGGCCGAACAGCAGGTGCGGCGTCTCGCGCTCCTCCTCGGCGGTCGGGCGGGCGGACAGGATCGGCAGGTCCTTGTAAACCTGCATGGAATCGGCGTTGATCACGACGCCGCCGGTCTCCCGCGCCAGGAAAATGGCGCGGGCGGACTTGCCACTGGCCGTCGGTCCTGCGATGAGGACGGCGTCGAATTCATTCAAATTGAAGAAACTCCGTTTGCCCGAATCGTCCATGACCCATGTCGCCACCCTGGTGGGCGCTTCCGGCGCCGGGAGCCTGACGTCCGAAATCGTCGCGGCGGCGGCCCGCCGCCTGCCGGGCGCGGGCGATCCGGTGATTCTCGCGCCGGGCCAGGCCGCCGACATTCCTTTCGCACCGGGCGCGGCGCATGGCAATCGCGCCGAGTCCGCTTTCGCCGACGCCGGCTATTGCAAGGCGGCGGTCTCGGTCCTGCGGATCGGGATCGGCACGGCGCCGGTCGACATTTTCGTCCAGCCGATCGAGGGGCGGCGGAAAAAACTGCTGCTCGCCGACATGGATTCGACCATGATCGGCCAGGAATGCATCGACGAACTGGCCGATTTCGTCGGCTTGAAGGAAAAGGTCTCGGCCATCACCGAACGCGCCATGCGCGGCGAAATCGCCTTCGAGCCGGCCCTGCGCGAGCGCGTGGCGCTGCTCGCCGGGCTCGACGCCGGAGTGGTCGACAAGGCCATCGAGGAGCGCATCACTCTGACCCCCGGCGGGACGACGCTGGTGCGCACCATGCGCGCCCACGGCGGCTATGCCGTGCTGGTTTCCGGCGGCTTCACGCTTTTCACCTCGCGCATTGCCGAAAAGATCGGCTTCGACGAGAACCACGCCAATGTCCTCAAGATCGAGGACGGCAAATTCATCGGCGTGGTCGAGGAGCCCATCCTCGGCAAAGCGGCGAAACTCGCGACCCTGCGGGACCTCGAAGCCCGATTGCAGCTTGCGCCGGGGGAGACCATGGCGATCGGCGACGGCGCCAATGACCTCGCCATGCTCGAGGCGGCGGGAATTGGCGTCGCCTATCGGGCCAAGCCGACGGTCGCGGCCGCGGCGCAGGCGCGCGTCGATCATGGCGATCTGACCGCGCTTCTCTTCGCGCAAGGCTTCAAGGCCGCGGAATTCGTCACCGAATAGGCGGACGACAATCGGGAGCCAAATCGCCGCTCGCTCGTTGTGCCTTAGCCAAGTCGGAGCCAGGAGCCTTCGCCGATGACTTTCGCCGCACTCGATCTCGCGCGAATGCAATTCGCCTTCACGGTCGGCTTTCACATCATATTCCCGGCCTTTTCCATCGGCCTCGCCTCCTATCTCGCGGTGCTCGACGGGCTTTTCGCGATCACCGGGAGGACCGTCTATCGCGACCTGTTCAACTACTGGAAGAAGATCTTCGCCATCAATTTCGGCATGGGCGTCGTCTCCGGCCTGGTGATGAGCTATGAATTCGGGACCAACTGGAGCGTTTTTTCCGACAAGACCGGGCCGGTCATCGGCCCGCTGATGGGCTATGAGGTCCTGACCGCCTTTTTCCTCGAGGCGGGCTTTCTCGGCGTCATGCTGTTCGGAGAGGGGCGCGTTTCGCCGGCGCTGCGTCTGTTCGCCTCCTGCATGGTGGCGCTTGGCACGGCGATTTCCGCCTTCTGGATCACGGCGGCCAATAGCTGGATGCAGACGCCGGCCGGTTACGCCATCAACGCGGACGGCCAGTTCACGCCGGTCGACTGGCTCAAGGCGATCTTCAACCCCTCCTTTCCCTATCGCCTCATTCATATGCTGCTCGCCGCCTACCTGACGACGGCTTTCGCCGTCGGCGGCGTGGCGGCGCTGCATCTTTTGCGCGGCGCGAAAACGCCGGCCGTGAAAAAGATGTTCTCCATGGCCATGTGGATGGCGGTCCTGGTCGCTCCGGCGCAAATTCTCGCCGGCGACCAGCACGGGCTGAACACGCTGCAATACCAGCCGGAAAAGATCGCGGCGATGGAAGGCCATTTCAAGACCGAGACGGGCGGCCCGCTCGTCCTGTTCGGCTGGCCGGACGAGCGGAAGGATCGCGT
This sequence comes from uncultured Alphaproteobacteria bacterium, assembly GCA_963849665.1. GTDB lineage: Bacteria > Pseudomonadota > Alphaproteobacteria > Rhizobiales > Beijerinckiaceae > Rhodoblastus. Next base: position 38,730 of record CAWKJW010000062.1, on the reverse strand, counting down.
CGATTATGCGGTCGAAATCCCGCATCTCGGCGCCTTGATCCTCACCCATCACTGGAACGGCTTTCTGCGCGGCCTGGATGACTGGCCCAAAAATCAATGGCCGCCGGTTCCCGTCACCTTCTGGGCGTTCCGGCTCATGGTCGGGATCGGCTTCGCCATGCTCGGCCTCGGCTTGTGGAGCCTTTATAGCCGCTGGCGCGGCGGCCTCTACGCCAATCCCTGGCTGCAGCGCGCCGCCATGGCTCTGGGCCCGGCCGGCTTTGTCGCCATCATCGCGGGCTGGACCACGACCGAGACCGGCCGCCAGCCTTTCACCGTCTATGGCTTGCTGACCACGGCGCAATCGGCCTCGCCCGTGCAGGCGCCGGCCGTCGGGGCTTCGCTCGCCGCGTTTTTACTCGTGTACATGACCCTGTTCGGCGCGGGGATTTACTACATGGCCAAGCTGATGAACCGCCCGCCCGCGCCGGGCGAGCCGACAGGGGCCGGACCGGCGCCGATCCATGCGGCGGGCCTGACCCCGGCGGCGGGGCTTTTTGCCGGCGAGCCCAGGGAGGCGGGCCGATGAGCGCGTTTTTCGGCTTGCAAAACACCTTTTTCGACTTGCCGAACATCTGGGCGGCGCTGATCGCCTTCGCCGTCCTCGCCTATGTCGCGCTGGACGGATTCGACCTCGGCATCGGCATTCTCTTTCCCTTGTTCGCAGGGAAAAGCCAGCGCGACGAGGCGATGAATTCCGTCGCCCCGGTATGGGACGGCAACGAGACCTGGCTGGTGCTCGGCGGCGGCGGCCTGTTCGCGGTCTTTCCGCTCGCCTATTCGATCATCATGCCGGCGCTTTATCCGCTCGTCGTCGCCATGCTGCTCGCGCTGGTCTTTCGCGGCGTCGCCTTCGAATTCCGCTTTCGCGCCGAAAGATCGGCGTGGCTGTGGGACTGGTCGTTTTTCCTCGGCTCGCTGACCGCCGCCTTTTCGCAGGGCGTGATGCTCGGCGCCCTGGTGCAGGGAATCAAGGTCGCCGGCCGCGCCTATGCCGGCGGCAGGCTCGACTGGCTGACGCCTTTCAGCCTGCTGACCGGATTTGCCCTCGTCGTCGGCTATGCGCTGCTCGGCGCGGCGTGGCTGATCCTCAAAACCCGCTGGGCAACTCAAAGCCGCGCCTTCGCCCTGGCGCGCGCGCTGGCGCCGCTGTTGCTGGCGCTGATTGCGACGGTCAGCATCTGGACGCCTTTCCTCAATGACGATTACTGGCGCCTGTGGTTCGGCTGGCCGAAAAACCTGCTGCTTGCGCCGCTGCCGCTCGCCTGCGGCGCGCTCGGCCTGTGGCTGCTCAAGCTGCTCGCCGACGAGCGCGAAACCGCGCCCTTCTTCGCGAGCCTCGGCCTGTTCGCGCTCTGCTATATCGGCGTCGGGATCAGTTTCTATCCCACCATCGTGCCGCGTTCGGTGACGATTCACGCGGCGGCGGCGCCGGACTCGAGCCTGGCCTTCCTGCTTGCCGGGGCAGCCGTGCTGATCCCGATCATCCTCGCCTATACCGGCTTCGCCTATTACATATTCCGCGGCAAGACCGACGCGGCCGGCGGATATCACTGAAGCGGGCTTGGAAGCGGCTTGACGCCGGCGCCCGAAAAAAGCATGGTGCGGCCCATGACGCATTCGCGAATTCTTTGCAGGATTTCGATTATCAGCTAGCAGCTCAGCTGGCTGGCGCCGTCACGTCTCCCCAAAATTCTCGCGAGATCGACGCCCAGGCCAGAGCCAGGGGGATTCATGTCTGTCTCGACGCCGTTGAAACTATACAATACGCTGACCCGCGAGCGGGAAATCTTCGCGCCGATCGACGCGCAAAACGTGCGGCTCTATGTCTGCGGCCCCACGGTCTATGATTTCGCCCATATCGGCAACGCCAGGCCGCTGATCGTCTTCGATGTCCTGTACCGGCTGCTGCGCGAGATATATGGCGCGGATCATGTGAAATATGTCCGCAACATCACCGACGTGGACGACAAGATCAATGCGCGGGCCGCCGAGCGGAAGATCACCATCCGCGAGCTGACGGAAGAGACCAACCGCGTCTTCCAGGAGGATGTCGCCGCGCTGAACTGCCTGCCGCCCGACGTGCAGCCGCGCGCCACCGAGCATATCGCCGAGATGATTTCGATCATCCAGAAGCTGATCGCCAACGGCCACGCCTACGCCGCCGACGGCCATGTGCTGTTCGACGTGCCGTCCATGCCGGAATACGGCCAATTGTCGCGCCGGCCGCTTGACGACATGATCGCCGGCGCCCGCGTCGAAGTCGCGCCCTACAAGAAGGGCGAGATGGACTTTGTCCTGTGGAAGCCCTCGAAGGGCGGCGAGCCGGGCTGGGACAGCCCCTGGGGCAGGGGACGTCCGGGCTGGCATATCGAATGCTCGGCCATGTCGGAAAAGCATCTGGGCGAGGTCTTCGACATTCACGGCGGCGGCATCGACCTGGTCTTCCCGCACCACGAGAACGAGATCGCCCAGACGCGCTGCGCCTTTGGCCATGACGTCATGGCCAACGTCTGGATGCACAACGGCTTTCTGCAGGTCGAAGGCGAGAAGATGTCGAAAAGCCTCGGCAATTTCGTCACCATCCACGAATTGCTGCACACCGACAAATTCGGCGGACGGCCGTGGCGCGGCGAGGTGTTGCGCCTCGCCATGCTGCGCAGCCATTACCGCCAGCCGATCGACTGGACGGTCAAGGCGCTGGAAGAGGCCGAGAAGACGCTGACCCGTTGGTACGGTTTTTTACGCGCGCAAGGCGTGACGGCGGAAAGCGCGGCGCAGGCGCCCCTGCGGCCGAGCTTCATGGCGGCCGTTCTCGACGACCTCAACATCGCCGGCGCCATTGCCGAACTGCACGCCATGGCCGCCAAGGCCGAGCCGTCCAAGACCCAGACGGGCAGGGCGGAAGCGGAAAAACTTTTGCGCGCGGCGAATCTCCTGGGCCTGTTGCAGGACGATCCGGCGGCGTGGGAGCAGAAGGCTTTGAGCGGCGTCGAAGTCGACGAGGCGGAAGTGGAAAAGCTGGTGACCGAGCGGCTGGCGGCGCGGAAGGCGAGAAACTTCGCCGAGTCGGACCGGCTGCGCGACTTGCTGTCCGACATGGGCGTGAAGCTGAAGGACGGCAAGAACAAGGAGACCGGCGAGCCGACGACCGAATGGGAGGTTGCGGGATGAGAGAATCCTTCGACGAAGCGCAATTCTGCCCTTCTCCCCTTGCGGGAGAAGGTGGCGCGAAGCGCCGGATGAGGGGTTCTAGCCGCGGCGCCCCCCTCATCCGTCTCGGCCTCCGGCCGATCCACCTTCTCCCGCAAGGGGAGAAGGGAGCCGGCGCCTTGAAGCGTGGAGACAGATATTGACTGAAGACCCCAAGCAGGACTGGCGCGCGTCGCTGCCGTTCCCCGCGCATTGGCTGGGGTATATCGCGGCCAAGCTGATCGTTCTGGCGCTGGTCACGGTTTTCGCCCTGAAATATTACGGGCTGATGTGATGGCGGCTGCGGAAAAAATCGCCCTGCGGCCCGCCTTGCCGGCCGATGCGCCGGCGCTGGCCGAACTGTTTCGCGCCAGCGTCGAAGAATTGGCGCAGGAGGATTACAGCGAGGCGCAGGTCGAGGCCTGGGCCGCGATCGCCAACGACGAAGCGGCGTTTGCGAAAAGGCTTGGCGGAGCGCTGACCATTGTCGCGCTGCGCGGAGGAGAGATCGCCGGTTTCGCCAGCCTCAAGGGCGCCGACGTGATCGACATGCTCTACGTCCACCCGAACGCGGGGCGAAAAGGCGTGGGGACGCTGCTTTGCGACGCGCTCGAAAAACTCGCCGCCGCAAGGCAGGCGACCGTCCTCAAGGCCGATGTCTCCGATTGCGCGCTGGCTTTCTTCCTGGCGCGGAAATATGAGCCGCAACAACGCAACATGGTTTTTCTTGGCGACGAGGTTCTGGGCAATACGACCATGACCAGAAAACTCGCCGCATCATCCGGACCGATACAATGAGCCGCGAACGCGTATTCCTGCTCGACACCACCCTGCGCGACGGCGCCCAGACCACAGGCGTCGATTTTTCGCTCGACGACAAGAAGCAGATCGCCGGCCTGCTCGATGCGCTCGGCATTGATTACGTCGAAGGCGGATATCCCGGCGCCAACCCGCTCGACACCGAATTCTTCAAGACCAGGCAGACGAAAAACGCCCATTTCGCCGCTTTCGGCATGACCAAGCGCGCCGGCCGCTCCGCCGCCAACGATCCGGGCGTCGCCGCTTTGCTCGACAGCGCCGCCGACACCATCGTCTATGTCGCCAAGGCCTGGGATTACCAGGTGCGCGTGGCGCTCGGCTGCTCGCTGGAGGAAAATCTCGAAGGCGTCGGGGACAGCGTCAGGGCGGCGGTCGCGGCGGGCCGCGAGGTCATCGTCGACGCCGAGCATTTCTTCGACGGGTTCAAGGGCAACAAGGACTATGCCGTCGCCTGCGCCCAGGCCGCCTACAAGGCGGGCGCCCGCTGGGTCGTTCTTTGCGACACCAATGGCGGAACTCTGCCGCACGAGATCGAGGCGGTCGTGCGGACCGTGGCCGAAATCGTGCCCGGCGAAAATCTCGGCATCCACGCCCATAACGACACCGAGCAGGCGGTGGCCAACTCCTTTGCGGCGCTGCGCGGCGGCGCCCGGCAGATCCATGGCGCGCTGAACGGGCTCGGCGAGCGCTGCGGCAACGCCAATCTCTGCTCGATCATCCCGACGCTCCTGCTCAAGCCGGAATATGCGGAAAGGTTCGAGATCGGCGTGACCATGGAAAACCTGCGCGGGCTGACCAAGATCAGCCATACGCTCGACGAGCTGCTCAATCGCGCGCCCGACCGCCACGCGCCCTATGTCGGCGCTTCGGCGTTCGCGACGAAGGCCGGCATCCACGCCTCCGCCGTGATGAAGGACCCGCGCACCTACGAGCATGTGCCGCCGGAAAGCGTCGGCAACAGCCGCCGCGTGCTGGTCTCCGACCAGGCGGGAAAGTCCAACATCCTGGCCGAGCTGGAGCGGCTCGGCGTCTCTGTGGCCAAGGACGACCCGCGCGTGAACCGGCTGCTGGCGACGGTCAAGGACAAGGAGGCGCAAGGCTATGCCTATGAGGGGGCGGACGCCAGTTTTGAACTGCTCGCCCGCCGCATCCTCGGCCATGTGCCCAATTATTTCGAGGTCGAGCGGTTTCGCGTCGATGTCGAGCGCCGCCACAATGCCGAAGGCGCGCTGGAGACTTTTTCCGAGGCGACGGTGCGGGTCAATATCGACGGCGAGAGCTTTATCTCGGCGGCGGAGGGCAACGGCCCCGTCCACGCCCTCAATCTGGCCTTGCGCAAGGACCTCGGCAAATACCAGAAATATATCGAGGATATCGAATTGCTCGATTTCCGCGTCCGCATTTTCCAGGGCGGCGCCGACGCCGTGACCCGCGTGCTGGTCGAGTTCGGCGACCGGCAGGGCGAGACCTGGTCCACGGTCGGCGTCTCGGCCAATCTGATCGACGCCTCGTTCCAGGCCCTGCTCGACGCCATCGACTACAAGCTGCTGAAAGCGGGGGCTTGACCCCGATTTCGCGCGATGAGCCAGCAAAATCATTTGCTTGTCTGCGCTGCGCCGCTTAGGATTAACGCAACGTAATCTTGCGCGGCGTCAAAGGTGCGGCATGTCGGGGCGGCGGAGCGGACTTGTCCTGAGACACAGGCGCGCGGGCGTCCCGATGGGATTGCGGCGCGATCGGTCATGCCCGCTGGCCGTGGACAATCTGGTGGTGGCGGCGCGGGAAATCCGTGAATGCGGCAAGATTGCGCCGCCCGGCGCCCTGGGCGTGGTCACCCATGTTTTCGCGCATGGAATCGGCTATGAGGTGCGCTTTTCCGAGCCGGGCCGCGTAACCCTCTGCGCCAGCCGCGACGAGCTCGATCTGGCCTGAGCGCCGATCCTTTTTCTCCCATTCTTGTTCCTGATCATGGCTCGCGCAGTCCGGTTGCGCTAACATCGCCACATTGCCGAACAACGCCGGCCGCCGCCGTGCGGCAGGCGAGGATTGCCTTTACGCCCGAAATCGAGAGGATTTATTCGCTTGGACGAAACGACACCTGCGCCCGGCGCCGCAATGAGCCCCAATCCCGCCGAAAGCGATGCGGCGAGCGCCGCCAAGAAAAAGGCCAAGGCCAAGCCGACGCCTGCGGAAGCCACTGCGACGCAGCTGCATCATCTGGCCCAGATGCGGCATGATCCCGCGGAAATCCGCCGGGTGTTCGAAACCGGCGAATATCCCTACGCCGCCCGCATGCGCACAGCGCCTTACGAAGAGCACATGCTGAAACTGCAGCAGGAATTGCTCAAGGCGCAGCGCTGGGTCGAGGCGAGCGGCGAGAAGATCGTCATGCTGTTCGAGGGGCGCGACGCCGCCGGCAAGGGCGGCACCATCAAGCGCTACATGGAGCACATGAATCCCCGCACCGCGCGAGTGGTGGCGCTGCAGAAGCCGACCGAGCGCGAGCGCACGCAATGGTATTTCCAGCGCTATATTTCGCAATTGCCGGCGGGCGGCGAAATCTGCCTGTTCGACCGCTCCTGGTACAATCGCGCCGGCGTCGAGCGGGTGATGGGTTTCTGCACGCCGACCGACTATCTCGAATTCATGCGGCAATGCCCGGAAATGGAGCGGATGATGACGCGCTCGGGCGTGCGCCTGTTCAAATATTGGTTCTCGGTGTCGCGCGAAGAACAGCGCCGCCGCTTCGAGGCGCGCAAGGACGATCCGCTCAAGCAATGGAAACTGTCGCCGATCGACCTCGCCTCGCTCGACAAATGGGACGATTACACCGAGGCCAAGGAGGCGATGTTCTTCTATACCGACACGGCCGACGCGCCCTGGACCATCATCAAGTCGGACGACAAGAAGCGCGCCCGCCTCAATTGCATGACGCATTTCCTGTGGTCGCTGCCCTATCCCAACAAGGATTTGTCGATCGTCCGGCCGCCGGACCCGCTGATCGTCGGCTCGACCGAGCATGTCATCGGCCACGACATGCACATCATCGACAAGACCGTGCATCCGGAGTTGAAACGCGGGTAGGGCCATCGCCACCTTATCCCAAGTCTCCCTAATCGCGACTCGGCGCGATTAGGGAGGTCCCTCGCATAAGCTCGGCGTCGCGTTCGCTCCTAACCCAGACTCAGAAGTCACGACTTGTGAGTCTGGGTATTGTTCGCCTTTGCCGGCTTAGCGCTTCTGCTGTATGTGTCTCCCGGCGGCACGCCGCCGCCCGAGCCTCAAGGGCGTGCGCGCGCGCCGCCGCCCTAGACGTCCCCGGCGAGAGATTTTCGGAGATTGCATATGGATTTCAACGGAAAGAAGATTGCCGCCGTTCTCGCGGGCGGCGTGATGGCGGCGCTGCTCGCGGGCGGGCCGGCGCGGGCGGACGAGGACATGCTCTACGGGCAGCCGGCGCCAAAGCAATTCCTGCTCAACAAGATGTTCAGTCCCAAAAGCCTCGGCCAGGACGACCAGGCCTCCGCCAGGAACCAGGCCTCCGTCGGCGCCGACGGCCAGGCCGCCCAACCGCAGGACGATGAGGATGGCCCCGGCCCCTTCCCGAAGCGCTATCTGCTGAACCGCATGTTCGATCTGGGCAAGTAATTCACGCGCCCAGACTCTTCGCACCGCCGGCCCCCGGCGGCATGCTCCAGGCGGCGGATTCGCGGGCAGGGTTCAGCCCGGCGACGATTTCGCGGAGCCGCAGCTCCATTTCCGTAAAGACGCCGGCCCAGTCGCCCGGGTTTTTCTGGCGGAACAGTCGCAGTGTCGGATACCAGGGGCTGTTCGTGCGATCGAGCATCCAGCGCCATTCCGGAGCGTATTTGAGCGCGAGCCAGGTCGGCCTGCCCAGCGCGCCGGCCAGATGGGCGATGGATGTGTCACAGGTTATGACGAGATCGAGGTTTTCGAGGACAGCCGCCGTGTCGATGAATGCATCGTCGCCGGAGTCGAAGTCTTCGCCGAGCGTCTCGACTCGAAAGCCCACGGGCAAATCGCGCAATTGATCCAGGCCGTCGTGTTTTTGCAGGGATATCAGTCGGACCCCGGGCGTTCTGGCCAGGCTTTCAAGCGCCAGCAACTTGAAAGAGCGGCTCAGTCCGCGCTTGTTCGCGGCGCTGCTGTTCCAGGCCACGCCGATCTTGAACCCATGCCCACCGATCCCTTCGCGCCATTTGCGCACGCGATCGGCGTCGGCGCGGAGATAGGGGGCCTGGTCGGGCATGGATCCCAAGTCGACGGAAAACGCCAGAGGCATGCTCATGAGCGACGCGTGGCAATCGAATTTGGCCGGCGATCCCGCTTCGTCGATCAGCTCTATCGTCGGACTCAGAGAGCTCAGGAGCTTATGGAGCCGATTTTGCGCGGATAAAATGACGCGCGCGCCTTCCGCCTCAGCTATTTTCGCATATCGGCAGAATTGCAGCGTATCGCCGAACCCCTGTTCCCACCAGAGGAACAGCGTTTTGCCCAGAAGGGAATGGCGTGGACCGCACACGGGTTGGGGGAAACTCCGGCGGGCGAAGAAATCGCGAAAGGCTAGCCGCTCCTTGCGGCTTTCATAGAGTTTCCATCCCTGCGCGAAATCAGCGAGCAGCAAGGCGGCATTCGCCTTGCTGAACAAGAATTCGATATTGGCCGGGACCAGGGCGAGCGCGCGATCGTAGTCGGCCAGGGCGTCTTCGGGCTTGCGAAGCTCCAAAAGCGCGTTGCCCCGATTATGGATTGCGTCGGCGTAATGGGGCGCGACGGCGAGCGCGCGCTCGAAACAGTCGATCGCCTCGCCGTGACGACCCAGCTCCTTGAGCGTGACGCCGCGGTTGACGAGCGTTTTTTCGTCATTCGGATAAGCCGCCAGCGCCTTGTCGAAACTTGCCAGCGCTTCTTCATGCCGGTCCAGGTCTTTCAGCGTGAGGCCATGGTCGTTCAGGACGCCGATGTGGCCAGGCGCGATCGCCAGGACCTTGTCGTAGCCTTCGAGCGCCTCTTCGAATTTTTTGCTTTCGCGCAGCGTAATGGCGCGGTTGTTTTGAGCTGCGGCAAAGGCGGGGTCGATTTCCAGGGCTTTGTCGAAGGAAGCGATAGCGTCGTCATATCGATGCTGGGCTTTGAACGCGACTCCCAGGTTATCCAGGACGACGGGATGATCAGGCTTGAGCCGCAGGGCTTTCTGAAGCATCGCGATTCCCGCGCCTAAACGGCTCGTCTGGATCATCAGGACGCCGAGCAAGCGTATCGCCTCGTAATTCGCTCCGTCATCTAAAATAATATTCTTGTATAAGATTTCAGCATTTTCCAGATCGTTGCTGAGGTGTAAGGAAATGCCTCTATTGAGACGTTCCGTCATCGATTGTGAATTCATCTCCATAGTCATCTGCTTGCGCGGCTGTCCCTTTAACGAGCGCGGCGCTCGTTGGGAAGAATCATCATGCAAGAATAACGATGGAGACGGTCGCGGCAATCGATTAATATCGGCCGCCACAGGCAAGAACCTGCGAAGGCCGGTCGGGAGCGAGCGCGAAGGACGTCGCGGAGAAGTTCACATCGCCGCCGGCCCGCGCGTGATCGCCGCGACGCCGGTGCGCGACACTTCGACCAACCCGACCGGGCGCATCAGCTCGACGAAATCGTCGATCTTCTTCGGCGCGCCGGTCAGCTCGAAGATGAAGCTCTCCGTGGTGGCGTCGATGACGCGGGCGCGAAACGCTTCGGCGAGGCGCATGGCCTCGGTGCGGTTCTCGCCCTTGCCCTTCACCTTGATCATCGCCAGCTCGCGCTCGACGGCGTTGCCGAGCAAGGAGAGATCGGTGACCTTGTGGATCGGCACGATGCGCTCGAGCTGGTGCGAAATCTGCTCGATCGTTTCCGGCGTGCCCGTGGTGACGATTGTGATGCGCGAAACGGATTGCGCATGCGCGACTTCGGCCACCGTCAGGCTCTCGATATTATAGCCGCGGCCGGAAAACAGGCCGACGACGCGGGCGAGGACGCCCGGCTCGTTGTCGACCAGCACCGAGAGCGTGTGCGTCTCGATGCGCGACGCCTTGCCGGCGGAAGACGAATAGGGGGAAAGCGCGGCGGGGGAGGGGGCGTTCATCTGGGGCGTTCCATCTTTCAGTATTGTGGTCCGTCATTGCGAGCGGAGCGAAGCAATCCAGACCCAGTTTGCGGCTTCTGGATTGCTTCGTCGCTTCGCTCCTCGCAATGACGGCGGGGAGGCGAATGCGCGAAAATCACACCAGCATCTTGCCCTTGTCGTCGATGACGCTGCCGATGTCCTCATCGGTGTCGGGCAGGATCATCTCATTATGCGCCTTGCCCGAGGGGATCATCGGCAGGCAGTTTTCCGCCTTGTCGACCAGGCAGTCGAACAGCACCGGGCCGGGATAATCGAGCATTTCCTTGATGGCCGCGTCGAGCTTCGCCGGATCGGAGCAGCGGATGCCCTTCAACCCATAGGCTTCGGCCAGTTTGACGAAATCGGGCAGCGCCTCGGAATAGGAGCTGGAATAGCGCCCGCCGTGCAGCAATTCCTGCCACTGGCGGACCATGCCCATATATTCGTTGTTGAGGATGAAGATCTTCACCGGGCAGCGGAACTGCACGGCGGTCGACAGCTCCTGAATGTTCATCAGGATCGACGCCTCGCCGGCGATGTCGATCACCAGCGCGTCGGGATTGGCGAGTTGCGCGCCGATCGCCGCAGGCAGGCCGTAGCCCATGGTGCCGAGGCCGCCGGAGGTCATCCAGCGGTTCGGCTCCTCGAAATGATAGTGCTGCGCCGCCCACATCTGGTGCTGGCCGACTTCGGTGGTGATGTAGGTCTTGCGGCCCTTGGTCAGCTCGTACAGGCGCTCCACCGCATATTGCGGCTTGATCGTCGTTTCCGAATTCTTGTAGCCAAAGCTCTTTCTTGCGCGCCACTGGTTGATCTGCGCCCACCAGGCGTCGTGCGCCTTCTTGTCGACCGGCAGCGCCTCGGCCCGCCACAGCCGCACCAGATCCTCCAGCACATGCGCGCAATCGCCGACGATGGGGAGGTCGACAGCCACGTTCTTGTTGATCGAGGAGGGGTCGATGTCGATGTGGATTTTCTTGGAGTTTGGCGAGAAGGCGTCGAGCCGCCCGGTGATGCGGTCGTCGAAACGCGCGCCGATGCAGACCATCAGGTCGCAATCGTGCATGGCGTTGTTGGCTTCGTAGGAGCCGTGCATGCCCAGCATCCCGAGCCAGTTCTTGCCGGAAGCCGGATAGGCGCCGAGCCCCATCAGCGTCGAGGTGATCGGGAAGCCGGTCTGAGCCACCAGCTCGCGCAGAAGCGTCGACGCCAGCGGCCCCGCGTTGATGACGCCGCCGCCGGTGTAGAGGATCGGCTTCTTCGCCTTGGCCATCATCGCCACGGCCTGCTTGATCTTGGCCAGATCGGCCTTGAGCTGCGGCTGGTAGGTCTTGTGCTGGATGTTCTTCGGCGGCGCATAGACGCCGGAGGCGAATTGCACGTCCTTGGGAATGTCGATCACCACCGGGCCGGGGCGGCCGGAGCGGGCGATATAGAAGGCCTCGTGCAGGATGCGCGGCAGGTCCTCGATCTTGCGCACGAGATAATTGTGCTTGGTGCAATGGCGGGTGATGCCGACCGTGTCGGCTTCCTGGAAGGCGTCCGAGCCGATCAGATGCGTCGGCACCTGGCCGGTGATGCAGACCAGCGGGATGGAATCCATGAGAGCGTCGGTGAGGCCGGTGATGGCGTTGGTGGCGCCGGGGCCGGAGGTGACGAGCAGGCAGCCGACCTTGCCGGACGAGCGGGCGTAGCCCTCCGCCGCATGGGCCGCGCCCTGTTCGTGCCGCACCAGCACGTGGCGGACCTTGTCCTGATGGAAAAGCGCGTCATAGATCGGCAGGACCGCGCCGCCAGGATAGCCGAACAGGGTCGTGACGCCCTGATCCTGCAAGGCTTGCACCACCATTTCGGCGCCGGTCATCGTTTTCGACATTTTCAGCTCCAGAGCTTTATGCGCTTTTCATTCGGGACATGTTTCATTCGGAACGCGTGCGGGCAATAAAAAAGGCCCCTTTCGGGACCCGGTCAAGCGCCAGCGGCAGGAAATCCGGGTCAGTCCCGGCCTGCTGTTGGCGCTGAATTTACAACAAGAATTTTCCGCACGCGCGATCTTTCCTGAAAGAGAGGCAGAATTCATAGGCCAGCGGCCGGAGCGGGTCAAGCCGTTCCCTTAGGCTCGTAACGCAAAAATATCACTTCCGTCTCGCCGTAATCGCGCCGCTCGAGCACCTCGAAGCCGGACGCCGGCTCGAAAACGGCGGCTGACGCCTCCTCGACGATGACCAGGGCGCCGGGCGCCAGCCAGCCGCCGCGCGCCAGCGACGCCAGCGCCGGCTCGGCAAGGCCGCGATCGTAAGGCGGATCGAGAAAGGCCAGCGTATAGGGCGGGCCGGGCGGCGCGTCGCCCAGCCTGCGCGCGTCGCGGCGGAAGATGCGCGTCACCCCGCCAAGCCCGAGCGTCTCGACGTTTTCGCGGATCAGCGCCCGCGCCTGCGCGCCGTCATCGACGAAGAGGCAGAATTCCGCGCCGCGCGAAACCGCCTCCAGTCCAAAGGCGCCCGTTCCCGCGAACAGGTCGATCACTTTTCCGCCGGGCAGCGGATCGCCATAGGAATGGGCGAGAATATTGAACAGGGTCTCTCGCAGCCGGTCGGAGGTCGGGCGGATGCCGTCCGACTTGGGACCGGACAAAGCGCGGCCCTTCAGGCGGCCGCCGACGATCCGCACGGCTCAGGCGCCACGCGGTTTTCTGGGACCGGACGGCTTGCTTCCCGACGGGCGGCCCCCGCCAAAGGGCTTGCCTTGAGAGGGGCGGCCGCCCGAGGGCCTGCCGCCTCCGGGCTTGTCGCCGTTTGCACGACCTTCGCCGCGCGGCTTGAAGTCCTTGCCGCCGGCGCCCTCGCCGCGCGGGCGAAACGTCTTTTCGCCGGCAGGCTTGTCGCCAAAGGCCCGTCCCTCGCCACGCGGCCGTTCGAAATTCCGCGCGCCGGCAGGCTTGCCTTCGCCGCGAGGGCGAAAGGTCTTTTCGCCCGCCGGCTTGTCGCCAAAGCTCCGGCCCTCGCCTTTCGGGCGGAACTCCTTGCCGACAGCGCCTTCGCCGCGCGGGCGAAACGTCTTGGCCGCGCCGGTCTCGCCCTCGGGCCGCTTGCGGCCCGGCGAAAACGTTTTCGGCCTGTCTTCGCGCTGTTCGCGCTCTTCCTTGAAGCGGCGGGCGTTGCGCGAGGCGGGCGGCGCCTCTTCCGCGCGGCGCGCGGCGCTCACCCGCTCGACCACCACCTTGCGGCCGTTGCGGTCCTCGGTGGCGTCGCGTTCGGTGCGGCGTCGCGGTCCCTTTTCCGCCTTGGCGCGGTCGCTGCGCAGGGCGGTGACATGCTTGCGCGGCTCGGGCTTTTCCTGCGAGGCGAAAGACTTCCTGGCCGGCTTCTCGTCTTTTTCGCGCGGCTTTTTCGGTCGCGGGCCGCCCTCCCGGGTGAAAACCGGCTCGGGTTCGGGGGTGCGGTCGATCACCGGCCCCTCGAAATCGACATTGGCCTGTTTGGCGAGGCTTTCTCCCAATTGATCGGCGAGGATGCGGGTGCGGACTTCCTCGACATCCCCTTCCGGCATTTCCCCGAGCTGGAACGGTCCGTAGGACAGGCGGATCAGCCGGTTCACCGCCAGCCCCAGATATTCGAGCAGGCGCTTGACTTCGCGGTTCTTGCCCTCGCGCAAGCCAAGCGTCATCCAGACATTGGCCCCCTGCGAGCGGTCGAGCCTGGCCTCGACCCCGGCGTAGTCGATCCCGTCGATGGTCACGCCCTTCGACAGGGTGTCGAGCTTCGCCTGGTCGGTCACGCCGTTGGCGCGGGCGCGGTAGCGGCGCAGCCAGCCGGTGGCCGGCAATTCCAGCACGCGGGCGAGGCCGCCGTCATTGGTCAGGAGCAGCAGGCCCTCGGTATTGATGTCGAGGCGGCCGATCGACATCAGCCGGGGCAGGGCGGGAAATTTCTCGGCGATGAAGTCGAAGACGGTCGGCCGTCCCTCGGGGTCGCGGTCGGTCGTCACCAGCCCGCGCGGCTTGTGGAACAGGAACAGGCGGGTGCGCTCGCGCGTCGCCAGCGGCTTGCCGTCGACTTTGACGACATCCTCCGCCGTGACGTTTTTCGCCGCGCTGGCGAGCGTCTCGCCGTTGACGGTAACTCGGCCTTCCGCGATCCAGGCCTCGGCGTCGCGGCGCGAGCACAGGCCGGCGCGCGCCATCACCTTGGCGATGCGCTCGCCCTCGTGCTCTTTTTCGGCGGGCGCCGCTTTCGGCGGCCTCTTGCCGGCTTGCGGCTTGCGCGCCGGCTTGAAATTTTTGCGATTGTCGGTGTTCATCCCGGTCTGATAGCAGAGGCGGGGTTTTTTGCGAAGTTTTTTGCGGCCTTTCGAATTGGTCAACTCGACTTCGCATTTCCAGCGCCGTCATTGCGAGCGAAGCGAAGCAATCCAGTCTTCGGCTTGGGGCTTTCTGGATTGCTTCGCTTCGCTCACAATGACTCCCTATTTCGCCGGTGGAGACAGCCTTGACGGACGAGCAAAACATCCTCGACCCCTGGGACCGCGCCTTCGCCGAGGCCCGCGCCGCTTTTTCGCGCGGCGAGGCGCCGATCGGCGCCTGCATTGTCCTCGACGGAAAGATCATCGCCAGCGCCGGCAATCGCACAATTGCGGACCATGACCCGACGGCGCACGCCGAAATGCTGGCGATCCGCGCCGCGGCGTGGCGGCTCGGCGACGAGCGCCTGACCGGCTGCGACCTCTATGTGACGCTTGAGCCCTGCGCCATGTGCGCCGGCGCGATCTCCTTCGCCCGCCTGCGCCGGCTCTATTTCGCCGCCGAAGACGAAAAAGGCGGCGCCGTCGAGAGCGGGCCGCGCTTCTTTTCGCAGAAAACCTGCCATCACCGCCCGGAGATTTACGGCGGCATCCGCGCCGCGGAAGCCGCCGGACTCCTGCGTGATTTTTTCAAGGCGCGGCGGTGATCACTTGCCGCCCATCACGACGAACCCCTGTTTGACGAAAGCCCTGGCCGCGTCCGGCCCTTCCAGAAAATTCAGGAGCTTTTGCGGCGCCTCTCCCTTGGCGGTCGCGGTCAAGGCGATTGGATAGACCACGGGAGCATGCGAGCTTTCCGGGAAGCGGGCGACGATCTTCACATCGGGGGCGGCATGGGCGTCGGTGGCGTAGACGATGCCGAGCGGCGTCTCCCCGCGCGACACGTAGAGCAGGGCCGAGCGCACATTGTCGGCGAGCGCCAGATGCGCTTGCACTCCATCCCAGAGGCCGAGCTTGGTCAGCGCCTCCTTGCCGTAAATGCCCGCGGGAACGCTGACGGGGTCGCCCATCGACAGTCGCCCGCCCTGAAGCGCCGAGGACAGGCCGGCGGGCGTCAGCGCCACCGAATTCTCGGAGGCGGCTTTCGGCGCGATCAGCACCAGGTCGTTGCCGAGCAGGTTTTTCCGCGAGGACGCCGCGACCAGATTCTTGCCGGCGAGATAATCCATGCTCTTGGCGTCGGCGCCGATGAAAATGTCGGCGGGCGCGCCGGCCTCGATCTGTCGCGCCAGAGAGAAGGAGCCGGCGTAGGAAATGGCGACATTTTCGCCCGTGCGGCTTTTCCACTGCGCGGCGGCCTCGTCGAGGGCGTTTTTCAGGCTGGCGGCGGCGAAAATGGTGACGGCGCCGCTTTTCTCCGCGGGCTGGGAGTTCGAGCGCGAAAGCGGGCGACGACAACGAGGAAATCGCCGCCAGCGCCGCCAGAAGTCTTGAAGATTTCCGGCGGAAGGTTTTGGAAAGGGTCGAGGTCGCGCGCAAAGTCCCATTCTCCTTGCAAGAAAATCCGTGGCAATATCGCCGCGGCGAAGTCTTCGGCGCGAGTCGCGCCCGTCGGCAATATGTAACAAGTTTACATCAATGGGGGAAGCATGTCGGAAGCGGGTCAGTTTTCAGGGGCGACTTCCTTCGAGCAGCATCCCCTGCGGGCCCGCATCCTGGGCGAATTGCATGCGAGGCCGACGCGGCCGCTCGACAGCCCGGCGCGCATCCTGCATTTCGGCTTTCTGGCCGGCGCGGCGCAGGCCGAGGCCGACCGGCTCGCCCTGACCAACGCCTGCGTCGAGCGAGGCCTGCCCGGCCCCGATGCGCAGACGCGGCAGTTCCGGCTGGAATTGCAGGGCGGGGCGCTGGTGTGGGAGCGGCACGGCGAATTCATCACCCACAGCTGGGAATTCGCCTGCAACGAGTCCGACGAGCCGTTTTCGCCCTCGCCCGCGGCCTTGATGCAGAAGCTCAAAATGCTGCCGCAGCCCGGTCCCTTGCTGGTCGCCGCCGACCTGCACATGGTCGCAGGCGACGCCGACCCCGGCGCGCTGGCGAAGAATTTCGGGCCGCTGCAGATGGCTGTCGCCGAGGCCAATGGCGGCCGCGCCTTGATCGCCACCGATTTCGCGCCCGACACATTCGGCTTCGTGCGCATTTTCATCGCCAATCGCGCCATGCCGCCCATGGCGGCCGGCCGCCTGGCGCAGAGGCTGCTGGAGATCGAGACCTATCGCACACTGGCCCTGATGGGCCTGCCTGAAGCGCAAAGGCTCGCCCCCTCGATCCGCCGCATCGAGGAGGAACTGCCGCATATTCTCGCCGCCATGACCAAATCGCAGGGCGTCGAGGCCAACCGCAAGCTGCTCGACGAATTGACGGGCCTTGCGGCGGAGCTGGAGGTCGGCGCGACGGCGAGCCTCTATCGCTTCGGCGCCACCCGCGCCTATGACGACCTGGTGCAGGGGCGGGTGCAGGCGATCAACGAGACGCCGCTGCCCGATTACCCGAGCTGGAGCGGGTTCTTGACGCGACGTTTGCTTCCCGCCATCCGCACCTGCGCCAATACCGAGGCGCGCCAGGCCGATCTGTCGCGAAAACTGGCGCGCGCCGCGCAATTGCTGCGCACCCGCGTCGACACGGAAGTCGAGGCGCAGAACGGCGACCTGCTGCGGCAGATGGGCGAGCGCGTGCAATTGCAGCTGCGCCTGCAACAGACCGTGGAAGGGCTCTCGGTCGCCGCCATCACTTATTATATTTCCAGCGTCTTCAATCACCTGTTCGAAGGCGCGGAAAAGGCGGGGCTCAAGATCGACCCGACCATCGCGACGGCGGTTTCCATTCCCTTCGTCGCGGCTTTCGTCGGCTGGACGGTGTGGCGCATCCGCAGACATCACAGCGGCGAGTAGGAGGCTGCAGGGACGCCGCCCCTCTCCCCGTTTTACGGGGCGAGGGCTGGCGCCTACGCAGGCCCGCGCCATATGGACTTGGCGGCAAGCCGGATCGAGACCGCCCGACCGGCCGCGTTCAGCGGATTGCGGGCATAGCGCGAACGACCGGTCCCGAGAAAACACCGGTCGGTGGCCGAATGGGCAGGATGCGCCATAACCGGCCATTGCCGGCCGCAACCTCGATGTCCGCCCCAATACCCCCAGCAGTCATTCCGCCAGCCTATCGAACTTGCGGTCATCAACCGAAGCGGCGATCGAGTGAAACTTAAGCGCTCCCGCTCTAGTGAAGTGCGAAAGGGATCGAAATCAGCTATTTTGGGCGAGCACGAAATTCGCCGCCGAAAACATCAGGGAGCGAATGATTCGTATGCAGCGCATCGTGATTCTCGGCGGCGGCTTCGCGGGCTTGTGGAGCGCGGTTGGCGCGGCCCGAACCCTGGCCAAGCACAATGTTCCGCATGACAACGTCGAGATCTTGTTGATCGATCGACGCACGGCGCACTCCATCCGCGTTCGCAACTATGAATGCGATCTTGCCCCGACCTTGGTCCCTTTCGCCAGCGTTCTGGATCCAGTGGGCGTTCGTCATCTCTCCGCCGAAGTTACGGACATTGACTTGGCGAGTTCGCACGGTCTGCTGCGTCGGCGCGGATGGGCCGCGGACAATTGATTACGAGCGGCTCGTCCTTGCACTCGGAAGCCAACTTGTCCGTCCTGCGATCCCAGGCCTCGATGGCGCCGTATTTGACGTCGACTCCTACGAGTCGGCACGGCGCCTCGACGCCCATATCGCGGGCCTCCCGAACCATCCGGATTCGCCAGGCCGGGCTTCGGTGCTTGTCATCGGCGCCGGCCTCACCGGCATCGAGGCGGCGGCTGAAATGCCGGGCAGGCTGCGAGCCGCGTGGGACGGGCGCAGACTCGCCGCGCGTGATCCTGGCCGACCACAAGCCGTGGATCGGCTCAGACATGGGCGAAAGCGCGCGCCCCATCATTGCGACAGCGCTAGCCGCGTTAGGCGTGGAAACGCGCGCCGGCGTCGTCGTAACCTCCATCGATAATGCCGGCGCGACGCTGGCGAGCGGTGAGCGACTGCCGGCGGAGACGATCGTCTGGTGCTGCGGCATGCAGGCGAATCCGATGGCTGCGCGCTTTCCCGCGCCACGCGACGCGCTCGGGCGGCTGCGCCTGGACAGTTGTTTGCGTATCGAGGGTCAAGAGGCGGCATTCGGAGCCGGCGACATCGGCTGGCTGCCGATTGATGGCGTGCATCCCTCCGTGATGTCATGTCAGCACGCCCGTCCGATGGGCCGCTTCGCCGGCCACAATGCCGCCTGCGACTTGCTCGGCAAACCGTTGCTGAAACTGCGCATCGATTGGTACACCACCATCCTCGACCTCGGCCCGTGGGGCGCGGTCTATACCGAGGGCTGGGACCGGCACATTGTGGCGTCAGGCGCCGCAGCGAAACGCACCAAAGAAATGATCAATCGCGTGCGCATCTATCCGCCGAAGACGAGTGATCCGCGCCTCATCCTCGACGCCGCCGCCCCGGTCGTGCAGGTGGCGCCACAGCGCTTTAGCTGAGCGCCAGCGAGCCGCATACGGGCGGCCAAGGAGGGAAACCGTGTTGGACCTGACAAGGCGGGCGGCAATGCTGTCGATTGCCACAAGCGCCGCCCTGCCACTGCGGCGCGCGGACGCCGGGGAATCGCTGATCGGCCAAAACAATGGCCTGACTTTTGAACAATTCATACTGGCGGCGTTACATAGCTACGGTGTGCCGGGCGCGGTGGTGACGGTCTCCAGCGCGACCGAGACGGTCTTCCTCAAGGGCTTCGGCGTTCGTCGGCAAGGCGCAGCCGATCTGGTGGATGAAAACACGCGATTTCAGGTCGCCTCCGTCAGCAAGTTCATCACCGCCACGGCCGTGGGGGCGCTCGTGGACCGCGGAGTGGTTTCCTGGGATGCGCCAGTCCGGAGCTTTGCGCCGACGACCGAGCTAGCCGAACCGTATGCGACCGCCAACGCGAGCCTTCGCGACTATTTCGCGCATCGCACAGGCTTGCCTGCCTACGCAGGCGACCTTCTCGCGCAACTCGGCTTGAGTTCGGATGAACTTGTGCGCCGCGCCCGCTTTCTACCATTCGCTCACAGCTTCCGGGCGCGATGGGCCTACTCAAACTATGGCGTCTTTCTCGGGCATCAGAGCTGTGCCCAGGCGGCGCGCACGACGGCGCCTGAACTGCTGTCGCGGGAGATATTCGGCCCGCTGGGCATGCAGCGCACGGGCCCGACCTTCGCCGAGCTGCGCAGGGACGACAACTTCGCTTCCGCGCACAACCTCGACGGCTCGATAATGCCATTCGAGAACGTCGACAGCTTCGCCGGCGCCGGCGCAGTGGTCTCGACCGGAGCCGACATTGGCCGCTGGTTGCGCATGCTGCTTGCTGGCGGGAGGATCGAGGACCAACAGGTCCTCGCCAAGGCCACCGTCGATGAGATCTTCGCGGCCAGCATGGTGCAGGGGATCGGTGGGCCCCTGCACGATCCGAATGACTGCGCGGGCCTTGGTTGCGAGAGCTACCACTTCCTGCGGTATCGGGTTATCGAAAAGAACGGCGCGCTTAACGGCGTGCGCACGATCGTGACGCTGGTCCCGGAACGCCAAATCGGCATTGCCGTCCTTGCGAACAAGCAACTCACCGTGTTTCCGGAGGCGGTGCGCGCCGAGTTCCTCGAGCGCGTTCTGGGTTCGCCCCGAGTGGATTTGCAGGCACAAGTTCGCGCCGAGCAGCCCGCTTGGCGCGCCTTGGCGGCCTTACCCGGTCCGCCGGACGACGCAATGGCGTTAGCGCGCGATCTTGACGCTCTCGCAGGGCGGTATGAAAGCGACTGCTACGGCTCTTGGGTAGCGGCTCCGAATGGCGCTGGGCTTAGGCTGCGCATCGGCGAGCAAGGTTATCCAGGTCGTCTAACGCATTGGTCCGGGGACACGTTCTTGCTCTCCTTCGACAACCCCGACATTGCTCCCGGTCTCGTAACCTTTGAATTCGATGGCGTTCCACCGAGGGCAATCGGGTTCAGGGGCAGCGAAATTCCGAATGCTTTTTCGCTTAATTACGGACGTTTCAAACGGGTGCGCTGAATGACCACCTCTGGTCTATTCCTTCCGTTCCGCCTGCCGCTCCCCGCGGCAGCAATCGGGCTGTAGGAGCCGTTCGCTGACGCCCATGAGCGCCGGCATGGCGCCAGAAGCGGAAAACGGTGTCGCCGAGCGATCCGGAGTTTTCGGCGGAAGGCCGCCCTTCGACAAAAGCGCGTCAACGCGCCAAAACGAAAGCATATGGCTCCTTTATGCCGGAAGGCCCCAATCGGAATGGAAGCCTTGCGGGCCTCAGCGTTAGCACAACTTCACCAGACCTGATTATTTCGGGAGGCCGAAGTGTTCATTCATCATGCGCATGGAAGAAGCGCGGTCGGCGCGCGTATGACGCATTTTGACTGGCGTCATTTGCTGCATCTGCGGGCTTTCCGCCTTGCGGCGGACCTCGTCCTCGTTGAAGTCGCCATCCTTGCCGCCGGGATGCTTCTCTGGGGAATTTTGTCGCTGCCCCAGTTGCGTCACTCGGCGCCGATGACCGGTGCGGCCGGTAATTGCGTCCATCTTGGCCGCGCCGGCGGCCATTGCCCGCCTGCCGCCAGCGATGGTTCGTCCAAGCCGACGCACGAACAGAACTGCGTGTCCTTGGGCCGCGCCGGTCACTTCTGCCCAACCGCTGCGCCTTGATCCGAAATATGATCGTTTGGCGCAATCGCCCGCGCGAACATCCAACGACGACCGCCGCATCCGAACTTCACGGATTCGGCCGTGCGCCCGATTGAGCGCGGTACGACAACAGACCATTCGAATTTCAAGCCGACCCGTTCTTGCCGTCAGGAAAGCATAGGGGTCGATGGCCGCACACGCCGGTCGGAGCTCGGCGATGCGATAGACGATCAACTCCATATTTCGGCGCCATCGCCACCCGCCCTGAGATCTGCGCAGTCTTTGGTGTCGAGCGACGTTGAACCTTTTGCGCCGGCTCATTCGCCTTGTCGAACCGCATTTTCGATCTCGCCCGTTGAAGTCTGAGGCGCCAGACCGTCGAAATGCGCCGAAAACCGTGACTTCCCGCGCTGCCCCAATTCGCAGGGTCGTCGATATTTTCCTTGACTACAATCCTAGCCCTGCGGCGCTACGACCTGAACATGCTTCCCACCAGCTGTTTTGCCATGCAACATGGAGGCGGCCCACATTGTCATCGGCGGAAAAATCGCCGAATGTACGACCCAGCTGTTTCGTGCGCATCTGCATTCGTAGGACTGGATTCGCACTGACGTCGAGGCCAGAATGGATTTTTGGTCCGAATTCCAAACGTAACGCTCACGGTCGTCCGAGGCTTTCGTGACCCATGATGCCGTAGCCGAAAACAAGGCTCTTCACGCTGACGGGACAGGCTTGCTGGCGGTCGGCGCGCTTGGCGTCGTCTACGGCGATATCGGCACAAGCCCGCTCTACACGATCAAGACGGCGGTCGCCTGGTCCGGCGGCGCACTTGCGCCGGGAGCGGCGCTCGGCATGCTCTCGCTGATCATTTGGACGCTGGTGATAATCACATCCGTCAAATATGTCGCGATCATCATGCGCGCCGACAACGACGGAGAGGGCGGCATCCTTGCTCTCATGTCGCTGCTAGGCGTCAAACATGGGCGACGCCCCCTTGTGATCGCGATGGGCATGCTCGGCGCGGCCCTGCTGTTTGGCGACGGCGCCATCACTCCCGCCATTTCTGTTCTCAGCGCCCTCGAAGGGTTGAAAACCTCGGCGCCAGCGATCGCGCCCTATGTCATGCCGCTTTCGCTGATCGTTTTGATCGCGCTTTTCAGCATCCAGCCGCAGGGCACCGGGCGTATTTCGAAATTTTTCGGCCCGATCATGACCGTTTGGTTCGTCAGCATAGGCGTCCTGGGTCTCGCGGCGATCCTGCGGCATCCGCACGTGCTCCGAGCGCTCGATCCCGCTGTCGGTCTGAATTATCTGCTCGGTCACGGGCTTTCCGGCTTTCTGGTGCTCGGCGCGGTTTTCCTCTGCGCGACGGGCGCGGAAGCGCTCTACGCGGACATGGGCCATTTTGGCGCCAAGCCAATTCGGCTTGCGTGGTATGGGCTGGTGTTTCCGGCCCTGATCCTCAGCTACGCCGGGCAGACAGCTCTGCTCATCGATTCTCCGGCGGGAAAAGAAATCAATCCCTTTTACGCTTTATGCCCTTCGATATTGCAACTCCCGCTCATCGGTCTGGCGACGATCGCGACCGTGATCGCGAGCCAATCCATCATAACGGGGGCCTATTCCATGACGCGTCAGGCAATCCAGCTGGGATTGCTGCCGCGCATTCGCATTTCCCAGACCTCCGCCCAAAGCTACGGGCAGATCTATGTCGGCTTCGTCAATTGGGCGTTGATGTTCCTGACTCTCCTGCTGACGGTGACGTTCCGCTCCTCGGATAACCTTGCGGCCGCCTTCGGCGTAGCGGTTTCGCTGACGATGCTGCTGACGAGCCTATTGATGTTTATCGCCATGCGCGAGGTCTGGCTGTGGAGTCTGCCATTGAGCGCAGCGGTCGCCGGGCTTTTCATCTGTGTCGACGGCTCGTTCGTCGCGGCCAACTTCGTCAAATTTTTCGAAGGCGGGTGGATACCGATCGTCGTCGCCAGCATCCTTTATTTCCTGATGACAAGCTGGAGCCAGGGCTATGCGGCGATGCGCGCGGCGCTGGAGCGGGACACGTTTCCGCTCGCCGATTTCATTGCAAAATTTCATCACAAGCCGCGCGTGCCGGGCACCGCCATCTATCTCACCAGCCGCACGGACGTCGTGCCAGTGGCGCTGCTCCATAACCTCAAGCACAACAAGGTCGTTCACCAACGCATCGTCCTGCTGAACGTGACGACGGCGCAGGTCCCCCGCGTCGATGCGGAAGATCGCCTTCAGTCCGCCGATCTTCCCGACGATTTCCACTCGCTGAACGCTCGTTACGGCTTCATGGAGCAGCCCGATATTCCCGCTGCCCTGACCGCCGAGAAAGGGCCGTGCGCGATGACCTTCAACATGATGGACACGTCGTTTTTTGTCGGACGGTTGAGCATCACGCCGCGCGGGTCGGCAAGATGGTGGCTGATCAAGATGCAGGTCTTCAAGTTCCTGCATCGTAACGCTCTGCCGGCGACGGAATTTTTTCGTATCCCTCCCGGGCGCGTCGTCGAACTGGGCGGTCAGCTTGAAGTGTGACGCTGCCGGGCGAAGATGAGAGAAACGTCGAGGCGGAAGTCGCTCAGAAACGCTTGCCCAGCACATCGGCCGCACCCAGCGCCGCCGGCCCGGATTCGAGCAGCGCGAGGCGGCGGCGAAGCCTCATTAGATCGTCGTTTTGGATCCTCCCCTCGCAACCGACGAACAGCCGTCGGCCTCTGGCGACAAGGTCGGCGTGGAGGTTTGGTTCGGTCACGGTGCTGGCAATGTCGGCCAGAGCCCGCATCAGGCGCAGACTGACCGCCGCGTCCGCGACGGCGTAATGGCGTATTTGTTCGAAGGCGAGGTCGAGCAGGCCTTCGAGATCGATCCACGGCACGACCAGGCGAAGAACATGCGGCGGATCGTAATAGGCGCGGCGCGGCGGCGACCGATCGATCCAGCGGATCAGGATGCAGGAAAGTTGGTCGACGCAGGAAATTGCGGTGGTCGGATCATTTACGGCTGGCGAAATGGCGCGCAAGGCGACATCGACGATCTGCACCACGCCGAATTCCACGTCCTGTTGCAGCGTGCGGGTTGGGCCGATGTCAATGGCCGCCAAAAATTCCCGCGCCCGCGCTTCGGTGATGCGGTCGCCGCGCGTCAGCCTCAACAAGACGGCGCCCTCGGGCACGAAATGGCCGACCCGCCGCTCCAGGCGCAGGCAGACGCGATAGGACTTCGCCAGCTCGCGCAAGCGCTCGATGTCGACGAAACGGATATAGCCGGAGCGGCGCGCGGCGATCGTCACCTCCAGTTCGCCGGGAAAAGGCGCGACGACTTCCGCCGTCTGCATCGGACGCCGGCGCTCGGGCATCAGCTCGTCGATCACCCGTTCGGTCTCCCGCCGGATGCGGTCGACAATGTGATTGACGCTGATGGCGTTGGATATGTGGTGGATGAAATAGATCAGCCAGCCGACGCAGACGGGGGTCAGCGCCATGGCGCCCATGACCGTAAAGGTCGGCGCGAAAGGCGCTGGCAAGGCGCGCGCCGCCGGCATGGCGGCGATGCAATAGGAAAAGGTGCCGAGGAAGACGCCAAGGGTCCATTGCGTCACCTTGTCGCGCACGAAACTCACCAACAGGCGCGGCGAGAATTGCGTCGAAGCGAGCGTCAGGGTCATCAGCAGGATGGCGAAGACGATCGACACCACTGTCATGGTCGACGTGGCGATGCTGGCGAGAATCGTCTGCGCCGATTGAGCGTCGGTGTCCGACGGGAACAGGATTTTCGGCACAAGCATGCGCAAGGCCGGATGGCTTTCCTCCAGCGCCGACAGCACCGCGCCACTGGCGCCGAGCGCCATGGCGATCAGCAGGGGCCGCACGAGAAAGCCGCCGCGCAAAGCGTAAAACAGCGCTCGCAACGACGGCGAGGAAAGGTTGAACATCAAACGCAGCCCATGGCGAATCCGGCGAAAGGCCGGAACGCCAGTTTAGCGCGGCGGCGAAGCAAAACTCCAGCAAAACTGGCGGCGCAAAGAGATGCTCCGCTTGAAAATGAGCGAAAGCCGGTCCGGATTCTGGAAAGTTTCCGGTGTTGCCTGAGTGTCCGCCGAATGCCGGAGCGCGATGGCTCCTTTCGGGTAAGTCCGTCAGTCCTGTCAACGTCGATTCGGTTGAATGGACGGCTCTACCCAACCAACTTCAGTTCGGTAAGAGCCGAAAAAATTGCGCGGCTGGTCTCGTGGCTTACCGGGACGAGCGGCAGTCTGACATTCGGACTGAAATTGGGGCGCAAAAGCGAAAGCGCGTATTTGACCGGGGCCGGGTTCGGCTCCAGACGAAGCGCTAGCAATAATGGCAGCAAACGAATTTGGATAGACGCAGCGCGGCTCCAATCCTGCGCGGTACAGGCTTGCTGGATATTCGCCCAAAGCCCCGGAACGACGTTCGCGATAATTGAAACAGAACCTTGCCCGCCCGCCATACGAAACAAATTGCAGGTCGCGTCGTCGCCGGACAACATAACGAAACCCGACGGCGTCGACAACGAGTTGACCGAAGTGGTTGAAAAAGACCCGGCCGCATCGGCGATTCCGACGACATTCCGGATTTCGGCCAAGAGCGCCAGCGTCTCCGCACGGATGTCGACACAGGTGCTTGACGGGTCGTTTTCCACAATGATCGGGAGCCCGACCGAATGGGCAATTTCGCGAAAGTGCCGATAAAGCCCATCCTGCGTAGGTTTATTGTAATAAGGCGCCACGATCAGCGCCGCGGTGGCGCCCGCCGCTTCTGCCGCCTGCGTCAATGCGATGCTGTGTCGGGTGCAGTTGGTTCCAGTCGCCGCGACGACCGGTAGGCGCCCATCGACCGTCTCGACCGCAATCCGGATCAGCCGAAAGTGTTCGTCGTCAGACAGTGTGGCCGCCTCGCCGGTCGCGCCGCCCACAACCAGACCCTGGCTGCCTTGCCTGATTTGCCAGGCGACGAGATCGGCGAAGGCTTCCTCGCAAATTTCATCATTTTGGAATGGCGTTGGCAGCGCCGTCAGGAAGCGAGGGAACGTATGCAAAGCGTCTTGACGAAAGCTTGTCACTATATCGACCCGCGGTCATTGCTAACGACATGACCGCGGACGATGACGCCAATCATATCAGTTTCGGCGCGACGCAAAGGCCGGCCGACAGTTCTCTATTTCCAGATCGCCACGGGCGCCTTGGCAAAAATTAAAACCGCCGAACGGCGGCCTATCTCGCTTTCCGCGTATTTCACCGCGGCTTCACGATTGGCGAACAAGCCGCCGCCGCCTCCGTTGGCTTCCATTGCCACCCAATGGCCCTCTTCATCCTGACCGACGACAAACTGCAAATCTGCGACCCCGCGCTGAATATTCCGCGCTTGGACGGCATTCGAGGGAATGCGCATTTTATTGCCTATGGCTACGCGATCCGGGTTGTGGACCGCGGCGGTGATGTACGCGGGGTCGACATAAGAATTCGATATGGAAAATGACCAGACAGCATAAAAACCGCATTCGCCGGATGACGCGATAACCTTCGGCGCGTCCTCGACGCCCTTATTCTGACTTTATAAATCGGCTCGCCGATCCGTCTCAAATCCTTGTGCGAATTGGAGCACACAGGATCGCTGCCGTCGGTTTGAACCCAACGCAGTTCGTCATCCGATGCGCGTTCAACCAGACCATTGGGAGAATCGATCATGTCGACCGCATCTAAAGTGGAAATTCTTTCGATCTGCGCCGCCTTCGCCTTCATGACCGGCGTCCTCATCGCGGTGTGGTGAATAGACGTCGAAAGCTCTGCGCAGCGCGCGTGCCGCGCAGCGCTGTTTCGATGAAACGAACCAGGCTGCGTTCGGCCGGACTCCAAATCGCGGTTTCAGGCCAGACACTCGCAAGGCCTTCGTTGAAGCCGAAGTTCCGGCGTCCCTGCAGCCGTCGGCGCGACCGTCGCCCGACTTTCCGTCTCCTGATCAGATCGCCGGGCGCAAGTTGCGACGCGGGAGTTATGTTATGAAGGACTATGCGATGACTTCTGTTGCAAATGTTCTGACTGTCTTGTTTCCGCCGCTTGAGTTCACAGTCAGTCTCGCTCTCGATCGATCCTACACCGTCCGTGAAAAGCACGGGCGCGGCGGAGGCCAATTCGCCGAACTATCGACGGCTATCCTCTTTATCCAGGACGAGTGCCGAGCGCATGGTTGCCGGCCGGTCACGCATTTTGACCGGAGCCTTGCCTTCATTCGCGCCGGGGGATGATCTTGCGCGAAGCCGATTTTATCCGGCGTCGTCGCTGCCCTCGGCCGGTTCAATGCTGACGAGGCTGGCTCAACGATGTGCAGTAAATGAGGCAGCAGTCCCCTCAGAGACAATATCAGCTTTGAGACCTTGACTTGATGTCCTGGGGCGACACTGCCCGCTCGGGCAAAGACCACAATAAACTGGAAACCGCTGATCAACTCGATCGGCAGAAATCGGGCACAAAGAGCCGCTCCCCGGCGCCCATGAGCGACTTACGCAGCGCTGCGATCCGGCGATGTGGGTGGCGCGCGCCGAGCGCTTGCCACCGGTGGCGACGCGGGCGCTGTGGAGCAGTTTCGGCGAATTCAACGTCCATGCCAACGAAATCGAAGACCCTGTGATCGCCGGGTTGCGCTTGCAATTGGCTGTGGGACAAAGCGAGCAGACTTTGGCTCACGTTAAATTGGCGTTGCGGTCGGCCGAAGCGGCGGGCCGGCGGCGGCGCGCGCTGCGCATACAATACCTGCACGCGCAAATGCTCCAGGCGGCTGGTCGTCGAAGCGAGGCCGCCGCGGCGTTCAATAGCGCGATCTTGAATGCTGCCGCCCACGGCATGGCGAGGGTGTTGGCGGATGACGCCTGGACAATGAAATCGCTCGTTTCGCGCGCGGAGGTCGCAGCCGAGCCCCGCGCTGTCGCCTTGCTGCGCGAACTGACTGCGCGCGCCGCGTCCTCGGATCTACACGGCTCCCGAGAGACATCCAGAGATGGGGGCGGGCGTCGCGCTTCGCTTGACAAGCCGAGAGACGCAAATCCTGCGCCTGGTATGGAAAGGCCATTCCAACAAGGCGATCGCGCGTGATCTCTTCCTTAGGGAAAACGCCATCGAAACGCATCTGCGGCGCATCTACGAAAAACTCGGCACACGAAAGCGCACTCAGGCCGCGGCGCTCGCGCGCGAAGCCGGAGCGATCTGACGGCCGCAAGCGGGCGCGAACATCTGCCAGCGCAACATCGTCATTGGTCGAGCGGACAGAACTTGCTAAACGGGTTTTCGGCTTCTATCGCGCGCGCGAATGGCCGCATCCAGCCATTGATTTCATTCCGCCAATCAAGTTCGGCGACGGGCCGCCTTGGGTCACGAGTACGAGTTCCCTCCGCTCAAGGAGCGACCGCTGACGACAGGATCGTGTTGAAAAACTCCGCGGTGCAGCGATTTCGCTCCGACTTGAGGATGACGGATCGTCGGCCAATCCTAGGCCCCGGCGAATAGATTCATCAATCGCGGTTGACCTTCGTCAAATGACGATGGCGTAAATGATATTTCCTCATTAGCCGTTGCCGTCGACCGATCAATTCCGACGGTCTTGTCGCGCTCCGGAACACTCCAGCCTCGCCTTTGCGTCAAGCTGGGCAGCAAGCCGGCAGCTGACTGGAAGCATCAGGGTGCGGCTACGGTGCGCGCAAATTCGACCGACGGATTGTCAGGCGCAATCGGAAGACCCAAAGAAAGATTACTCAATGAAAATCGTGCTTGCGTCGCTCCGCCATGCGTTTCCCTCTCGTTTTCGGGAACGCCGCCGTGCATATGCCCCATTCGCGCCAAAACCGTCGTTTGAAATAGCCGGCGACGCGAAGGCGATGGCGACAGCACGCAGATTCGCGAAAGCAGTCGTGATTTCGTTTTATTGCGCTGCGGCTAGCATGGGCTTGTTGTTCGGCGGCGCGCAATCCGCGCTTGCGCAATCGAGCTCATTTGGCGCGACAGGCAACAACGACGCCGTGGCCCTCGGCTCTGGAATGTTCTCTAATCTAAACGGCATCAACTGTTCCCCCGTAATAGGATGCAGTGTCTCGTATGGCGCAAGCGCTGTAGGCTTTACTGGCCAAACTCCGCTTATCAATTTATCAACTGTTTTTTATAATAACGGCGTCCCAGGGATATCAATTACTGCCAATACGATACTTACAGGAGTTGCGTCAGGTAATGTTAACTCTACATCTACGGATGTGGTCAACGGAAGCCAGCTTTATTCGGTGCAGCAAACCGCGAGCTCAGCCCAGTCCGCGGCGAACTCAGCGCAGTCGACCGCCGATACGGCGCAGTCGACCGCGAATTCAGCTCAAACAACGGCTGACACGGCGCAGTCAGCCGCCAACTCCGCTCAGGCCACCGCAAATACAGCACTTGCAAATTCAAACTCCGCTGTGACAACGGCGAATGCGGCTCAGTCGACCGCCAGTACGGCGCTTACTAATTCAAACACAGCGCTGACAACCGCCAATACGGCGCAGTCGACCGCAAATACGGCTCAGTCGACCGCAAATACGGCGCTTACAAATTCTAATACGGCCATGACAACGGCTAATTCGGCTCAGTCAGACGCCACTACGGCGCTCACAAATTCAAACACGGCGGTCACAACCTCGAATTCGGCTTTATCAATCGCCAATACGGCGCTTACTAATTCAAACACGGCGGTGACAACATCGAACGCCGCTCAATCAACAGCCACTACGGCGCTCACAAATTCAAACACCGCTATGACAACCGCTAATTCGGCGCAGTCGACCGCGAATACGGCTTTTACAAATTCAAACACAGCTCTGACCACCGCCAATACGGCAATTGCAACTTCAAATACGGCGCTGACGACCGCCAATTTAGGTTGGAACCTGTCGGCCAATGGCGCCCTTCATCCAATGTCGCTCCCGGCTCCACAGTCAATTTAAACAACGGGAATAACATCGTCATTCAGCAGACCGGCGCCACCCTGTCGATCTCGACCGTTGCGACGCCATCCTTTCAAGGCGCCGACATGGGCGGCGGCCTCATTACCGGCGTCGCCGCCGGCGCCGTCTCCGCGACCTCGACCGACGCGGTGAACGGCTCGCAGCTCTACGCGGCCTCGTCCAATGCTGCGACGCTCGGCCAAACCACCGCGAATGCGCTCGGCGGCGGCTCGACCTCCACGGCGGCGGGCGGCGTCACGGCGCCGACGATCACGATTGTCGGACCGGGCGGCGCGGCCACGGTATATTCCAATGTCTCCGCGCCCATTTCCGCCCTGGGCAATGGCGGCGCAGGACCGATCCAATATTCGACGCCGGGAACACCGTCGAATAGCCTCAATCTCGTCGGCGTGGGCGGCCCGGTTACGCTCGGCAATGTCGGGGCGGGATTGGTGTCGAGCACATCGATTCAGGCGATCAACGGCGCGCAACTCTATAGTAACGCTGGTTCGGTCGCGGCGAATTTTGGCGGCGGCTCGAACGTCAACGCCAACGGAGCCGTCTCGAGCCCAAGCTATGCGATCCAGGGCGCGAATTACAATAACGTCGGCAGCGCCCTCGGCGCCGTCAACAACAGTTTGACCAATCTTCAGGGGCAGATCACCAGCCTCAGCAAGGAGGTGCGCGGCGGGATCGCATCGACGGCGGCGATGTCGAGCGCGCCCATGCCCTCGGCCGGAGGCAAAACCTCCTGGGTCGCGAATGGCTCGGAGTTTCAAGGTCAAGCCGGTTTCGGCGCCGGCTTCGCGCATCGCTTCGACACCAACGAGCCATTGGCGGCAACCGCCAGCATCGGCTTCGGCGGCTCCAATTATGTCACGGCGCGCGTCGGCTTGATGGGCGAATTCTGACTGGAACGCGGTCGAAGCCGATTCTCGGCTTTGCCACAGACACGGAGCCAAACCTGGCGCAGGCGTCGAAAGCCGCCGGCGCCAAAAAACATTCATGGCGAGGCGAAGCGCGAATCGACCGCGATCGCAATGCAAGTCTTGCTGGCGCCCGGAAGCAGGAAAAGCCGCCGACCCGCCGCATCGACCATGATGTTGGCGTTGACGATCGGCCCTAGCGTCTTGCCGCCGCCCGCCAAAAGGATCCGCTGGGCATTGGCGCAATCGCCTGCGAGCGGAAACACCTGAAGGATAACGCCGTCGCAAGTTCCGCCGCCGAGCGGCGCTGCAATCAATGCGGCCAGGCCGTCGGGCGGCGAATTTCCACGCTTGGTCAAAACCGCGACCGACTGAAACACATGTTTCGCGGGAGCCCCCTGACTCCATCCCGATTGCACGTCGTATGTCGTCGTCAGGGTTTCGTGCGACATCGAGTTCAGCAATGACGCGCATTGATCCAGGCCGATCTGGCGGGCCTGGACGACGGGAGTCGGCGGATCGGGCAGCACGACCGGCGGCGCCGGAGCCGCCATTCTGTGAGCATCGACGGGGGCCTTGCGTAGCGATTTGGCACCCGGTTGTTGTTTTGGCTGCACCTGCGGATTGGCCGAGCCGGCGGCAACCATCGGCGGGGCAATGGACTGGGCTCGACAAGCCACGCCGACTGAACAGGCTGACATAAGGACGCCGATGCATGCACCCGATAAACTGCCGCTCATCACCTGTCCTGACTGGCTTTACGACAACACTGGAGCGGCTGAAGCAATTCGAACCGTCATATTCAGCCTGGGAGGCCGCTGCTCCAATATTGAGCTACACCCGCACTAGCGCAGGTATGCCAAGCCCCCGGCCGCTTGGCAAGCAGCGCGCAACTGTCGAAACCCAATAATTTTCTCGTGAATGCACGAAGTGTATTATTCGGAGAACCATTGGCAGCGCCGCTGTGTCGGCGGTCACAAATTCGGAGCCGCCCCCGGGGCCTAAGCAATCTTGACGGGCGCCGTTCTTCTGCTTCTTCGCCACTGGCGCAATGCTGGAGATGAAAGAGAAAATGGTCGTGCAAGGACCGCAATATCCCAAGGTCGCCAATGACTCGAACGGCGGTCTGGCCCGCTGCCGGCTTTGTGGACCATCGGTTAAGGTAATTCCACGTTTTTCTTTGACACGGCGAGTTCATAGTCCCTTCGAAAAAGTGCAACGGTAAGCGTTTATCGACGAGCACATCATGGTCAGGTGTCACGATTAGGTGGCGTTTTGGAAGCAACGAACATGGTGGAACATCCATTGCAACGGGCGATACAGAGAGAATTTCAAAAGAAAGACTTTGTGGTTCAGAGTCGTGCTTCACTCACCCAGCCACAGGTGCGAACCCGCGCCATTGGGAAGCGCGGCTGCGGTCGCGCGAATGGCAGCTTTGATGTCGGGGGCGAAATGCTTTCTGACTACGGCGGCCGACCGGTTCGGGTCACTTTTACGCATTCGACCGAAGCCGGCGTCTATCGAACGGGCGCGTCCAACGGATAGCCGGCAACGAGGCCCCGGCCCCTCACACCAACCCTCTCCCCGCAAGCGGGGCGAGGGGGCGCCGGCGATCGGCTTTCTCGCGTCAGTCCTTCCGCCAGACGAACAGCGAGCTGAGGGTGAAATTCCACACTGAGCCCATGACCACGCCGGCGAGCGCCGACAGCGTGACGACCGGATGAATCTTGTAGAGCCATTCGGCGACGCCGACATTGGCCACCGCGCCGATGGCGCAGACCGCGTAGAAATAGGCGAGGCCGCGGGCGATCGGCCACAAGCCCTTCAGCTTGGCGTCACGATAGGTGATGGCGTTGTTGATGAAGAAATTGCTGGTCATCGCCACGACCACGGCGATGCTTTGCGCCAGTTCGAAAGTCACGCCCGGAAACAGCAGCGCCGTATTGACGGTGGACAGATGGATGGCGACGCCGGTCGCTCCGACCAGGCCGAAGAAGATGAAGCGCACGGGTATGCGGCCGCCGCTCGCCTTGTTGATCATGAGTCCGAGGAAATCGAGGCCGACCTTGATGTCGAATTTCGATTCGCCCGCCAGTCTTTCCCGGAACATGTAGCCGACCTCTTCGATTTTCAGGGGGGCCCGCGCCGAAGCGACAATATCCACCAGGATCTTGAAGCCAGAGGAGGTGAGTTGCGGCGCGCAATCCTCGACGATTTGCCGCCGCAGCATGAAAAATCCGCTCATCAGGTCGGAAAAATCGGCGCGCAGCGCATTTTTCGCGAGTTTTGTGGCGAAACGGCTGATCGCGGCGCGGCGCGCGGAAAAACCTTCGTCCGCCGAGCCGCCCGCGACATGGCGGCTGCCGACGACGAGGTCGCAACCTCCGGAGCGGAGCTTTTCCAGCATTTTCGGCAGAATTCGCTCGTCATGCTGCAGATCGGCGTCCATCACCGCGACGACCGGCGCGCTGGAGGCGAGCATGCCTTCGATGCAGGCGCCCGCGAGGCCGCGCCGATTGACGCGGCGCAGGCAGCGGACCCTCGGATCGTCGCGCGAAATTTCCTTGGCCAGCGCCGCCGTGCCGTCCGGGCTGTTGTCGTCCACGACGATCATTTCCCAGTCCACGCCGGTCAGCGCGGCGTCGACCCGCTTGAGCAATTCGCGCAGATTGCCGCTTTCGTTGAAGGTGGGAATAACCAGTGTCAGTTCGGCAGCCAAGGGCGGGGCATTCCTTTCGGGCTCGCTTCCTGCTAGCGACAATTCGTCCGACAGTCCAGCCAGCCGCTGCGCGGCGAAGAGGAGTCGTTCACGGTCGTCGGCGGGCGAATGCGCGCGCGGCGCTCCAGCATGGTAAAACACAGGCGCCTGCATGGTCGGAATTCCGTTACAAGTCAAACCAACATCGGCTTTCCGCCTCTCGCCGGAGCGAAAAACCCTCGCCCTGATCCTAGTCGCTTTAGCGTTAAGATTTGTTTTCGCCGCGTCGACCGGCTTAGGCGTCGACGAGGCCTATACCGTCGCCACCAGCCGCATCCTGGCGCTCAGCACGTTCGATCATCCGCCGCTCGCCTGGTGGATCGTCCATTTCGCCGGCGCGCTCCTTGGCGAGAGCGATCTTATGCTGCGCCTGCCCTTCCTGCTGCTGTTCGCCGTGACATCCTGGCTGATGTTCGCGCTGACGCGGCGGCTGTATGACGCGGAAGCGGGCTTTTTCGCGACACTGGCGCTGAATTTGTCGCCGGTTCTCGGCCTGACCGACGCGTCGTGGATTTTGCCGGACGCCCCGTTGCTGCCGGCCATGCTGGCCTGCGCCTATGCGCTGGCGCGGGTGTTCTTCGATTTAGACCGGCGCTCCGGCTGGATGTGGTGGCTGCTCGCGGGCGTTTGCGCCGGCCTGAGCCTGTTGTCGAAATATCACGGCGTCCTGCTTTTCGCCGGCGCCGGCCTGTTCATCCTCTCCAGCGCCCGCCAGCGTTTCTGGCTGGCGACGCCCTGGCCCTATGCGGCGGCCCTGGCCGCGCTGGCCCTGTTCTCGCCCGTGCTTGTGTGGAACGCCGAGCATCACTGGGTCTCCTTCGCCTTCCAGGGCGGGCGCGCGGGAACGCCGCATCTGCATCTGCTGGCGCCGCTGGCGCTGATCGGCCTGCAATCCTTGTGGCTGGCGCCGTGGATCTTCTTTCCGCTGTTCGCTCTTTTCATTCGCGCGATTCTGCGGGGGACGGCGCCAGAGAAGGACTTTTTCTTCGCCTGTATGGCGGCGACGCCGATCGTCCTGTTCACCCTCGTCGCCTTCTGGTCGAGCAAGCGCGTCCTGCCGCACTGGGTCGCGCCGGGCTATCTGCTGCTGTTTCCGCTGCTCGGGCGCGAGATTTCGCAGCTTTTGGCGCAAGGCGCGCCGCTTGTGCGCAAAGGCCTTGTGGCCGCTGGCGCCTTCATGGTCCTCGGGATCGGCCTGGTCGCCGCCCTGCCGCACCAGCGACTGGCGGCTCTGTCGGGCCCGCGCTATCCGCTGTTCGAACTGCTCGACTGGGACGATTTTTCGCACGCCTTTTACGCGCGACATCTGGACGGCCCAAAAACCTTCATCGCCGCGACGCGCTGGCTCGACGCGGGCAAGCTCGACTATGCGATGCATGGCGCGCCGCCGGTGCTTTGCCTGTCGGATGATCCGCGCGGCTTCGGCCTGATCCGCGATCCGGAAAAATTCGTCGGCTGGGACGCGCTGATCGTGGCGCCGAAACTGACGCAGGACGAGGCGCGGAGGCGGCTGGGCCGCTATTTCAACTCCATCGAGCCGGACTCGCCGATCGACATCATGCAGGGCGGCCGGCCGGCGATCGTGCTGCAGGTCTTCCGGGCGAAGAATTTTCACGATCCGGCGCCGGAGTTCTCGCTGCGGGCGAAAAACGCCGGCGGCGGCCAAAGTCACCAGCGTCCTCTCTCCCCGCCTTGAGAGGAAGTTTGCCGGCTTGCAAATTGCATGAACCGGCCCCAGCTTTGGCACTGAGAAGTCGGCGCGCTTTCTGCTCTGTCACGCGGCAGACTAGAACTGGAGTTTGCATGAACGCCATGTCCCATCCGTTCCGCGACAGCGGCTATCTCGACCTGCCGGAAGAATTTTACGTCGCCGCCGAGCCTTTTCCGGCGCCGGCGCCGCAATGGGTCGTGTTCAACGACGCGCTCGCCGCCGAACTCGGCATGTCGGCCGACGCCGCCACGCCGGAGCTGCTGGAGCGACTGGCCGGCGGCCAGCCGCCCGCCGGGCGGAAAAACCTGGCTTTGGCCTATGCCGGCCACCAGTTCGGCCAGTGGAACCCGCGCATGGGCGACGGCCGCGCCGTGCTGATCGGCGAAATCCATGCGCCCGACGGCGCGCCCTACGACGTGCATCTGAAAGGCTCCGGACCGACCGTTTTCGCGCGGCGCGGCGACGGACGCGCCACTCTGCCGGCCATGCTGCGCGAATATATCGTCAGCGAGGCCATGGCCGGGTTGAAGATTCCGACCACGCGCTCGCTGGCGGTGGTCGCCACCGGCGCGCCGGTGTTTCGCGATCGCGCCGAGAAGGGCGCCGTGCTGACCCGCATCGCGCGCAGCCATGTCCGCGTCGGCACGTTCCAATATGCCGCGCAGGCCGACGGAAGGCAGGAGCAGGGGCCGCTCCTGACCCGCGCCCTTGCCGATCATTGCATCGCCCGCCT
Organism: uncultured Alphaproteobacteria bacterium; assembly: GCA_963849665.1. Lineage (GTDB taxonomy): Bacteria > Pseudomonadota > Alphaproteobacteria > Rhizobiales > Beijerinckiaceae > Rhodoblastus. The sequence goes on along the minus strand of CAWKJW010000062.1, from coordinate 2,382 downwards.
TTATCCGGAAATCGCCGGCGAACAGGATCGCTATCCGGCGTTTTTCGCCGCCGTGGTCGCCCGGCAGGCGCGGCTGATCGCCGAGTGGATGCTGGTCGGCTTCATCCATGGCGTCATGAACACCGACAACATGTCGATCTCGGGCGAAACCATCGATTTCGGCCCTTGCGCCTTCATGGACGCATTCAACAGCCGCCAGGTGTTTTCCTCCATCGACGCGGCGGGCCGCTACGCCTACAGCCGCCAGCCGTCGATCGCCATGTGGAATCTCGCGCGCCTCGCCGAAGCCCTGCTGCCGCTGTTCGGCGACGACGAGGCCGCCGCGCTGCGCCTCGCGCAGGAGAAGCTCAACCAGTTCCAGCCCGCCTATGCCCACGCCCTCGCCGAAGGCATGGAGCGCAAGCTCGGGCTGCGCGCCGAATGATCCGCGCAACGGCGATTTCATCGATCGGCTGTGGCCGCTGCTCGATCGCAGCAAGGTCGATTTCACCCTGTTCTTCCGGCGCCTGACGCAGATCGCCGGCGGTGCCGAGGAGACGGAATTCTGGACCTTTTCGCGGATTCCCCCCGACGCGCGGGAAATATGGCGGCGTTTCTGGCCGAATGGCGCGGCCTGGCGGCGGAAGGGGATTTCGCGCCGCGCCTTGCGGAAATGCGGGCGGCAAATCCCATCGTCATCGCGCGCAACCATCGCGTCGAGCAGGCGCTGGCGAGCGCGAGCGAAGGCGATCTGGCGCCTTTGCGCCGGCTCTGCGCCGCGCTGAAAGATCCTTGTGAAGCGCCCGCTCCGGGGCCGGAGGAATCTCAAGGCCCGCCGCTGCCGGACGAATGCGTGCGCGAGACTTTTTGCGGCACTTGAGTTATCGGCCTTGGCCCCGGCGGCGTCAGCCGTCGCCGCGCCAGTCGGCGCGGGCGCCAAGGGTCATTTTCAATGCCCCCTGGCATGACGCCTCTCCAGAAGGAAGCTTCGGTTAAAATTAACGCTTCCTTCATCGCCAGGGACCATGATCGCCAAAATCCCTTGGCGGCGGCGAAGAGAAGACGCGCCCGCCGCGCCGACTGCGAGCCGGGCGATGAAATTTTCCGAATTTGAACACGAGTTTCTGCCGCGCTGCTGCATTCCGCTGCTGGGCGGATTGTTCGTGTTGGGCGCGCTGCATTCGGCGGCGCGGGCCGAAACGCCGACGCCCGCCGTTCACAGTTTTGTCGTCAGCGCCGCCGACGGCTATGGCGTCAACGATTGCATCAAGTCGGGCGAGGATTGCGCGAAAATCGTCGCCGACGCCTGGTGCGAGGCGCACGGCCACGGCGAGGCCAAGAAATTCGGCCCCGTCAACGATATAACCGCCTCCATCCGGCCCGTCGCCGCGAAGGTGGCCGCGGCCGCGCCGGCCGTCGGCGAGGACGCGGTCTTCATCTCCTGCAGCGAGTGAATCCGGCGTCGGCTTGATCAGGTCGATGACTGCGACGTTTAGGCTGAGACGGCGTCGCCGCATTTCGGCGGCTCGGCGCCTCCCCAGGGCTTATCGCACGGTCGAGGTCGAGTTCTTCGGCGACCCTTCCACCAGTTTGTCGGTATAGGCCATGTAAACCAGGACATTGCGCTTGGCGTCGCAGCCGCGCACGATCTGCATGTGCTTGAACAGAAGCGAGCGGCTGCCGCGGAAGACCACGTCGCCCTGGGTGAATTTTCCCTTGAATGGATCGGGCCGACTGGCGGCAGGCGAGCGACACGTCCGAGGTCTGTTCGGCCAGCCCGAACATGCCGGCGACGCCGCCCCTTTCGGCACGGTGTAATGGCAGGCGACGCCGGCGACCAGAGGATCGTCGATGGCGTAGGTGGCGAGCTTGTCGTTGGGCGTCAGCAGCTTGAAGGTGGTCGATTTGCGGAAGATCAGGTCGGGCTCGTCGCCCGCCGGGCGGTTGCGCCGAGCGCCACAAGCGCGAACGTGAATGCAAAAGCGCAAGACAGGCTTTTCGATGCTGACCGGGCCCGACTTCGATGCCGCGTTCCTCCGCGCCATGTTGAGGGACCAGAAGTCCGACCTGAAGGATTTCCAGGACGAGGAAAGGTCGCAGGATCCAAATGTGCAGCGATTGGCGAAAATGGATGATCCGGTATTGGCCGACCACCTGCAGATTCTCGAACGCATCGCCCAGAGCCATAACGTGAGCGAGCAGAACAGCAAGTAGAGAGCCAGCAAGTTAGGGGGCTCGCTGACTTTCCTACCTGTCCGTGCACGAGTAGCACGGGTCGATCAATGCCTGGATGAGCGGCGTATCGGCGAGGCGCGCGCCGCGCACCATCCAGCGCACCGCGGGCATATTCGCATAGGTGGGCGTGCGCACGAGCAATACGTCGGGTCAGGCGTCAACATAAAC
>CAWKJW010000061.1:0-65700 GCA_963849665.1 uncultured Alphaproteobacteria bacterium | reverse complement strand
AACGTATCGCTCTCACGCCGCTGGGCGAACTCGTGCCGCTGTTCCTGATCCAGCTCGGCGAGGTCCTGCCGGGCGGCGTCGGCTCGGGCCTCATGGCATGGTGGTCTTCGCCATACTTTCGGTGTTCATCGCCGGCCTGATGGTCGGCGCACGCCGGAATTCCTCGGCAAGAAGATCGAATCGCGCGAGATCAAGCTGGCCATGCTGGCGGTGCTGATCCTGCCTTTGCGATCCTCGGCTTTGCCGCGGTCGCGGTGGTGCTGCCCGTCGCCGTGGCCAGCCTCGCCAACAACGGACCGCACGGCCTGTCGGAGATCTTTATGCCTACACCTGTCGGTCGGCAACAACGGCTCCGCCTTCGCCGGCCTGAACGCCAACACGCCCTGGTAGATGTCACCACCGCCATCGCCATGGTGATGGGGCGCTTCGGCTATGTCGTGCCGGTGATGGCGATCGCCGGATCAATCGCCGCCAAGAAGAAGGCGCTGCCGTCGGCCGGCACGTTCCCGACCGAAAGCGGCCTGTTCGTCGGCCTCGTCGTCGGCGTGATCCTGATCGTCGGCGGCCTGCAATTCTTCCCCGCCATGGCCCTCGGTCCCATCGTCGAGCACTTCCTGATGCTCGCCGGCAAGACTTTCTGAGGAGTTTCTTTCATGTCCGCCAAATCCCAAGCAAAACACGCTCTGACGCTGTTTGACCCGGCCATCCTGGGCCAGGCTTCCGTGGACGCCGTCAAAAAGCTGGCGCCGCATCATCTGGCCGCCAATCCGGTGATTTTCGTCACCGAAGTCGTCGCCGCGCTCGTGACCTTCCTTTGGGCGCGCTCGCTCGGGCAAGGCGGCGGCGAGCCCTTCTTCTCCGGCCAGATCGCCATCTGGCTGTGGTTCACCGTGCTGTTCGCCACTTTTGCGGAGGCCGTGGCGGAAGGACGCGGCAAGGCGCAGGCGGCGACTTTGCGCGCCACCCGCTCCGACACCATCGCCAAGCGCCTGATGGACCCGACCGGCGAGTTGCATCTCGCCGCCGTGATCCAGACCGTTCCGGCGCTCGACCTGAAGGTCGGCGACGTGGTGCTGGTCGAAGCCGGCGATCTCATCCCGTCGGACGGCGACATCATCGAAGGCGTCGCCTCGGTCAACGAGAGCGCCATCACCGGCGAATCCGCGCCGGTGATCCGCGAGGCCGGCGGCGACCGCTGCGCCGTCACCGGCGGCACCACCGTGCTGTCCGACTGGATCAAGGTGCGCATCACGGCGCAGCCGGGCTCGACCTTCATCGACCGGATGATCGCGCTGGTCGAGGGCGCGGAGCGGCAGAAGACGCCGAACGAGCTGGCGCTTTCCGTGCTGCTCGCCGGCCTGACCCTGATCTTCCTGATCGCGGTGGTGACGCTGTATGGTTTTGCCTCCTATTCCGGCGCGAAGTCAGCGTGGTGGTGCTGGTGGCGCTGCTTGTGACGCTGATCCCGACCACGATCGGCGGCTTGTTGTCGGCGATCGGCATCGCCGGCATGGACCGGCTGGTCCGCTTCAACGTGCTGGCGACCTCGGGGCGCGCCGTCGAGGCGGCGGGCGACGTCGACACGCTGCTGCTCGACAAGACCGGCACCATCACTTTCGGCAATCGCATGGCCAGCGAATTCTTGCCGCTGCCGGGCGTCCCGGCGAGCGTCCTCGCGGAAGCCGCGCTGGCCGCCAGCCTCGGCGACGACACGCCTGAGGGACGTTCGATCGTCGCACTGGCCAAGTCCGATTACGGCGCGCGGGAGCCGGATTTCGGCGGCGCGACGCCGACCATCATTCCCTTCGCCGCGCAGACGCGCCTTTCCGGCGTCGATGTCGGCGGCCGTTCGGTGCGCAAGGGCGCGGTGGAGGCGGTGTTCCGCTTCATCAAACTCGCGCCCGACGCCGCCCCGCCGGAATTTCGCGCCGGCGTCGAGCGGATCGGCCATAGCGGCGGCACGCCGCTGGCGGTGGCCGATAGGGGAGAATTGCTCGGCCTGATCCACCTCAAGGACGTGGTCAAGCCTGGCATCCGCGAGCGTTTCGCCGCCCTGCGCGCCATGGGCATCAAGACAGTCATGATCACCGGCGACAATCCGCTCACCGCCGCCTCCATCGCCACCGAAGCCGGCGTCGATGACTTTCTCGCCGAAGCCACGCCCGAGGACAAGCTGAAGCTGATCAGGCAGGAACAGACCGGCGGCCGCCTCGTCGCCATGTGCGGCGACGGCACCAATGACGCGCCGGCTCTCGCCCAGGCCGATGTCGGCGTCGCCATGCAGACCGGCACGCAGGCCGCGCGCGAGGCCGGCAACATGGTCGATCTCGACAGCGATCCGACCAAGCTGATCGAGGTGGTGGAGATCGGCAAGCAATTGCTGATGACGCGCGGCTCGTTGACGACCTTTTCCATCGCGAACGACGTGGCCAAGTATTTCGCCATCCTGCCGGCTTTGTTCCTCGCCACCTATCCCGAGCTTGGCGCGCTCAACGTCATGCATCTGGCCTCGCCGCAATCGGCTATCCTGTCGGCGGTGATCTTCAACGCGATCATCATCGTGCTCTTGATCCCGCTCGCTCTGAAAGGCGTCGCCTATCGCGCGGTCGGCGCGGCGGCGCTGCTGCGGCGCAACCTTTTGGTCTATGGCCTCGGCGGGCTGGTCGCGCCTTTTGTCGGCATCAAGGCGATCGACCTTATCGTCGCCGCGCTGCACCTCGCCTAAAGCGTCGATCCGACAAGATCGGATCGACGCCTTAGGTTCTTTGCTTTGACGCGTTTTCTTCACGCGAACCGGCATCCACTTCGCTTGAAAACGCTTTTGTGGAGGATTTCATGCAATATCTTCGTCCCGCAATCGTCCTGATCGTGCTGTTCACCGCCCTGACCGGCCTCGCCTATCCGCTCGCTCTGACCGGGATCGCCGCGGCATTCTTCCCCTACCAGGCCGGCGGCGAGCTGATTTCGCGCGACGGCAAGGTGGTCGGCTCGGCGCTGATCGGCCAGAATTTCGCGTCGGCGCGCTATTTCCAGCCGCGTCCGTCCGCGACCAACACGCCCGATCCCAAGGATTCGAGCAAGACCATCGACGCGCCTTACAACGCCGACAATTCCAGCGGCTCCAATCTCGGCCCGACCAGCAAGGCGTTGATCGACCGCGTGAAAGCGGCCGTCGCGGCCAAGCGCGCGGCGGGTTGGACCGGCCCCATTCCGGCCGACGCCATGACAACCTCGGCCTCGGGCCTCGATCCGGACATCTCGCCGGACAACGCTTTGCTCCAGGCGCCGGATGTCGCCAAGGCGCGCGGCCTCGATGAGGCGAAGGTGCGCGATCTGGTGCAGGCGCATATCGAAAGGCCGAAGCTCGGCGTGATCGGCGAGCCGCGCGTAAATGTGCTCTTGCTGAATCTCGCGCTGGACGCTTTAACATAAGGAATGGCGACTGAACGCGATCTCAACCGCCGCCCGGACCCCGACGCGCTGCTGGCGCTGGCGGGCCGAGAAGGGCGCGGCAAACTGAAGGTCTTTCTCGGCGCCGCCCCCGGCGTCGGAAAGACCTACGCCATGCTGTTGGGCGCGCGGCGGGTCAAGGCCGAGGGAGTCGATATCGTCATCGGCCTTGTGGAGACCCATGGGCGGGCGGAAACTGCCGCACTGATCGAAGGCCTCGAAGTGCTGCCCCGGCGAAAAATCGAGTATCGCGGGCGGGAGCTCGAGGAATTCGACATTGACGCCGCGCTGAAGCGCCGGCCGGCGCTGATCGTCGTCGATGAGCTGGCCCACAGCAACGTTCCGGAAAGCCGGCATCCCAAACGCTGGCAGGACGTCGAGGAACTGCTCGACGCCGGCCTCGACGTCTGGACCGCGCTCAACATCCAGCACCTCGAAAGCCTCGCCGACGTGGTCAGCCGCGTCACCGGCGTGTTCGTGCGCGAGACCGTGCCGGACCGGGTGTTACAACGCGCCGCCGACGTGGTGCTGGTCGACATCACCCCGGACGAGCTGATCCAGCGCCTCAACGAGGGCAAGGTCTACCTGCCGCAGACGGCGCGGCGCGCGACGCAGAATTTCTTCACCACGCGCAATCTCACCGCCCTGCGCGAACTGGCCTTGCGCCGCACCGCCGATCGCGTCGACGACCAGATGGTCGATTACCTGCGCCAGAACGCCATTGAGGGGCCGTGGGACACGTCCGACCATCTGCTGGTCTGCGTCGGCGACGACGCCCAGGCGGAAATGGTGGTGCGCTCCGGCGGTCGCCTGGCGACCCGCCTGAACGCCTCGTGGATCGTCGTCCATGCAGCGCCGGAGGGTTTTGCCGAAAGCAATCCCGACAAGGTGCGCTGCGTCGACGAGACGTTCAAGCTGGCCGAACGCCTTGGCGCCGAGACGGTGCGGCTGACGGCGTCGGACCCCGTCTCCGAAATTCTGCGCTACGCCCATCGGGAAAACGTCACCCAGATCGTCGTCAGCCGGGCGCGGGCGAATTTTTTGCGCCGCCTGACCGGCCGCGGCTTCGCCAATGAAATGGTGCGGCTGTCGACCGACATTCCCGTCCAGATCATCGGCGCGCCGGAAGCGGCCGCGCCGGCGTCGCGCCGCATCCGCCTGCGCTCAGCATCCGCGAAACGGCATTGGGCGGGGCTCGCGGCTTCCGGGTCGCGGTCGCTCTGGCTGTGCTCGTCGGCAAGGCGTTGAACGCCTGGCTGCATCCGCCCAATCTGTCGATGGTCTTCCTGCTGGCGGTGCTGGTCTGCGCGGAGCGCTTCGGCCTGTGGCCGGCGATCGCCGCTTCCTTCCTGTCCTTCCTCGCCTACAATTTCTTTTTCATCGAGCCGGTCTACACATTCACCGTCGCGGAGCCGCAGGAGCTCCTTTCCTTGCTGGTGTTCCTGGTCGTCGCGGTGCTGACCGGCTCGCTCGCCGGCCGCGTCCACGACCAGACCGAGGCCGTGCGCGCGCGCGCCCACAACACCGAACCACTCTACGATTTCTCGCGAAAACTTTCCGGCGCGGCCAAGCTCGACGACGCACTATGGGCCGCCGCCGCGCATCTGCAAAAGGCGCAGGGCGGCCATATCGCCTTCCTTTTGCCGGAGGGCGGCGAATTGCGGCTGGCGACGGTCTGGCCGCCGATGGACGAATTTTCCGCCGGCGAAATGGGCGCCGCGCGCTGGGCTTTTGCCAAGCGCGAGCCCGCCGGCTGGCGCACCGACACCCTGCCCAATCTCGCTTTTCAGTTCCGGCCGCTGACGACGCCGCGCGGCGTCGTCGGCGTCTGCGGCTTCCAGCCGAAAACGCCGGAACAGCCAATTTCCCCCGAAGACGAGCGGGCGCTGACCGCCATGCTGGAGCAGACCGCCATCGCCATCGACCGCTCGCTGCTGGTCGACGAGGCTGTCCGCACGGCGGCGCTGGAGGAAAACGAGAAACTGCGGACCACGCTTTTGTCGTCGCTGTCGCACGACCTCCGCACGCCCCTGTCCTCGATCACCGGCGCCGTCACCACCCTGCGCCAGCTCGGCGACAGGATGCCCGCCGCCGACCGCCAGGACCTCCTCGCCTCGATCGAGGAGGAGGCGGCGCGGCTTTCCCGTTTCGTCGCCAATCTCCTCGACATGTCCAGGCTCGAATCCGGCGCGGTGAAAGTGCGGCGCGACTTTCTCGACCCCGCCGAAATCGTCCGCGCGGCGGTGGAGCGTTGCCGCAAGGTCTTTCCGGGAATGCGCATCGAGACCTCGCTCGCGGCAAAGCTGCCGTTCATTCGCGGCGACGCCGGATTGCTCGAACAGGTGCTGTTCAACCTGCTCGACAACGCCCATAAATATGGCGGCGAAACCGGGGCGACGGTCCATGCGCGGCAGGAGGGGAAGGACGTGGTGATTTCCGTCACCGACGAGGGACCGGGCATAAAACCCGCAGATCTCGACAAGGTGTTCGAGAAATTCTATCGCGGCGGGCGCACCGACGGGCGAAAGGCCGGCACCGGCCTGGGACTGTCGATCTGCAAGGGCCTGGTCGAGGCGATGGGCGGAAGCATCGAGGCGCAAAGCCCCGCCGTGCGCAGGCGCGGCGCGCGGCTGCTGCTGCGGTTCCCGGCGGCGGCGATGGACAAGGAGCGCACGACATGAAGACGCGTGTGCTCATTGTCGACGACGAGGCGCCGATCCAGCGTTTTTTGCGCCCCGCCTTGCAGGCCTCGGGTTATGACGTGCTGAGCGCGGAAACCGGAGCCGAAGCCCTGCGCCTGATCGCCACCGCCGCGCCCGACGTCATCGTGCTCGACCTCGGCTTGCCCGATATGGACGGCAAGGAAGTGCTGGCTCAGGCGCGGCATTTCTGCAAGAGCCCAGTGATCGTGCTTTCCGCGCGCGACCAGGAAACCGAAAAGATCGCCGCGCTCGACCTGGGCGCCGACGATTATGTCGAAAAGCCCTTCGCCATCGGAGAATTTCTGGCGCGCCTGCGCACGGCGCTGCGCCACGCCTCGCCCGACCGGGCCGCATCGCCGCGCTTCGAGGCCGACGGTCTTCTCGTCGATCTTGAAAAACGCCGCGTCGTCAAGGAGGGGCAGCCGGTCAAGCTGACGCCGAAGGAATTCGACCTCCTGGCGGTGCTGGTGCGCCACGCCGGCCGCGTCGTCACCCACAGGCAGATTCTCGCAGCCGTCTGGGGGCCGGCGCACGCCGACGACACCCAATACCTGCGCGTCTTCGTCGGACAATTGCGCGGAAAGATCGAGACGAGCCCGGAATTGCCGCGCCTGGTCCTGACCGAGCCCGGCATCGGCTATCGCTTGTGGACGCCGGACACGGACGCGTAGGGCCGCGGGCGCGGCCCATGCGCGGCAAGCCATGCGGCCATGACCTATTTGCATAGTGTCTTAATTTTTTCGTATTGGAATTGAATGATCAGCGGTGCCGCAATCCCGCCAAGCCCCTGATTCAATGAATTGAGTTTTACGAAATACGTATTCGCTTTTGCGAAGACGTTCGGGATTATTGTTGTTCATTCCGCAATGCAATAGTCTATCCGGGGTCCGCGGCATTTGCGCTCGATTTGACCGAGATCAAGCCTGGCGCAAGTTTTTCCGCCTAATCAGGCGCATCCTCTTCCGCAGGGAGCAGCGAGTCGCAAATGACGTCACTGGAGACAGCCGTCCAACCCATCCTCGCCAGATATGGTCATGATCCGGCAGCGTTGTTGCAGATCCTGCGCGAAACGCAGGAGGCGCTCGACTGGATATCGCCGCAGTCCGCGCTTTTCATCGCAGAGGCGTTGAAAATCCCGTTGACGCGGGTCGAGAGCGTCACGCAATTCTATGCCCACCTCTACGGTGAGAATCGCGGAAAATTCCGCATCCTGTTTTCCGACAACATCACCGACCGCATGGCCGGCTCCGTCGCCCTGATGGAGCACATGCTGAAAAGGCTGAAGCTCGAGCGCGGAAAGGTCTCGGCCGACGGGCTCGTCAGCGTCGATTTCACCTCCTGCACCGGCATGTGCGACCAGGGCCCGGCGCTGCTCGTCAACAATCGCGCCATCACGCGCCTGACGCCGCGCCGCATCGACGAGATTTGCGACCTCGTCCGCGCCGAAGCGCCGCTCGCCGACTGGCCTGCGCACTATTTCCACGTCGAGGACAATATCAGGCGCGCCGACATGCTGCTCGGCTCGGCCTTCAGGACAGGCGAGGCGACGCGCGCCGCCATCGCGCTCGGGCCGCAGGGCGTGCTTGCCGAGGTGAGAAAATCGAACCTGCGCGGACGCGGCGGCGCCGGCTTCACCACCGCCGTCAAATGGGAGGCCTGCCGCAACGCGCCGGGCTCGCATCGTTATGTCGTCTGCAACGCCGACGAGGGCGAGCCCGGCACGTTCAAGGACCGCGTGCTGCTGCAAAGCTTTGCCGAGCGCGTGTTCGAGGGCATGGCCATCGCCGGCTACGCGATCGGGGCGCGGCAAGGCTTCCTCTATCTGCGCGGCGAATATCGCTATCTGCTGGAGCCGCTGGAAGCCAAGCTCGCGCGGAGATGCGCCGCGCAGAACCTGCTCGGCGAACGACATTTGCGGCGTCGACAACTTCCACTTCGACATCGACATCCATCTCGGCGCCGGCGCCTATATCTGCGGCGAGGAAACGGCGCTGATCGAATCGCTCGAAGGCAAGCCGGGAACGCCGCGCATTCGTCCGCCCTTCCCCGTGACGCATGGCTATCTCGGCCAGCCGACCGTGGTGAACAATGTCGAGACCCTGTGCAAGGCGACCGAAATCGTCGCTCCAGGGCGGGACGGCCTATGCTGGCCACGGCACCAAGCAATCGACCGGCACGAAAATCCTGTCGGTGTCGGGCGATTGCGAACGGCCGGGCCTTTACGAATATCCGTTCGGCGTGCGCGTGCGCAGGTGCTGGACGATTGCGGCGCGCGCGACACGAGCGCCGTGCAGGTCAGCGGCGCTTCGGGGAATTGCCTGTCGCCGCAGGAATTCGGCCGCCGCATCGCCTTCGAGGACGTGCCCACCGCCGGCTCGATCATGGTTTTCGGCAAGAACCGCGACCTGTTCGACGCCGCGCGCAATTTCGCGCAATTCTTCGCGCATGAATAGCTGCGGCTTCTGCACGCCCTGCCGCGTCGGAACCTCCCTTGTCGCCGGCATCATCGAAAAGATCGCCGCCGGCCATGGCGCGCGATACGAATTCAACGAACTGGCGCGGCTGCACCAGATTATGCGCGCGACCAGCCATTGCGGCCTCGGCCAGACCGCGACCAGCGCGCGTGCACGACATGATGCACAAATTCGCGCCCGTCTTCGAACCGCGCCTGATCGACCAAGGATTTCGAGCCGGCTTCGATCTCGACGCCGCGCTGGAGACGGCGCGCGAAATCGCCGGACGCGAAGATTCCTCCGCGCATCTGGGAGCCGACGCATGACGGAAATCGCCAACCAGCTGACCATCGACGGCGAAAAGATAGGCTTTGAGCCAGGCCAGACCATCCTGACGGCGGCGCTCGCCGCGGGCGTCTATATCCCGCATCTCTGCGCCCATCCGGAGTTTGCGCCGCACGGCTCGTGCAAGCTCTGCTCTGTGGTCGTCAATGGCCGCAACCTTTCGGCCTGCACCGCCCAGGCCATGCCGGGCCAGGAAGTCCAGAGCGACACGCCGGAGCTGAACGGCCGCCGCCGCGTTTTGCTGCAGATGTTGTTCGTCGAGGGCAACCATTTCTGCCCCGGCTGCGAAAAGAGCGGCAATTGCCAGTTGCAGGCCCTCGCCTACGATCTCGAAATGCTCAATCCGCATTTCGCGCATTTCTTTCCCGAACGCAAGGTCGACGCCTCGCATCCCGACATTCTTCCTCGACATGAACCGCTGCATCATGTGCGAGCTTTGCGTGCGCGCCAGCCGCGACATGGACGGCAAGAATGTCTTCGCCCTCGCCGGCCGCGGCCGCGCCTCGCATATCATCGTCAACGCGCCGTCGGGGAAACTGGGCGACACCGACATGGCCCTGACCGACAAGGCGGCGCATGTCTGCCCGGTCGGCGCGATCCTGCCGAAAGAGGGTCGGCTTCGCCGTCCCGATCGGCCAGCGCATCTACGACCATGACCCGATCAGCGACCTTTCCGCGCAGGCGCTTGAACTGGCCGCGCACGCGCATGACGGGGAGAAATGACATGGACGCCCCGTCGATCCGAGGAAACTGAAAATCGCCACCACTTCGCTATGCGGCTGTTTCGGCTGCCACATGTCGCTGCTCGATATCGACGAGCGCCTGCTGGAGCTGGTGAAAATCGCCGATTTCGACCGTTCGCCGATCACCGACATCAAGCATTTCGGCCCCTGCGACGTCGGCCTTGTCGAAGGCGGCGTCTGCAATTCGGAAAACGTGCATGTGCTCAGGGAAATGCGCGCCCATTGCAAGGTGCTGGTCGCTGTCGGCGCCTGCGCCGTCAATGGCGGCCTGCCGGCCGAGCGCAACCATCTCGACGTCGGCGACATCCTGCAAAAGGTCTACGGCGACATGCCAGGGACGACAGTCGCGTGTTCCGAACGATCCCGAACTGCCTTTGCTGCTCGACAAGGTCTATCCGATCAACGAGATCGTTCGCGTCGACTATTTCATCCCCGGCTGTCCGCCCTCCGGCGACACCCTGTGGAAATATCTCACCGATCTGATTGGCGGGCGCCAGCCGCGTCTCGAACTATCAGCTCTTGCGTTTCGATTGAGGGTCGACCATGCCTCCCTTGAAACCGCCGAAGCGCCGGCAAAACTGCGCCGCATCGCCATTGATCCGGTGACCCGCGTCGAGGGACACGGCAAGGTGACGATCCTGCTCGACGACGACAACAAGATCCACCAGGTCCGCCTGCACATCGTCGAATTCCGCGGCTTCGAGGCCTTCATCGAGGGGCGTCCCTATTGGGAGGTTCCGGTGCTGGTGCAGCGCCTGTGCGGCATCTGCCCGGTCAGCCATCATCTCGCTGCAGTGAAAGCCATGGACGGCATCGCCGGCTATTCCCGCCTGACGCCGACCGCCGAAAAACTGCGCCGTCTCATGCATTACGGCCAGATCCTGCAATCGCACGCCGTGCATTTCTTCCATCTCGCCTCGCCCGACCTGCTGCTCGGCTTCGACAGCGAGCCGACGCGGCGCAATATCGTCGGCGTCGCGGCCGCCTATCCCGAGATCGCCAAGCAGGGCGTGCTGCTGCGCAAATATGGCCAGGAGGTGATCCGCCACACCGCCGGCAAGCGCATCCACGGCACGGGCGCCATTCCCGGCGGCGTCAACAAGGCGCTGACTGTGGCCGAGCGCGACGAAATGCGCGCGGACATCAGCCAGATGATCGCCTGGACCCGCGATGCGGTGCACATGATCGAGAAGCTGCACGCGACCAATCCCGGCTTCTACAATAATTTCGGCGAATTCCGTTCGAACATGATGGGCTTTGTCGACAAGCGCGGCGCGATGGACCTTTATCACGGCGGCCTGCGGGCGCGCGACGCCGACGGCAAGCCGATTTTCGACCATGTCGATTACGAGACCTACCAAGATGTCCTCCAGGAAGAAGTCAAACCCTGGAGCTACATGAAATTCCCGCACATCAAGACGCTCGGGGCAGACAAGGGCTGGTACAAGGTCGGCCCGCTCGCCCGCGTCCAGGTCTGCGACTTCATCCCGACGGCGCTGGCCGAAGCCGAGCGGAAAAACATGCTGGCGCTCGGCGCGGGACAGCCGGTGCACGGCACCTTGCTGTTCCACTGGGCGCGCATGATCGAGGCGCTGCATTCGGCGGAAACCATCCGCGACCTGCTCGACGATCCCGACATTGTCGGAACCGATCTGATGAGCGACCGGGGCGAACGCAAAGCCGAGGCTTTTGGCGTGATCGAAGCGCCACGGGGAACCCTGTTCCACCACTATCGCGTCGGCGAGGACGATCTCGTCAGCTATTGCAACCTGATCGTCTCGACCACCAACAACAACCAGGCGATGAACGAGGCCATCCGCACCGTGGCGACGCAATATCTCACCGGCCACGAGATTACCGAGGGACTGCTGAACCACATCGAAGTCGCCATCCGCGCCTACGATCCCTGCCTGTCCTGCGCCACCCACGCCATCGGCCAGATGCCGCTGGAGGTCGACCTGGTCGACGCGCATGGCGCGCTGGTCAGCCGCGGCCGCAAGAATTTCGCAGGGGCGTAAATTTCGGCTACCTTGTCAGCCCGTCATCATTGCGGGTGGAGCGAAGCAATCCAGTTTTGCTGCAAGTCGCGGAGTGGATTGCTTCGCTCCACCCGCAATGACGACGGCCAAGATATGGAAATCGCCTGACATGCAGCTTGTCGTCTTCGGTTGGGGCAATGTTTCACGCGGCGACGACGGCATCGGCCCGCTGCTGCTGTCCCGCATCGAACAGGCCGGCTGGGACGACGTCGCCCTGATCGAGGATTACCAGCTGCAGCTCGAACATGCGCTCGATCTCGAGGGCCGCGAACTGGCGCTGTTCATCGACGCCGGGAACGGCACGCCGGCGCCGTTTTACTTCCGCGAGGTATTCCCTCGGCAAGGCATGACCCACACCAGCCACGCGCTCGCGCCGGAATCGGTGCTGGCGGTTTTTTCGCAAGTCACGGGCGAAAATCCGCCGCCGGCCTTCCTGCTCTGCGTGCGCGGCGACAATTTCGAGCTCGGCGAGGGTTTGAGCGAAGACGGCGCCGAGCGGCTCGAAATTGCCTGGGCTTTCCTCCAGCATCTTCAGCAGGAGAGCACGGCGGAGTCCTGGCGCCTCGCCGCCGCCGCGCTCGCCGCCGAAATCGGCGGACCACCTGCTGATTCCGCCTAAGAATAGCCCTGCGTCAATACTGGTACTCGAAAATCAGTGTGCCGCGCTGGCGAGCAAGATCCGACTGATTGAATTGCGCCAGCGCCGTGGGCGAAGCATCGGGCAGGCGGCTGGCGACCTGGGCCGACCAGGCCAGCGCCAGAAAGGCCTTTGGCGTGAGCTGCGCCTCGAAGGTCGGGCCGAAATAGGTCGCCGAGCCGACTTCCTTGGCAAATCCAAGTGAAATCAGTAGGCCTGATAGTATTCGACCTCGACGCCGAGGCCGACATCCGGCGTCAGCCGCCAGGCCACCGCGCCGGTGACGCCGGCCACGGAGTACTGGCTGGCTCCCGCCCCGGACTGATGCTGAATTTCCGGCGAGAAAACCAGATTGGAGGCGACGTAAAGCTTCTGCGGAATCAAATTGGCGTCCAGATGGATTTTCGACTGGACGCCGTAATCGCTGGTGTGGACGCCGCTGATCGGATCGATACGGTCCCATTCCGGCTTGGCCGAGATCGCGAGACCAAAGGGCGCATCGACGCCGCGCGTCAGCACGACCCATTTCGGCATGATGGACAGACCGGAAAAGGTCGTCTGGGCGAGATTGTCCAGGCCGGGGACATTGGCCATCGTCTGCGACACGCCATGCAGGCTCATTTCATAGCTGAACCGGCTCGTCGGCACGAATTCCAGCGCCAATTCCTGTTCCTCGGCGCCGTAGCGTCCGCCGCTGCGCTTGCCGATCGCGGTGGAAATCTCGGTTTCGGCCTCCTTGTCGCCGACCGTTCCGACGTCGACGCCCTCGGTGAAGCCGAAGAGATGCTTGGTTTCGAATTCGTCGTCCGAATCGGCTCCGGCGGCATTGGGCGCCGCCAGCTTTCCGAAAATCGGAGATTTGGGAATGGCCTGCGCCCGTGCGGGCGCTCCGGCGAAAAGCCACAAGGCGGCGAGAGCGGGCCTTAATCTGAGCGAAAAACGTCTGCGGCTAACCGACAAAATGGCGCTCCCAGCCTGGGCCAGGACAATTCGCCGCAAGCCCGATAAAGGTAACAGAAACGCTTTTATCCGCCAGACCCAAGCGGATGCCGCGGCCGTTTTGGGTTCACATGCCGTTCATTGGGCTTGCCTAGACTGAGCCGTACTGAAATTTGGAGGAACGCAGATGAAGTTCGCCACAAAGACTATCTTCCTCGCCGCCGCCCTGCTCGGCGCGAGCCTGGTCGGCGCCGAAACGGCCGGCGCCATGCCGGTCGCCCCCGTCACGGGCGCCGCCCAGAATGCGCCGATCGAACAGGCCGGCTGGCGGTGCGGCCCGGGCTGGCACGCCAATCCCTGGGGCCGCTGCGTTCCCAATCACCGCCGCGGCTGGGGGCCGTATCGCCGCCACCGCTGGTGATTTTCGCGCCTCAGGCATGCATTGATGGAGCCGGCGTCGCGCCATGCGAGGCCGGCTTTCTCATGCGAATCTTTCCGATTTCTGAACGGCCTCGGATCGGCGAAGGGCTTTTCGCCCGCCATCATTTCCGCCAGAAGCCGGCCGGAAACGGCCGCAAGGGTCAGCCCGTGGTGCTGATGGCCAAAATTGAACCAGACGCCCCTGTGCCGCGGCGCCGGGCCGATGATCGGCAGCATGTCCGGCAGGCAGGGCCGGCAGCCCATCCAGGGCTTTGGGTCGAGTTTTTCCGCGAGCGGAAAAAGCCTCCGCGCCAGTCTTTCGCTCGTATCCACCTGCCCGTAGTCGGGCGGCGAATCCCTGAGGGCGAATTCCGCTCCCGTGGTCATGCGGATGCCCCGCGCCATCGGCGCGAGCAGGAAGCCATTGTCGGCGTCGAGCACGGGATGGGCCAGCGCAGCGCCCTCCGCTGGCGCAAAGTGCATGTGGTAGCCGCGCTTGACCGCCATCGGGACGCGGTAGCCGAGCGGCCCGGCCACGACATCGGACCACGGCCCCAGGCAGACGACCGCCTCGCGCGCCATGATCGGGCCCTGCTCCGTCTCGACGCCGTAGCCGTCGCTGGCCGGGCGGAAACTTTTCGCCTCGCCGCGCAGAAATACGCCGCCGCGGCTCTCGAACAGTCTTTCATAGGCCGTGGTCAGCGCCAAAGGATCGGACAGCGAGGCCGGATCGAGATAGTGCACGGCGCCGTGTCCGCCTCGCAGAGACGGTTCGACTTTTTGCAGCGCGGTCGCGTCGTAGAAGGCTGTCTTCAGCCCGAAAGGCTCGATCTTCCTCGCCGCCTCGCGTCCGGCGGCGAAAGTCGCCTCGCTGCGGAACAGCTTCAGCCAGCCGGTTTTCCGCAGCAATCTCCCGGCGCCGGCCTCGGCCATCAGCTTTTCATGCTCGGCGAGGCAATTCTCGATCAGCGGCAGGACGGACATGGCGTGCGCGCGGGCGCGGTCAGGCGCGCTCTCCCACCAGTAGCGGACGAGCCAGGGCGCAAAGCAAGGCAGGTCGGCGAGGCGGTAATGCGCCTCGTTGGCGCCGTTGACCGCGTATTTGGCCAGCGCGGACAAATCGCGCGGAAACAGATAGGGAAAGACCGAGGCGCGCTCGATCAGGCCGGCGTTGCCGAAACTCGTCTCCTCGCCCGCGCCGCGCCGGTCGATGAGCGCGACCTCGCGCCCCCGCGCCTGGAGCTGCAGCGCCGTCGCGACGCCGACGATTCCCGCGCCGAGAACCAGCACATCGGTCTTTCGCATTGCGCATTCCTCCGGCCGAGATCATCAATGATCCCGATGTGCCATAACTCTGCTTTGCAACATAGGCGCCACGCCCCCCTTCATATGGACGCGGGCCCGCCGATCCTGTAGGAGCGGGTCTCGACTTTTGCCCGGCAGGAAACCGCCCATGCGCCCGCTGAAAATCGCCCCCTCCATTCTCGCCGCGGACTTTTCCAAACTGGGGGAGGAGATCCGCGCCATTGTCGCCGCCGGCGCCGATGTCGTGCATGTCGATGTGATGGACGGCCATTTCGTGCCCAACATCACCATCGGCCCGGACGTCGTGAAGGCCATTCGCGGCGCCACCGACAAGCCGTTCGACGTCCACCTCATGATCTCTCCCGCCGATCCCTATCTCGAGGCCTTCGCCAAGGCCGGCGCCGACTACATCGTCGTCCACGCCGAGGCCGGGCCGCACCTGCACCGCTCGCTGCAGGCGATCCGGGGATTGGGCAAGAAAGCCGGCGTCTCGCTCAACCCCGCCACGCCGGAAAACGTGCTCGATTACGTGATGGACGATCTCGACCTGATCCTGGCGATGACCGTCAATCCGGGCTTCGGCGGCCAGAAGTTCATTCGCTCCGGCCTTGAAAAACTTCGACGCATCAAGGCGATGATCGGGGATCGTCCGATCGAGCTCGAAGTGGACGGCGGCGTCACCGCCGACAATGCCATGGACATTATCGCCGCCGGGGCCAATTGGCTGGTCGCGGGCTCCGCCGTGTTCAAGGGCGGACCAGAGCATTACAAGAAGAACATCGACGCCATCCGCCTCGCCGCCCAGCTTGCGCGGGGCCGGACCTAGCCGTCGGAGCGCGAAACACCAAAAAAGAGAAACCCCATGATCCCCCGCTATTCCCGTCCCGAAATGGTCTCCATCTGGGAGCCGCAAACCCGTTTCAAGATCTGGTTCGAGATCGAGGCCCACGCCTGCGACGCGCTCGCCGAGATCGGCGTCATCCCCAAGGAGAGCGCCGAAAACGATCTGGGACAAGGGCGGGAACGCCACATTCGACGTCGCCCGCATCGACGAGATCGAGCGCGTGACCAAGCATGACGTCATCGCCTTCCTGACCCATCTCGCCGAATTCATCGGCCCGGATTCGCGCTTCGTCCATCAGGGCATGACCTCGTCCGACGTGCTCGACACCTGCCTGTCGGTGCAGCTGAGCCCGCGCCGCCGACATTCTGATCGCCGACGTCGACGCCTGCTCGCGGCGATCAAGCGCCGCGCCTTCGAGCACAAGCTGACGCCGACCATCGGCCGCTCGCACGGCATCCATGCCGAGCCGGTGACCTTCGGCCTGAAAATGGCGCGAGGCCTATGCCGAATTCGCCCGCGCCCGCAAACGGCTGGTCGCGGCGCGCGAAGAAATCGCCACCTGCGCCATTTCCGGCGCGGTCGGCACTTTCGCCAATATCGATCCGCGCGTCGAAGAGCATGTCGCCGACAAGATGGGGCTGAAGCCGCGAGCCGGTCTCGACCCAGGTCATCCCGCGCGACCGGCACGCCATGTTCTTCGCGACGCTCGGCGTCGTCGCCTCCTCGATCGAGCGCCTCGCCATCGAAATTCGCCATCTGCAGCGCACGGAAGTGCTGGAGGCGGAAGAATTCTTCTCGGAGGGCCAGAAAGGCTCCTCCGCCATGCCGCACAAGCGCAATCCGGTGCTGACCGAAAACCTCACGGGGCTCGCCCGCCTGGTGCGCGGCATGGTCACGCCGGCGCTGGAAAACGTGGCGCTCTGGCACGAGCGCGACATTTCGCATTCTTCCGTCGAGCGCATGATCGGCCCCGACGCCACGGTGACGCTGGATTTCGCCTTGGCCCGCATGACCAATGTGATCGACAAGCTGCTGGTCTATCCGCAAAACATGCAGAAGAACCTCGATTTGCTCGGCGGCCTCGTCCATTCGCAGCGCGTGCTGCTGGCGCTGACCCAGAAAGGCGCCTCGCGCGAGGACGCCTATAAATTCGTGCAGCGCAACGCCATGCCGGTATGGCGCGGCGAAGGCGATTTCCTCGACCTGCTGAAAAAGGACCCCGACGTCAAAAAGCTGATGAGCGACGCGGAGCTCGAGGAAAAATTCGACCTCGGCTACCACCTGAAGCACGTCGACACGATCTTTTCGCGCGTGTTCGGCGGGGCCTGATGAACGACGTCCTGCTGATCGCCGGGGCCGGGCTGCTGGCCGGGACGATGAACGCCATCGCCGGCGGCGGCTCCTTCGTGACCCTGCCGGCGCTGATCGCGGCTGGCGTGCCGGCGCTCAACGCCAACGCCTCCTCGACGGTCGCCCTGGTGCCGAGCGCGCTCGCCAGCGCCTACGCCTATCGCCACGACTTCCAGGATTTCGAGGGCGTCTCCTTCCGCGCCATGGTCCTGGCCAGCGTTCTGGGCGGCATATCCGGCGCGCTGCTGCTGATGGTGACGCCGCAAAGCGTCTTCGCGGCGCTCGTCCCCTTCCTGCTGCTGTTCGGCACGATCGCTTTCGCCTTCGGGCGGCAGATCGGCGCGGCGCTGAGAGAAAAAATCCACATCACGCCGCGCACGATGCTGGCGACGCAATATGTCCTTGGCGTCTACGGCGGCTATTTCGGCGGCGCGGTCGGCATCATGATGCTCGCCGCCTGGAGCTTACTCACCAGCGCGCCGATCGCCGTCATGCAGCCGGCCCGCAACCTGCTCAATTCCGCGATGAACGCCGTCGCCGCCGTCCTGTTCATCGTCGGCGGCCTCGTATACTGGCGGCAGACGCTGATCCTGTTCGGCGGCGCCCTGGTCGGCGGCTATTTCGGCGCCCATTACGGCCGGAAAATTCCGGCCGGGCCGGCGCGCGTCGTCATCTCCTGCCTCAACGCCGGGATGACCGCTTTCATGTTCTGGCGCGCGTTTCGCTGAAACCGGACGCCAGCAACGAGGCCTCCTCAAGCGGCGACGGACAGTATCCGCTCCGATTGGGCGCGATGGCCGCGGTTCATCAGGGCGTCGGAAAAGCGCCCGGTCTTGTCGACGCGACCGCAGGACAGCACGCCGGCCTTGAACCGATCGAACGTGTCCTTGACGTTGCTGACCGCGTAATCGAGCGAATGCACCGCCCGGTCGCGATTGGTTTCATCGGCGGCCTCCGCCAGCCTCAGCATGTCGAAGGCCGTCGCCGTCGCCGATACGCAGCCGTTCAATTGCGGCCCAAGCGACGGAAAATAAATCCCGACGAGGATTTTCAGGTCGACGATGTGCCGGTTGATCGCGGCGATGTCGCGGGCATTGTTCTGGTTCACGACTGTCCGGCTCAGTTCGTAATGCGCCCGGAAATAGTTGCACAGGTCGAGATAGGTCTCTTCGGCCTTGTGATAGAGTTCTTCAGATTTTTTGCTTCTCAGCCACAGGCGTTCTCTCGAAACGCTGATGCTGTATGTGACCAATGCGGAACTGGCCACGACGAGTATTCCCATTAGAAAGATCGAAGCGAGATTCATTGGACGTCCCTCGAAGGATTAGTCCGCACAATTTCAACCAACTAATATAAACAAGCGTTAATGCTTAATATCAACCAATAACATGGTTAACGAATCGCTTACTCGTGACACCACGTCAGCAACATTACCCAACGTCATTTTGCAGCGCGAAAGAACCAGGAAATATTGCTTGAGCTTTAGCGTGTTTCTACTAAGCGCCCTTGTCCGCACACCGCGTTGCGGCTTTAACCACCACTGCCACGGTTCAGCTGATATTCATCTTCGCCGGTCAATTGTGGGCTTCCGGCGCTGAAATTTCTCGAAGCCGGAACAGGGAGTTCATAATGCTCAAATCCATTCTCGCCGCCGCGACGCTGGTCGTCACCCTGGCCGCCTTCGCCGTCCCCGCCTCGGCCGACGGCTTCCGTCATCATCACCGCCACGGTTGCTGGCATTGCGACCACCATCACCACCATCGCCACTGGTGATAAACCGCGGCGCGGCGGCGGTTTTTTCGTCGCCGCGCCCTGCCTTCAATATCCCTTGGCCAGCCTGTCGAATTCGATCAGCCTCGCCAGAAGACCTTCCATTTCAGCAAGCGGAACCATGTTCGGCCCGTCGGAAAAAGCCTCATCCGGCCGATCATGCGTCTCGATGAACAGGCCGGCGACGCCGACCGCCACCGCCGCCCGCGCCAGCACCGGCACGAATTCCCGCTGTCCGCCCGACGACGTCCCCTGCCCTCCAGGCTGCTGAACCGAATGGGTGGCGTCGAAGATCACCGGCGCGCCGATCTGTTCCGCCATGATCGGCAGGCCGCGAAAATCCGTCACCAGCGTATTGTAGCCAAACGAGGCGCCACGCTCGGTCACCAGCACATTTGCATTGCCCGCCTCATAGATTTTCGCTGCGACATTCTTCATGTCCCAGGGCGCGAGAAACTGGCCCTTTTTCACATTGACTGGCTTGCCCGTCGCCGCCGCCGCCAGCAGGAGATCGGTCTGGCGGCAAAGAAAGGCCGGAATCTGCAAGAGGTCGACGACTTCGGCGACATCGGCGCACTGCTCCTTCTCATGCACGTCGGTGACGACCGGCAGCCCGAATTTTTCCTTGATCTCGGCGAAGATTTTCAGCGCCGCGTCGAGGCCGATGCCGCGCCGCCCCGAGGCCGAGGTGCGGTTGGCCTTGTCGAAGGAGGATTTGAACACCAGGCCCAGGCCGAGTTTTCCGGTCAGTTCGGCCAGACGTTCCGCCATGAACAGCGCATGGTCGCGGCTTTCCATGGCGCAGGGCCCGGCGATCAGCGCGAAGGGCAGAGCATTGCCGAACCGCGCGGCGCGCGCGCCTTCGCCGATCGTCACCACAGGCGAGGCATTGTTACGGGCATCGGACATGAATATCCCTTTCTAATCCTGCTCGAAGGCCACGGCGACGCCGAAACCCTCGCCAGAGCCGGCCAGAAGCCGCCCGGCCTGCATTTTCGTCTCGACGCCGCTCGCTTGCAGTCTTTCTTCCGTCTCGCGGAGACTTGCGGTGCGGAAGACCAGCCCCGCGATGCGAAAGCCGGCAATTTCCGGCGCTGCGGCGCCGAATCGAAAGGCGAAAGCGGTCGGCGTCAGCACGTCGAGGCGCGCGCCGCCTTCCAATTTCACTTCAAGCCCGGCGGAAGTCGCCAGCAATTCGCGCTGGCCGGTTAGCTTCGTCAAAAGCTCGGCGTGATCGGCCGGCTCCTCGGCCAAAGCCACGACGGATTTCACGCCCAGCGCGCCATTGGGCTGGCCCCCCGCCGCCGTCTTGCGCGGGGGCGCTGCCTGGAACAGGCATTCGGAGCCGCCGAAAAACTGCGGCCGCGCGGACAGAAATTCATCGGCCTCGCCGGAAAAACCGACCAGGGCCCCGCCGCCTCGCCGCGCGACGCAATGGTCCAGGAAAGCGCGCGCCTGTAAATCCTCGACGCCCAGCGCCGCCGGGTCGTCCGGCGCGAAAAATCGAGCGTCACGCCGTCGGCCAGCGCGATGACGCCGTCCGCCTGGGTAAAGCCGAGGCGCGCCCAGGCCGCCGCGAGTTCGGATTTCCGCGCGGCTGCGATGGTGAGGGCGACGATCTTGCGCGGCATGACTTTTCAAACCCGGACGACGGAACAGGCGCCTTATCCGCCAAGCCGGCCGCCGCCGCAAGGGTTTACCCGCAAAAGCCGCTTCGCCTCACTGCGGCGGCGGCGTGACGCCCAGCACGGCGGCGACGCCGAGAACCAGCACGCCCAGTACGAGTTCGAGCGCCACGCTGGCGCGAAGCCAGGCGACGAGCGGCGTGCTTTCGTCAGAATCCGCGCGCAAGCGCGGCATGTTTTGGTCAGAAGCCGCGCGCAAGCGCGGCATGGCGACAAAACGATTGAAGAAAGCCAGGGCCAGCATTGCGGCGACGACGCCCGCCTTGACCGCCAGGACCACGCCGTATTGTGAGCCATAGAATTCGTCGAAGACGAAGCCGACACGGAACCCGGCATTGCCGACGCCGGTGGCGACGATCAAGGCCACCGCGGCCACGCCCATCCGAGAAAAGCGCGACAGAAGATCGAGCGCGCCGTCCCTCGCCTCCCGCGGCTTGGCTCGGCCCGCCTCGATGAGGCCGAAAAGCAGCGGCGGCAGGCCGCCGACCCAGGCGCCGGCCGCCAGCACATGGACGCTGTATGCCAAGGTCATCGTGGCGCCATAAAGTCCCGCGCCGCCTTCCGCCGCATGGCCGAGCCACGCCTGGTCGACCAGAAGCGAGGCGGCGAGGCAAGCGATCGCGCCATGCCAGGCGCGGCTGCGCCAGGGAGTGAGGACCAGCAGCACGGCGCCCGCGAGCAGCGCGAGGCGCACGATGGCGACAAGCCCGAACTGCGTCTCGAAGAAGACAGTCGCCAGTCGGCGGGGTCGATGACGGCGCCGAATCCATCCGTCATGTTCGCGAGAATGCAGGCGAGCCAGGCCAGGCCAGAAACCGCCGCGACCGGGGCGGCGGCCCCGATCAGCCTTGTCGTCGCGGCCAGCGTCCAGGGCAGGCCGCCGCGATCCGCCGACCAGTTTCCGCCGCCCATGTGGAAACGGAAAAACGCCGAGCCGAACAGGACGAACACCGCCGCGAAATGGATCCAGCGCGCCAGGACCAGCGCCCGGAAAATCGTGACCAAAGCTTGGCCGTCGTCCATTCCCTCCCCTCCTCCAAAGAGGATCGGGCCACCTTGCGGCGGGCCCGATCACTCCGGCCGTCAGGGCGCGACGGTGAATTTATACGTGCCCGAGGTGCGGTGGGTGTCCACCGAAACCACATGCCAGCTGACGAGATAGACGCCCGGCTTCAACGCATGGCCGAGCCGGACCCGAAGGACATTCGGGCGGCCCTGCTCGGCCGTCGCCTTGCCGACCGGGATGGCGCCGCCGCCGACCGCTGCGATCTGCACGCCCGAAAAGGCGGGAACGACGCCTTCCGTAAAACTCAGCTCAAGTTCTGAGGGAGAAGCCGACACGGTCGCCCCGACGCCGGGAACGGCGTGGTCCAGGAAGGCATGGGCCCAGGCGGCCGTCGCCGCGAAGGCGCAAGCGCAAGCCGCCAGGAGAAGAATTCGAAATTGCCGCATCTTGTCCTCCTCACAAATGTCCGCCGCGCGCCTGCGCCGGTCCGAACAAGGGTTTGCCCAGGGTATCGGGCGCTATGTCGTCGAGGAAGAAATCGACGACCGCCAGCGCGCCGACATGCTTCCCGCTTGCCGCATTGATCGGGATCTGCGCCATGACGCCGATTTCGAAATATTGACCGATATAATAGACCGACGGGCCGAAGACGCCGGTCGTTGTGTTGGGCGGAAAACTGGCGGGATCGGCCGCGGGAATATGATCGATCGGCGTGGTGAAGATGGCCTCGAACGCCGGAACGAGCTTCTTGAAGACGTCGGGAACCTCCTGCACATGCGAGTTCATGTATTGCAGGCTGTATTGCAGCGTCGCGCCATAGGTCAGCGTCGTGGGGTTCACGCTGCCGTCGGCATTGGTCGTGACCGTCGGGACGCTGTAGTCGACCTCGCCCGTGAGCGCGAAGGGACGCAGCCAGTCGGCCGAGGCGTCGCCGAAGCCCTTGCCGGCATAGAGCTTTCCGGTGACCGTGCTGAACGGGTCCGAGGGCAGCGACGCGCTCTGCGGGCTGCCGGTATTGCCCCATTCGACATTCACCGCGCCGGCGAAGATCATTTCCCGCGCGGCGTCCTGCCAGAACACGTATTTGAGCTGCGTTTCGATATTGGCCCAGCCCTGGGCATCCGGCCTCTTCTGCCAGGTGTAGCCTTCCGAGCCGATGGAAAAGCCGAGGTCCGACGTGATCGTCTTGGCGTATTCCCAACCGAGCGTATAGGAAATCGCCCCCGGCGAGCCGTCCGGTTTGGCGGCGGTCATGTAAGAGAAGGCAGGCAACGCCAATTCGTCGTTGACGCCGGGATCGTCGATGGTGAGCGTCGCCGGAAATATCCGGTCGCCGACGATGGTGTGCGCCTGCGCCGAAGGCGCGGCGGCGAGCAGGGCGGCGGCCAGCTGCCGGCCACGCGATATTTCTGTTGAATAGCCATAACTGAAGCCTCGAAAGGAGTGTCGAAAAGCCGGGCCACAGGGCCCGACCGCGCGACGCGCCGGCGGCGCGGACGCGAAAAGCGGGAATTTTGGAAATTGCCGGCGCAAGGCGCCTGAAGGCCGGTCAAGGCCGCGCGCGCCAAATGACGGCGCGTCGAATCAGGCGAGGGCTGGAGGGCCGCGCGGTTTCGCCGCGATCTGCGGCGGCGTGCGTGGCGCGGGCTCGCCCGGAGGCAGCGGCAGAGCGAAGGCCAGGCGCTGCTCGAGCCGCAGGAGCGGCGCCGGGGCGGGCGCGCCGGCCAGGCTGCAACCGATGAGCTGGCACATCGGGCAGGCGCCCGAAAATCATGATGGTGGACCGGAGCCTTGCCCGAGCCGTCGTCGGCGCCGACATTGAGGCAGAGGATCGTCCCCGCGCCGGCCGCGCCCGGCAGGCTGGAGAGCGCGGCGAAAGCCGCCTCGGCTGGCGAAAGCCGCGTCATGGGGGTGAACAGGCTGAGCCCTTGCAGGATCAGGGCGAGCGCGGCGAAGCCGACGACTATGCGTCGCCGTCCACCCGTTCGCCAAATCCCCAAGAAGCCCCGCGTCAAACCAGCCCCCGCCGCGTCAAGCCATTGCGCGAAGGCGCAATTTGTCATCGCGTCTCCTTATTGACGACAAAATCGCCTTCGCGTCAATTTGCGGAGCCATGCGGAATTTGCGCGGCGACAACCGAGGCGACGATTTTGGTTCCCGGCAGCGCCGCCCCGCCCGGCCCCGGCAGAGCGGTGATATTCTCCGCGCTGACCGCTTCGCCGCAGGCTGAACAGCTGACGCGGGGCTCGAAGACGTGGCCGCATGCCTTATGGCGGAACAGAAGCGGCGCGCCATTCTCGGGTTGCGCCCAGCGGTCGCCCCAGGCGGTCAAGGCGACCAGCACTGGGACGAGGTCGCGTCCGGCCACACTGAGAAAGTATTCGTAACGCGGCGGCTTTGACTGATAGGGCCGCCGCTCGACAATTCCATGCAATTCCAGCGCTTTCAGCCGGCGGGTCAGCAGATTGCGCGAAATGCCGAGGTCTTCGGCCAAGGCGTCGAAGCGCCTCACGCCGAGAAACAGGTCGCGCAGGATCACCGGCGTCCACCAGTCGCCGATTTTTTCCAGCGCCCGCGCCAACGAGCAGCGCATGTCCGCAAAACTGGTCCGCTCCATGGCGCCAGTTTAGTGAGTTGCATGATTGAACGCAATGCGGCAGAGTATTGGTTCAATGATTGAACTTAATGGACCGGGGACCGCCATGTACCACGCCATCGTCCGCAGAAAGATCATTGCGCTGTTCGAGGCGGTCGGGCGCGGCGACGCCGAACCGGTGCTGAAATCCTTCGCGCCGCGCTTCACCCATTCGTTTCTTGGCGACACCGCCATGGGCGGCGCGCGCCATTCGCTGGCCGCGACCAGGGAATGGTATGAGCGGCTCTACCGCCTTTTGCCGGGGATCCGATTTGATTTACGGGCGATCCGCGTCAGCGGCCCGCCATGGAACACGCTGGCGATGGTCGAATGGCGCGAAAGCAATCATGGCGCTGACGGCGTCGTCACCGAAAACCCCGGCTATCACATGGTCCATCTGGCCTGGGGCAAAATGACCTGGCTGGCGATCTGCCCGGACACGGTCGGCCTCAAGGCGACGCTCGACCGATTGGCGGCGGCCGGCTTCGCCGAGGCGCAGGCCGCGCCAATCATCGATTGACGGCGGAAAGCGTCACACCAGCCGGCTTTGCGCCTTCGCCGCCGCGATAAAGCTGGCGAACAGCGGATGCGGCTCGAAGGGGCGCGACTTCAGTTCGGGGTGGTATTGCACGCCGATGAACCAGGGGTGGTCGGAAAACTCGACCGTCTCCGGCAGCAGCCCGTCGGGCGACGTTCCCGCGAAGACCATGCCGCAATGCTCCAGCCGGTCGCGGTAGGACATGTTGACTTCGTAGCGGTGGCGGTGGCGCTCGGAAATCTGCGCCGAACCATAGATTTCGGCGATTTTCGAGCCGGGTTTCAGCATCGCCGGATAGGCGCCGAGCCGCATCGTCCCGCCGAGATTGCCACTCTTCTCGCGCTTTTCCAGCTCGTTGCCGCGCAGCCATTCAGTCATCAGGCCGACCACCGGCTCCGGCGTCGGGCCGAATTCGGTCGATCCCGCCTTCTCGATCCCGGCGAGCGAGCGCGCCGCCTCGATCACCGCCATCTGCATGCCGAAGCAGATGCCAAAATACGGCACCTTGCGCTCGCGCGCGAAACGCGCCGCCGCGATCTTTCCCTCGGACCCGCGCGAGCCGAAACCGCCGGGCACCAGGATGCCATGCACATGTTCGAGATAGGGCGAGGGGTCCTGATGCTCGAAGATTTCCGATTCGATCCAGTCGAGATTGACTTTCACGTGGTTGGAAATGCCGCCGTGCGCCAGCGCCTCGATCAGCGATTTGTAAGCGTCCTTGAGGCCGGTATATTTGCCGACGATGGCGATGGTCACCTCGCCTTCCGGATTGTTGACCGAGCGCATGACCTCGTTCCAGCGGCTCATGTCGGGTCGCGGCGCCGGCTCGATGCCGAAGGCGGCCAGGACTTCATGGTCGAGGCCCGCGGCGTGATAGGCGCGCGGCACGTCGTAGATCGAGGCGACGTCGCGCGCCTCGATCACCGCGGTTTCGCGCACGTTGCAGAACAGGCTGAGTTTTCGCCGCTCTTCGGCGGGAATTTCGCGGTCGGCGCGGCACAGCAATATGTCGGGCTGGATGCCGATCGAGCGCAATTCCTTGACCGAATGCTGGGTCGGCTTGGTCTTCACCTCGCCGGCCGAGGGGATGTAGGGCAGAAGCGTCAGGTGGATATAGACGCAATGGTGATGCGGCAGGTCGTTGCCGAGCTGGCGGATGGCCTCGAGGAAGGGCATGGCCTCGATGTCGCCGACCGTGCCGCCGATCTCGACCAGCACGAAATCATTGCCCTCGTTACCGTCGAGGATGAATTCCTTGATGGCGTTGGTGACATGGGGAATGACCTGCACGGTGCCGCCGAGATAATCGCCGCGCCGCTCGCGCGTAATGATTTCGCTGTAGATGCGGCCGGTCGTGACATTGTCCATGCGATTGGCCGAGCGGCCGGTGAAGCGCTCGTAATGGCCGAGATCGAGGTCGGTTTCAGCGCCGTCGTCGGTGACGAAGCATTCGCCGTGCTGCAGCGGCGACATGGTGCCGGGATCGACGTTCAGATAGGGGTCGAGCTTGCGCAGCCGCACCGTGTAGCCGCGCGCTTGCAGGAGCGCGCCCAGCGCCGCGGAGGCCAGACCCTTGCCGAGCGAGGACACAACGCCGCCGGTGATGAATATATAGCGCGCCATGCGGAGGTCGCCTCGTGTTCAGGACGGGACGCGGCCGCGACAATGCGCCGGTCGACCGCCGGATTTTGTCTTAAACGCAAGGGCCGGCGGGCCGGCCCTTGAACTCGATAGAACTTACTGCGAACGCGGCGGCGCCTGTTCCGGCTCGGGTCCCGGCGGCGACTGTTCCGCCGGGTTGTCGGATTTTTCGCGCGCCTTCAGCTGGTCGAGCACGGTCCCCTTGGGCGGCTCCGCGCCCTTGCCGGGAGCGGCGGGCGCGGTCGCCGCGGCGGGTGATTTCGAAAATCGATTTCTGCGAGCGAGTGTAGGAAGCGTGGATGGTCAGCGCCAGACTGGTGATGAAAAACAATGTGGCAAGGATGGCCGTCGCCCGCGTCAGCGCATTGGCTTGGCCGCGACCGGTGAAGAAGCCGCCCGAACCGCCGCCCATGCCGAGCGCCCCGCCTTCGGAGCGCTGCAGAAGGACAACGGTGATCAGGGCGATGACGACGAGGAGATGGATGACGATCAGAACCGTCTGCATTTTTTGGCGTCCTATCAGGTCCAACCGCGAAAGCCGCCGCTCCGGAAGGGACGCGGCGGCGCTTTGCGCGGGTCTTAACGCAAAAGCCCGGCGATGGAAACCCCGACGTCGATGGTTCGGGATTTGCGGGGCCTCAGGCCGAAGTCTTATTTATAGACCCCGGCTATGCCGAGAAAATCCTTCGCCGTCAGGCTCGCGCCTCCGACCAGCGCGCCATTGACGTGCTCGACGCCCATCAACTCGCGCGCATTGGCCGGCTTGACCGAGCCGCCGTAAAGAATGCGCGCGCCCGCGCCCTCGCCCGGCATCAGGTCGATCAGCTCATGGCGGATGAAGTGATGGACTTCCGCGACATCGGCGAGCGTCGGCGTCAGGCCCGTGCCGATCGCCCAGACCGGCTCATAGGCGACCACGAGGTTGCCAGCCGTCGCCCCGTGCGGCAGCGAGCCGGCCAGTTGGCCGCCGACCACGGCCAGCGTCTGCCCGGCCTCGCGCTGCAATTGCGTCTCGCCGACGCAAACAATCGCCACCATGCCGGCGCGCAAAGCCGCTTCGGCCTTGGCCCGCACGGTTTCGTCGGTCTCGCCGTGGTCGGCGCGCCGCTCGGAATGGCCGACGATCACAAAAGCGGCGCCGCAGTCACGCAATTGTTCGGCGGAAATGTCGCCGGTATGCGCGCCCGACGCCTTGGCGTGGCAGTCCTGGCCGCCGATGGCGATTTTTCCGCCGGCGCCTTCGACCGCGGCGGCGATCAGCGTCGCCGGAGGACAGATCAGCACGTCCGCGCCGCCCGCCTCGCTCGAAGCCGCCGCAGCAATGGCGGCGATTTCCGCGAGAGAGGCCTTGGTTCCGTTCATTTTCCAGTTTCCGGCGGCGAGCGGACGGATCGAAGTCATGCGTGATTTCCCCCAGTTTTCGTTGGTTTCCGATACCAGACGGCCCATCCTTTGCACAGGGGGCGGATTGAAGCAGGCGGGCGGCCCCGCCTTGGCCAAACTCGCCCTTTCAAGACGATTGCGCCGAAAGCTCGGGGTTTCTATAGTCCCGCGCCAAAACCCGTTGTAACGACGGGCGTCTTTTTTGACGCCCACTCGCGCCTCCCCGGCGCCAAGACAAGAGAAGAAAAGATGCTGGACGGCCTGCGGATCATGTCGAAGAATATCTGGGGCCGCATGATCCTCGCGGCTTTCGCCGGCCTGATCGTGATCGGCTTCGGCTTTTTCGGCATTCGCGACGTCTTCACCAATTTCCGCGCCAATCAGCTCGCCACCATCGGCGACGCGGAAATCGGCGTGCAGCAATATCGCACCGAATACCAGAGCGAGCTGCAGCGCATGGAGCGCCAGGCGCGCCGCGCCATCACCAATGACGAGGCGCGGCAGATCGGCCTCGACCGCCAGGTTCTGGCGCGGCTCCTGACCGGCGCCGCCCTCGACCAGGCGGCGCAAAAGCTCGGCCTCGCGGTCTCCGACGAGGAAATCGCGCAGATCATCAAGGCCGACAAGACCTTCGCCGGCCCAAACGGCGCCTTCGACCAGTCCCGCCTCGATGAAATCCTGCGCGACAACGGCTACACCGAGAACGCCTATGTGCGCGAACAGCGCGAATCGGCGCTGCGCGAGCAGATCGCCGCCGCGGTCAACGGCTCGTTCAGATTGCCGGACGTGATGCTGTCGGCGATCAACACCTATACCAACGAGACGCGCAAGGCGGATTATTTCGTCCTCCCCGCCCCCGACGCCAGCACGGCGCCCGCCCCCGACGAGGCGGCGATCAAGTCCTATTACGACATGCGGAAGGACGCCTATCGCACGCCGGAATATCGCAAGGTCAACGTGCTGACCGTCACGCCGGCCGGGCTCGCCGGGACTGAACAGATCACCGATGAGGCGGCGAAAAAGGACTACGACCAGAGCGAGGCGCAACGCTTTTTCACGCCGGAGAAGCGCGAGGTGGCGCAGCTGACCTTTTCGTCGCGCGAACAGGCGGACAAGGCCTCCCAGCGCATTCAGGGCGGCGAGAGTTTTTCCGCTGTCGCGGCCGACAAAGCGGCGGGCGGCGTGCTCGCAGATCTCGGCGAGACGACGAAATCGGCGATTTTCGACAAGAGCGTCGCCGACGCCGCCTTCGCTTTACCGAAGCCCGGCGTGAGCGCGCCGACCCAGGGCAAGTTCGGATGGGTGCTCGCCGACGTCACGAAAATCGAGCCGGCCCATACAAAGCCCTTCGCCGAGGTCAAGGACGAGATCAAGTCAAGACTGGCGCAGCGCCAGGCGCGCGACGATGCGCAAAAGCTGCATGACAAGATCGAGGATTTGCGCTCGTCCGGCAAGACCTTGGCTGAAGCCGCCTCGGCGCTCGGCCTGCACAGCGAGAGCTACGTCACCGACGCCGCCGGCGCGGCCAAGGGAGAGAGCGGCAAGCCCGGCGCCCCCATCGCCGCGCTCGCGGCCTCGCCGGAGCTTCTGAAGGCGATCTTCGCCTCCGATGTCGGCGTCGACAACGACGCCGTGTCGCGCAAAGACGGCGGCTTTTCCTGGTTCGAGATCAACGCCGTCGAGCCGTCGAGCCAGCTCTCGCTCGACGAGGTCAAGCCGGCCGTCGTCGCGGCCCTGCGCGAAAGCACCGTGCAGAAGGACGTCGCAGCAAAGGCCAACGCTTTGGCGCGGAAGATCGATTCCGGCGCTCCCTTCGCCGAGGTCGCCGCCGCCAACGGCGCCCAGCCGCAGCAGGCGCTGGCGATCAGGCGTTCGGGCGGCGACGGCCTCAGCGCGGCGACCGTGGCGCAAGTTTTCGGCACGCCGGTCGACGGAGCGGGGGTCGCGCTCGCCGACAAGTCGGGACGCGTGGTGTTCAAGGTCACCGGCGCGACGACGCCGCCGCTCGACCCGAAGTCCCCCAACCTCGCAAAGCTCCTGCCGCAGCTTCAATCCGCCGCCGCGGACGACGTGCTCAACGAATATCTTGCCGGCCTGCAGGAAAAATTGGGACTGCGGATCAACCAGACCGCCCTGCGCGCCGCCACCGGTTCGGAACAGTGAGGGGCGCGTCGATGTTCCAGCCCGAATATGACGCCTTCGCCTCGGCTTACGAGGCGGGCGAGCCGTCTCTGGTCAGCCTGCAGCTGGTCGCCGATCTCGAAACCCCGGTCTCGGCTTTTTTAAAACTGTCGCGCGGGCGCGCGGGCGACCTCTTCCTGCTCGAATCGGTCGAAGGCGGCGCGACCCGCGGGCGCTATTCGATGATCGGCCTCGACCCGGACGTGGTCTTCCGCGTCCAGGACGGCAAGGCGGAGATCAACCGCGAGGCGCGCCGCGACCGCGAAGCCTTCGTCCCGTGCAAGGAAAAGCCGCTCGACGCCCTGCGCGCGCTGCTCGACGAATCGGCCATTCCGGCGACGAACGGGTCTTCGGGCCTGCCGCCGATGGCCGCCGGCGTGTTCGGCTATCTGGGCTATGACATGGTGCGCGAGATGGAGCGTCTGGCGCCCGCCAAGGCCGATCCGATCGGCACGCCGGACGCGCTGCTGGTGCGCCCGACCCTGATGGCGGTGTTCGATTCCGTGCGCGACGAGATGTCGCTCGTGACCCCTGTGCGGCCCCGCGCCGGCGTCAGCGCCAAAAGCGCCTTCGAGAGCGCGATCGGCCGGCTGGAATCGCTGGTCGAAGTGCTGGAAGGGCCGTTGCGCCATGAGGGCCAGCCGGAGGACGCGCTGCTGTTGCAGACGCATGCGCCGGTCTCCAACACCAGCGAGGCGCAATTCCTCGCCATGGTCGAGCAGGCCAAGTCCTATATCCGCGCCGGCGACATTTTCCAGGTCGTGCTGTCGCAGCGCTTCACCTCGCCGTTCCAGCTGCCGGCCTTCGCGCTTTATCGCGCGCTGCGCCGGGTCAATCCCGCGCCCTATCTCTGCTATCTCGATTTCGGCGGTTTCCAGATCGTGTGCTCCAGCCCGGAAATCCTAGTCCGCGCGCGCGAGGGCAAGGTGACGATCAGGCCGATCGCCGGCACACGCTGGCGCGGCGAAAGCAAAGAGCAGGATCTCGCGCTGGAGCAGGAACTGCTCGCGGACGAGAAGGAGCGCGCCGAACACCTCATGCTGCTCGACCTCGGCCGCAATGACGTCGGACGCGTGGCCGAGATCGGCACGGTCGAGGTGACCGAGAAATTCACCGTCGAACGCTACAGCCACGTCATGCACATCGTCTCGAACGTCGAGGGCAAGCTCGACCCTTCGCGCGACGTGATCGACGCGCTTGCCGCCGGCTTTCCGGCCGGCACGGTTTCCGGCGCGCCGAAAGTGCGGGCGATGGAGATCATCGACGAGCTGGAGCTCGACAAGCGCGGCATCTACGGCGGCTGCATCGGCTATTTCGGCGCGTCGGGCGAAATGGACACCTGCATCGTGCTGCGCACTTCGATCGTCAAGGACGGCAAGATGCATGTGCAGGCCGGCGCGGGAATCGTCTATGATTTCGATCCGGCGAGCGAGCAGCGCGAATGCGTCAACAAGGCGCGGGCTTTGTTCCGCGCGGCGGAAGAGGCCCTGCGCTTCGCCTCGACGGTGAAGCGCGGGCAATAATTTTTCTCCCTTATCGCAACAAGTCGCGATAAGGGAATCCCTCGCGTCAGCTCGGCGTCGCGTTCGCTCCTAATCGATCCGCATGCGGATCGGTGAAGCCACCGACGCTGAATTGATCGATAAGGCGGCGCCAGGCGCCGCTCGCAAAAAAGATCGGCAACCAATTGACCTTCGATAAAGCCAGCCCGGCGCTGGCCCGCGCGCTCGCAGAGCACGACTACCAGAAGCCCACCTCTGTCCAGGCCGCCGTGTTGCGGCCCGAGGCGGAGGGGCGCGACATTCTCGTTTCCGCCCAGACCGGCTCCGGCAAGACCGTGGCCTTCGGCCTCGCCATGGGCTCCGAGTTGATCGGCGCCGGCGAAAAACTCCCCGACGCCTCCGCGCCGCTCGCGCTCGTCATCGCGCCGACGCGCGAACTGGCGTTGCAGGTCGCCCGCGAATTGCAATGGCTCTACCATTACGCCGGCGCGCGCATCGTTTCCTGCGTCGGCGGCATGGACCAGCGCACCGAGCGCCGCGCCCTCCAGGCAGGCGCCCATATCATCGTCGGCACGCCAGGCCGGTTGCGCGACCATATCGAACGCCGCGCCTTTGACGCGTCGCGCCTCGCCGCAGTGGTGCTCGACGAGGCCGACGAGATGCTCGACATGGGCTTTCGCGAGGATCTCGAATTCATCCTCGACGCCACGCCCGAAGTCGCGCCGCACGCTGATGTTCTCGGCGACCATGCCGAAAAGCATCGCCGCGCTCGCCAAAAAATACCAGCGCAACGCCCTGCGCATCGAAGCGGCGGGCGAGGCCCAGAGCCACGCCGACATCGAATATCGCGCCGTCCGCGTCGATCAGCGCGAGACCGAAAAGGCCGTGGTCAACCTGCTGCGTTTCTATGATTCGCCCACCGCCATCGTCTTCTGCAACACCCGCGATTCCGTGCGGCATTTGCAGGCGATATTGCAGGAGCGCGGCTTTGCCGCCGCCTTGCTTTCGGGCGAACTCGGCCAGCACGAGCGCAACCTATCCATGCAGGCCCTGCGCGACGGACGGGCGCGCGTCTGCGTCGCCACCGATGTCGCGGCGCGCGGCCTCGACCTGCCGACCGTCGGCCTGGTCATCCACGCCGACCTGCCGCACGATTCCGAAGTCTTGCAGCATCGCTCCGGCCGCACCGGCCGCGCCGGCCGCAAGGGCGTGAGCGTGCTTCTCGTTCCGCCCAAGGCCCGCCGCCGCGCCGAAAACCTGATCGGCCAGGCGCGGATCGAAGTGGAATGGGCCGCGCCGCCGAGCGCCGAGGACATCCGCCAGCTAGACCAGCGCCGCCTGCTGCAGGAGCCGATGCTCAACGACGAGCCGACCGACGAGGACAGCGAGATCGCCAGCCTCCTTTTGACCGAACTCGGCCCGGAAAAGATCGCTGTGGCGCTTGCGCGGGTTTTACGCGGCCGATTGCCTCAGGCCGAAGAGGTCTCCGATCCCGGTTTCGAAGCGGAGAAGCGCGGCGCGCGCGATTTTCCGCCTGGTAAGCCCGCCAGGGCGCATAAGGAGCCCATGCCGGGCGCAGTCTGGTTCAGGCTCGACATCGGGCGCTCGAAAAACGCCGATCCGAAATGGCTCCTGCCCATGTTGTGCCGCAAGGGCGGCGTGCAGCGCGAGAACATCGGCGCAATCCGCATTTTCCCCAACGAAACCAAGGTGGAGATCGCCTCCTCCGTCGCGGGGTCCTTCCTGCAGAACATGCGCCGCCCCGGCGGCGACAGGATCGGCGTCGAGCGGCTTGACGGCTCGGGCGCGGAAGCGCCGGAGCCAGTCAAGCCCGCGAAAAAGCCGAAAAAGCACTGAGGCGCTTGAACCATGGATTCAAATAACGGCTTTATTCCACTGTTCTAGAACATAATTACGGATAACGTTCAAATCGAGGCGCCGCTCATGCGGCCAAAACCGCAGCGACTTCCGGCGGCAGGGCGCGCAACGGCGTGTCGAATTGCGCGCCGGCCTTGCCGTCCTTCGTCCAGGCGATCCGCGCCGGCACGGGCGCGCCGTCGAGAACGATGCGAATTGCGTCGCCGGTCTTGAAGCCGAAATGATCGGCGAATTTGACGCCGGTCACGCTGACGTCGTCGAGCGTCGTCGCCTGACGGCGGTCGCCGAACTCCACCGAGACTTCCAGCCGCAGGCTCTGACGCAGCGCGTTGCGCCGCTCGGTCAGGTCGCTCTGCATGACCTTGACGAACCGCTCCAGCGCCTCGGCGATGCGCTGCGCCGTGCGGGCCAGGCTTTCCGAGACGTCGGCAAGTTGCGACGCTTCCTGGTCGGTCCTGACCGCGACCACGGTCACCGCCCGC
The DNA here is from genome assembly GCA_963849665.1 of uncultured Alphaproteobacteria bacterium. GTDB lineage: Bacteria > Pseudomonadota > Alphaproteobacteria > Rhizobiales > Beijerinckiaceae > Rhodoblastus. The sequence continues at coordinate 31,772 of CAWKJW010000061.1, read as the reverse complement.
ACATTGTCGGCGGCCTCTTCGCTGCGTTCGGCGGCGACCGTGACATTGCCCGCGATTTCGCGTGTCGCCGCCTCCTGCTGCGCCACGGCGGCGGCGATCCCTTGCGTCAAGCCACGGATCGAAGCGACCTTGGCGTTGATGTCGCGGATCGAGCCGACGGCGGCGCCGGTCGCCGACTGCACCAGCCCGATCTGTTCGCCGATTTCGTCCACCGCCTTGCCCGTCTGCTCGGACAGAGCCTTGACCTCGCCGGCGACGACCGCGAATCCCCTGCCCGCCTCGCCCGCCCGCGCCGCCTCGATGGTGGCGTTGAGCGCCAGAAGGTTGGTGCGGCCGGCGATGGCGCGGATCAGCGCCAGAATGTCGTCGATCTGGCGCGAGGATGCGGCCAGCCCGTTCATGTCGGCGTCAGCGCCTTCGGCCGCCTGAGCGGTCGAATCGACGATTTCGCGCGCACGCTCGGCCTGCGCGGCGATCTCCCGGATCGACGCCTCGAGTTCGACCGTCTTCGCCGCCACGGCCTGCGAATTGCGCGCGGCGCCGGCTGTCGCCTCGGCGGCGGCCTGAGCGTCCGACTTGACGCTGGCCGCGCCTTTGTTCAGCGTATCCGACGCCTGCCGCATGGCGCCGGTTTGCCGGCCCAGCTCCGCCACCGACTGCGCGACCGCCTCGTTGAACTCCTGCACTTGAGTTTGCAGCATGTCCTGCCGGCGCTTCTCGGAATCGCGCGCCGACCGTTCGGCCTGGAACAGGCGGCGGCGGTCGTGTTCGTTGGTCAGGAAAATCTCGATCGCCCGGCCCATGTCGCCGATTTCGTCGCCGCGGTCGAGATAGGGCACGTGTCGGGGCAGTTCTCCCGCCGCCATGCCGGTCATCACATCGGTGACTCCCCGCACCGGCTGGACCATGAATTTTTGCACTGCGAGCAGCGCCAGACCGGTCACGCCGAAAGCGGAAACGGCGAAAAAAGCCATCAGGATCGACATCCAGAAATCCTGGCTGGCGGCATAGGCTTCGGTCTTGGCGGTGAAGCGGTTGGTTTCAGTCACCAGTTCGTCGATTTTTGCGCGATGCAGCTTGTAGATCGCCGTCAAATCGCCGTAGGCGGACGAAGCCATCGACTTGTCGCCGCTCTCGATGGCCGGCAGCAGGCGATCGAAGACCAGCTTCCAGAAATCCCGCGCCGGCGAATCGACGTCCTTCAGCAGGAGGCCGCGCACCTTGGGGTCGAGTTCCTGCGCCGCCCAGTAATTGTGGCGATCGTCGTAATCCTTGCGCAACTGGATCAGCCGATCCTTGTGTGCGGCGGCCTGCGCCGGCTCCCGCAACGCCAGTGTCGCCTCGAGAAAGGCTTCGATCAGATATTCCGGCGGCGGCAGGATGTCGGCGACGAGATCCTTGCCCAGGACGACGCGGTCATAGACGGGACCGCCGACCTTGAGTTTGCTGAAGCTGAAGTAAGAGGCGCCAGAATTGAGGGCGCAGCCGAAAATCATGATCGCGGCGACGATTTTCGCCGCTAGCGAGAGACGAATGGTGACGCGCTGCATGCAAAGTCCTTTGGTCCGCTGCGAAATCGAGCGGTAATGGTTTGCATCCATGCTACATCGCGCGCGCTTGCCCGAAGCTTGAGCAGCCCAATGCTCACTCCTCCGGCGGCTCGTCCGGCAAATCGGCGGCGAAGGCGTCTTCGAGCGGTTCGTCTCCGAGCGGCTCCTCGTCCTCGGTCAGGCCGGCGTCGTCGCGCGGCTGGGGCACGCCGAAGCCCTTGGGCAGGCGGCCGTCGAAAAGGCCTGCGCCCTTCAGTTCGTCGAGTCCGGGAAGGTCGGAGATCTGCTCCAGGCCGAAATGAGCCAGGAATTTCTCCGTCGTGCCATAGGTGACGGGCCGCCCCGGAGCGCGCCGGCGGCCGCGCAGCCGCACCCAGCCGGTCTCCAGCAGCACGTCCATCGTGCCCTTGGACAGAGCGACGCCGCGAATGTCCTCGATTTCGGCGCGCGTCGCCGGCTGGTGATAGGCGATGATCGCCAGCGTCTCCATGGCGGCGCGGGAAAGCTTCTTCGGCTCGATCTTCTCGCGCTGCAAGGCCCAGGCGAGGTCGGGCGCAGTGCGGAACATCCATTTCTTGCCGACCCGGACGAGCTGGATGCCGCGACCGTAGAATTCGGCCTTGAGAAAAGCCAGAGCGGGACCGAGATCGGCGCCCTCCGGCAGGCGCCGCGCCATTTCCTCTTCGCTCAGCGGCTCGGCTGAAGCGAAGATCAAGGCTTCGCAGATGCGCATGATCTCGCGCTGCGCCGCATCGGGCTTTACGCGCTCGACATGGTCGGCGGCCTCATGCGCCGTCAAATCGAACAAAGGCTGCTGTTCCGCCATGGATCATTCCGCCGCCAGCAACGGCGGCGGCTCCTGCTTGCGCCGCACCCAGAGGGGCGCGAAGGCGCGGTCCTGGCGCAGGTCGATCAGCCCTTCCCGCACCATTTCGAGCGAAGCCGAGAAGGTCGAGGCGCGCACCGTGCGCGCCTGCGCCGGCGTCGCGACCCAGGCGAGAAGATAATCGTCGAGAGCCGTCCATTCCAGGGCAACGCCCGCGAGCCGCTCAAGAACCTCGCGCGCTTCCGCGAGCGACCATACCTGTCGATGCTTGACGGAGACAAGCGACAAGGCCTGTTTCTGCCGCTGCCGCGCATAGGCGGCGAGAAGATCGTAAAGGCTGGCCCGGTAAAGCGGCGCATTGACGAGTTCGAGCCCCTCCGGGGCGCCGCGCGCAAACAGGTCGCGGTCGAGCTGCGGACGCTCGAACAGTCTCGCCGCCGCTGCGCGGATCGCCTGCAGGCGGCGAAGCCTTTTGGCGAGGCTGGCGGCGAGCTCCTGCGCGTCGGGCTCCTCGGCCTTGGGCGGCGCCGGCAGCAACAGCCGCGACTTGAGATAGGCCAGCCAGGCCGCCATGACCAGGTAATCGGCGGCGAGCTCCAGCCGGACGCGGCGCGCCGCCTCGACGAATTCGAGATATTGCTCGGCCAGCGCCAGAACGGAAATGCGGGTCAGGTCGACCTTTTGTCGCCGCGCCAGTTCGAGCAGCAAGTCGAGCGGGCCCTCGAACCCGTCGACATCGACGCGAAAATCCGCCTCCCCCTGCGTCGAATTCGAAGAATTCGTCGCCGCGGGCCTCGAATTCCCGGTCGTCACCGCCGTTGCGCTGCTCCATCGTCCTTTTCACTATAACCTGCGAATCATGAGCAAGCCAGCGTGGGGGAATCAGGCCAAAGCCGCAAGCGCCGAAACGAGTTCCGCCCGCGCGTCCACAGGATCGAACGGCGGCGCTTCGGCAAAGGCCCGCGCCACCTGCGCCCTCGCGCGCACGACGCGCGCCAGCGGCTCGCCGGCGAGCATCGGCGCCGCCTGCGCCACCGCGCCAGCTTCACTCAAATCGCCGTTGCAGTGCAAGGCCATGTCGACCCCGGCGGCGAAAGCCCGCGCAGCGCGCTCGAAAAAACGGCCGCCGAGCGCGTTCATCGACAGGTCGTCGCTCATCAGCAGTCCGTCGAAACCGATCTCGCCGCGAATGATCTCCTCGACCACGGCGCGCGAGTGCGTCGCCGGATGCAGATGATCGACGGCCTCGTAGACGACATGCGCCGTCATCGCCGCGGGCAGGTCGGCGTTGGCGCGGAACGGCGCGAAATCCTGCCGCAGATCTTCGCGCGAGGCCGCCACGCGCGGCAATTCGAGATGGCTGTCGGACAAAGCGCGGCCATGTCCCGGGACGTGTTTCATCACCGGCATGACGCCGCCCGCCAGCAACGCAAGCGCCGCCGCCCGGCCAAGCCTCGCCACATCGGCGGGATTGTCGGCATAGGCGCGATCGCCGATGATCTTGTGCGCGATGGGCGTGGGGACGTCCAGCACCGGCAGGCAATCGACGTCTATGCCCAGTTCGCGCAGGTCGTTGGCGATCAGCCGCGCACTGAGGGAGGCGAGCCTTTCATCGACGCCGGGGATTTTGCCGAAGGCCGCGGCCGGCGGATAGACCGGCCAATGCGGCTGCGTCAGGCGCTGCACCCGGCCGCCTTCCTGATCGACCAGCACGGCGGCGCCGTCGCCGAGGATTTCGCGAAAGGAATCGGTCAGCGCCCGGACCTGTGCGGGATGGTCGATGTTGCGCCGGAACAGGATCAGGCCCCAGGGCCGCGCCTCCCTGAAGAAGGCGCGCTCGTCGGCGTTGAGCGCTAGACCGGAGCAACCGGCGATGAAGGCGCGAAAATTCATTGGATTCTCCGCGATCGCCAAGCATCGCAATCGAAAATTGGCATCGCAACCGAAAATTGGCGACGCTCTATCTTCGGCGCGTTGGACGAGCCGCAATATGGGGGCGCCGCGCGACGGACACGCCGCCGCGCGCGCTTCAGGACGTCAGTCCCTGGCGACGAAGCAATGCCCGCCCGCGCCCTTGATTGCGGAGCACATCGATGTCGCCGTTTCCTCGGTCAGATGGCCGACACGGACCCGATAGACCGTCTTCGCGCCGACCTTGGCGACGACGAAGGTGGCGTGCCGGCCATGCAAGGCGCCCGAATATTTGGCGCTCAGCCTGTTGGCCGCCGAACGGGCCTCCGACGCCACCGGCGAACCGGCGAGCTGAACCGCATAAATACCAGTCGCGCCGGCGATTTCCGGCGCCGCCTCAGCCGGCTCGGCCGGCTTGACCGCCGCGGGCTTGGCCGCTGCGACCTTGACCGCATGCTGCCGCTTCGCCCGCTCTTTTTGCGAGGCGTCGGCGGCCGTGACAGCGCGATCGGTCGATTTGGCGGCCGGCGATCTGCTGTTCGTCGGCTTGGCCGGCGCGGCGGCGGCCGGCGGATTCAGCGCGGGGAAGCCCGACGCCATGCTCGGCAAGCCGGACGCAGCTTGCGGCTTGGCCTCAGGAGCGTCGATCAGGCTTCCGTCGGCGCGAACCGCAATGGTCTTGACCTTTCTCGGCGGCGGGAAGATCGGATCCCCTTCGGGCGCCGTGGCGACGGCGGCCGCGACGGCCGGAGCCGGCGGGACCGGAGTCGCGACGGCGGCGGCGGGGCTGGCGACGCGCGCGGCCTTCACGGTCGCGTTGAGATCGGCCGGCTGCTCCTCATTGCTGACGACCTTGGCGACATTGCCGTCGACCTTGCGGTCGAACAGGCCCTGCGCGCCGGAGTTCGACGCGGTTTCAGCCTGCTGCGGCTTGATCCTGGCCGGATCCGTGTCGGCCTGGATCGTGACGATGTCATGCGGGCCGGATCTGCCGCGCAGGGCCAGCGTGCCGCCGATCGCGGCCACGCCGGCGAGAAGGACCGCGGCCATGCCATAGACGACCGCCTTGCGTCGTCCCGCCGGCGCCGGCGGGGCCGGCATTTCCTGATAGGCGCCGTCCCAGACCGCCGCGTCGGCCGCGTCGACGCTCGGCTCCGGCGTCCATTGCGGCTCGGCCTCGGCGTAAGAGGGCGCATCCGAGAATCGCGGCGCCTCGTTGCGGAACTCATGCGCGACGCGCCCGGCGCCGGAAGCCGCCTGCGGCCTGACGCTCGGCGCCTCGTTGAAATACGGCTCGTGCGGCGCATGCAGCGGCTCTTGCGCCGCCCCGTGGTCCTTGCGCAGCTCGGCGATCGCCGCCTGGGCGCGAAACAGCGCCTCGAAGGGATCTTCCCGCCCGGCCATGCCTTCGCCGCCGACGATGCGCGCGAGTTCGGCGAGAGGATCGGATTTTTCAGCTTGCGCCGGACGGCTGGACGGCGCCGCGGCGCGCAGCCGGCGTTCGAACTCGTCCAGATCTATATCCGGCTGAAACCTGGCGGCATTTTCACCCATGGCGAACCCTCGCATCACCCAAGCTTCCGAAACGAGAGCTCCATGGCTACAACCAGGCGCAACGCCAAGCAATAGCTTAGCGCATCTCTTCCGGCGCTTTTACACCCAAAACCGACAATCCGGACGCCAGAACGTTCATTAACCCTGTGACAAGAGCCAGCCTGGCGCTGGTCAAATCTCTACGATCTTGATTAACAAAGCGTAATTGTGGCTGATCTTTGCCGCGATTCCAGTGAGAATGGAAAAAGGCCGCGAGTTCCTGCAGGTAAAAGCTCAGTCGATGCGGCTCGTGCGCCGCCGCGGCGCTTTCGATAACGCGAGGATATTGCGCCAGATATTTGACCAGGGCCTGTTCGCTTTCGTCCGACAGCAGCGCAAGGTCGGCCGCCGCCAGCACCCTGGCGGAGACATCGAGGTCCGGAAAAGCCGCACGCGCCTGGCGCAGCACGGAATGCGCCCGGGCATGGGCGTATTGCACATAGAAAACCGGATTGTCCTTGGATTGCTCGATCACCCTGGCGAGGTCGAATTCCAGCGGCGCGTCGTTCTTCCGCGTCAGCATCATGAAGCGCACGGCGTCGACGCCGACTTCATCCACGACTTCACGCAATGTCACGAAGTCGCCGGAACGCTTCGACATTTTTACTGGCTCTCCGTCGCGCATCAGCTTGACCATCTGGCACAGCTTCACATCGAGCGCACATTTGCCGCCCGACAGCGCGTCGACCGCCGCGCTCATTCTCTTCACATAGCCGCCGTGGTCGGCGCCCCAGATGTCGACCAGCACGTCATAGCCGCCCTCGATCTTTTTGCGGTGGTAGGCGATGTCGGAGGCGAAATAGGTGAAGGAGCCGTCGGACTTCTTCAGAGGGCGATCGACGTCGTCGCCGAAGCCGGTGGACCTGAACAGGGTCTGCTCGCGATCTTCCCAATCCTCCGGCAACTGGCCTTTCGGCGGCGGCAGCCGTCCTTCATAGACCAGGTTTTTCGCGCGCAGTTCGGCGATGGCCGCTTCGACGTCGGAAACGCCGTTGCTCTTCACATGCAGCGAACGCTCGGAAAAGAATACTTCATGCGTGATGTTGAGCGCGGCGAGATCTTCGCGGATCATCGCCATCATCGCGTCGATCGAGGCGTCGCGCACCGGGCCGATCCAGTCCGCCTCGGGCTTTCCGCGCAGCGCGTCGCCGTGTTGTTGCGCCAGCGCCGCGCCGACCGGCTTGAGGTAGTCGCCGGGATAAAGGCCATCCGGAATGGTCACGCTGTCACCCAGCGCTTCGAGATAGCGCAGATAGGCCGAGCGGGCGAGCACGTCGACCTGGGCGCCGGCGTCATTGATGTAATATTCGCGCGTGACCTGCGAGCCGGCGAATTCCATCAGCCCGGCGAGCGCGTCGCCGAACACCGCGCCGCGGCCGTGGCCGACATGCATCGGCCCGGTCGGATTGGCCGACACATATTCGACATTCACCTTTTTCGCCGTCGCGCGGCCGGCGGCGCCGCGCCCGAAATCGACGCCTTCGGCAAGGACGACGCGCAGAATATCGGCGAAGACCCGCGGCTTCAGCCGGATATTCAGGAAGCCCGGCCCCGCCACCTCGGCCTGATCGACCTCCGGCTCCTGCGTCAGCTCATAGGCCAGCTCCGAGGCGAGCTGGCGCGGATTGGGATAGAAGCTCTTCGCCTCTTTCGCGAAAACCATGGCGGCGTTGCAGGCAAGGTCGCCCAGGCTCGGGTCGCGCGGCGGCTCGACGACGAAGCGCGCCAGGTCGAGATTTGGCGGCAGGCGCCCCTCCTTGCCGTACCGGTCGAGAATGGCGGCTATGCGGGCATGGAATTCGGCGTAGATATTCATCGGGCGGCCCCAGAACTCTGATTTCCACGCGGGGCTAACGCAATTCGCCGGCGCCGTCAAAGTTTCGCGTATTTTGCGCGAGGAACCTTCGCCGCCGCCCTGCATTTCCCCTTTGCGGCCTGACGCGGCTCATCGGTAAGGGTCCGGCAAGGATTTTTGCGCAGCCTTGCAATTTCCGATGCAATTCGCCGTCCAGGACGCAGCTGCCGCAACGGCGCCGAATAAGCTTGGCCACGCCGGCTGACAGGCGGATATTTCATTCGAGGACCGGGCCATGTTCGGGTTCAATTGGAAGACCTTCGAAAAATCGGGCGAATCCTTTTCGGCCGCGAGTGGCGGCGGCGAGCCGCCCGAGCGCAGGCGGCGGCCGCGCATCGGCCTGGCGCTCGGCGCCGGCGCGGCGCGCGGCTGGTCGCATATAGGCGTGCTCCAGGAGCTGGCGGCCCGCCATGTCCAGGTGGACGTGATCGCCGGAGCGTCGATCGGCGCCGTGGTCGGCGGCTGTTACGCCGCCGGCAGGCTGGAGGCGCTCGAGGCTTTCGCCCGCTCGCTGACCAAGCGGCGCGTGTTCTCGTTGATGGACGTGTCCTTTTCGGGCCTCGGCATGCTCAGCGGCGGCAAGCTTCGCGACGAACTGGCGCGCGAACTGACCGGGCGGCGCATCGAGAGCCTGCCGATCACTTTCGGCGCCGTCGCCACCGAAATCGGCTCAGGCCATGAAGTCTGGCTGCGCAAGGGCGACGTGGTGGAGGCGATCCGCGCCTCCTATGCCCTGCCCGGCATCTTCGAACCGGTCCGCGTCGACAATCGCTGGCTGTTCGACGGCGCGCTGGTCAATCCCGTGCCGGTGACGCTCTGCCGCGCGCTGGGGGCGGAGCTGGTCATCGCCGTCAACCTCGTCGGCGACACCGCCTATCGTGGCGCGCTGATCGCCGACGGGACGCAGCCCGGCGCGGACGCAAGCGCAGGCGCGGGGGCAGGCATCCCCGAAGACGTCGATCTCACGGCCGCCAGCGAGGCGCGGCAATTGCGCCGCCAGTTCGGGCGGGGGGCCGACGGCGCGCCCGGCATAGCCGCGGCCATGCTCGACGCCTTCAACATCACCCAGGACCGCATCGCGCGTTCACGGCTCGCCGGCGATCCGCCGGACGTGCTGATCAACGCCAGATTGTCGAAGGTCGGCCTGTTCGAATTCCACCGCGCCGAGGAATTGATCGCCATCGGGCGCGATGCGGCTCGTCGCGCGTTGAACGAAATAGAGGAAATCGCTGCGATCGAAAGCCAGCTGCACGGCCGCGCCCCAGCTTGAGCGGGAGGGGCAATGCGCATCCCTTCCCCTCTCCCGTTGCGGGAGAAGGGAGCTCGCCGCCGCCAGGCGGCGAGTTGAGGGGGCTGCTCAGGCGGTGGCGATATATTCGCGCAGCGCGCGATGTTCGGATTCGATGGATTCCAGCCGGTGCTTGACGACGTCGCCGATCGATACGACGCCAACGAGGCGGCCGTTATTGATCACCGGCAGGTGACGGAAGCGGCCGGCTGTCATCTGCTCCATCACATGATCGATCGACTCGTCCATGCGGGCGGTGACGACCTTGCTGGTCATGAATTTGGAAACGGATTCCTGCAGCACGCCGACGCCCTGGCGGCCGACCGCGCGGACGATGTCGCGCTCGGACAGGATTCCCAGCACTTCCCCGTCGCCGCCCGTGACGATGACGGCGCCGATGCCTCGTTCGGCAAGAATGGCGGCGACTTCCTGCAAGGTTCGGTGGGGTTGCGTGGTGGTCACGTCGTTCCCCTTGGCGGCGAGAATAAGTGCGACTGTCATCAAGGCTCCCTCCATTTCGACGCGGGCTTTTTATCCCGTCTATCTAAGAAGAAGATGCGCCCGAACGCGCTCGAGCGCAAGCGAGCCTCCGCGCGTTACGCCTTGCGCCTTTGGTCGAACAGCGGCGCAAGCAGCAATCCCACGAGGAAGCCGCCGATGTGGGCCTCCCAGGCGATCGGGGCGCTGGAAAAGCCGAAACTCTGGCCGCCCAGGCCGATCAGGAGATTGGCGGCGAACCAGAAGCCGACGAAGGCCAGAGTCTGGCGATTGGCCAACATTTCCGGCAGCGAAGCCAAAGGCGGCGTCTCCGGCCCCTCGCCGGAAAAAAAGAACGCGCCCGGCTGGAACACGAAGCGCGCCGCAGCGCCCATATAGGCGGAAATGGCCGCCGAGGCGCCGATCATCGGCGCCAGTTCGACGAGATGAAGGCTGAGATAGAAAAAGGCCCCGGCCACCGCGCCCACGCCGCCGAGCAGCAGGAAGCGCGCGGGCCCGAAGCGCCGCGCCACGGGCGAGCCGAAGGCCGCGAGCCAGACGCCGTTGAAGATCAGGTGCGTCCAGTCGCCATGCAGGAAGGCGTAGCTCAGCGGCGTGAACCATAGTTTTCCGGGCGGCGCGTAAGTAAGGAAATATTGCCCGATCTGGCCCTGCATTTCCGAAGCGCGCGCGACTTCGTTCAAATGTGCGATCACGGCGCGCTGGTCGATGAGAAAGCCGATCCGCGCCGGCACAAAGCCAAAAGTGGCGAGGAGCTCCAGATCGGTCTCGGGCGATGCGAGAAACACCCGCGCCGCGTGGATGAGCGTCAGCACGGCCAGCAGCATGAGGACGACAAAGGGAAGGTTGAAAATCGGCTCGCGTTCAGGCTCGCGCATTTTTGAATGACTTCCGGGTCGCTGCTTCGGCATGAACGCTTCAGCATAATCTTGGGTTTTGCGCGAAAAAAACAAGAAAGGGGAGAGCTGGAGCAAGCTCTCCCCCTTGGACGGGCGTTAACCGTCTTGGCTGGCCGGCGCGCGGCGCGCTCGCCTGAAATTCTGGAGCCGGTCGACCCCGCCATCTTCCCGAGCAAGAGAAAAACGGGGGAAAAAAATGTTCCAGAACAATGCCAAGCCCATTTGTCGAACCAAACGTCAGCCGGGTCGCTTGACCGTCGCCGTTTCGTTCGACCGCCCCGAGAATGCCGAATGGCCTTCGACTTTGCAACGTCAACCGCTTGTTAAGCTTAATTTCCGCGCGCTCCGCGCGCGCTGGTTGTGGCCCGAACCTCGCACTCTATTTCGCGAATGCGACCCAAGACAAGAAACTGGCCCGCAATCGCACAGCGATCGACCCAAAAACCAACAAGGGCGAGAAAATGAGACAAGCGGCGACACAAGAGCTTTATAGCTACTGGAATTCCTTGCGCGGAGCCCGAATGTCGCCGGAACGCGAAGAAATCGATCCGGCCGCGATCCGCCACATCCTCGCCGACACGATGATTCTCGAAGTGGACCAGGAGCGGCAGTTCCCGGTGCGCATTTCCGGCACGCGGCTCAATGCGCTGTTTCTGAGCGAACAGAAGGGGCGCTCCTTCGTCGGCCTGTTCGCGCCGGAGGAACGCGCGTCCGTCAGCGCCATGATCCTTTCGGTGATGGACGGCGCGCGTCCGATCGTCGCGGGCCTGACCGCCGCGCCGGAGGACGGAGAGGCTGCGACGCTCGAGCTCCTGCTGCTGCCGCTGCGCCACCATGGCAAGACCCATGCGCGCGTGCTCGGCGCGCTCACGCCCACCGCCATCCCGTCCTGGCTCGGACTGCGACAGGCCACCTGCCTGCGCATGATCGCCATGCGTTTCATCGACGGCGGCGTCGCCGGACCCGACACGCCGCTCTGCCCTGACCGCGCCGGGGCGCTCCGGACGCCGGCCGACCTGGCCCACCGCGCCAAGACTCGGCGCCGCTCGTTTTTCGTGATCCCCGGCGGCCGCCGCGGCTAGGCTTTTTATCCCTCGCGCGGGCTTGGCGTCATATTCGCTCCTTGAGCCCTCCCCCGCGTCAACTGAAACGGGGAGGGATTTTAAGTTCCTGCGCCGTATGACTTTCCCTATCGTGATGCGACTTCGTAACAGCGAATTAACTTCATCGTTGCTATAGTCGGCTCAATCGATGGGACAGTTCGGCGAGCCAGATGTACTTTCAGCCCAAAGTCAGTTCGAAGCCCTTGGAGCGGCGACGCCATGCGCGAGTGAAACTCGCGCTCCTGGGGCGTTACATGCTCGAGGACCGGCGCGAATTCCCCTGCCAGACGGTTGACATTTCGGTCGGCGGACTTTCCGTGACCGCGCCGGTGCGCGGCGCGATCGGCGAGCGGGTCGTCGCCTATTTCGACGCTTTGGGCCGGATCGAGGGCCATATCATCCGCCATCTCGAATTCGGCTTCGCGATGACCGCCAACATGCCTGCGAACAAGCGCGAGAAGCTGGTCAACCAGCTGACCTGGCTGGCCAACCGCAAGGTGCTCGGCCTGCCGGAAGACCGCCGCCACGAGCGTATCGTGCCGAACGAGGTCAACACCGCCATCCGCTTGCCCGACGGAAGCCAGATCGCGGCGAAGATCGTCGATATCTCCGTTTCCGGCGCCGCCGTCACCTCGACCGCCCAGGCGCCTATGGGCACGATGCTGCATATCGGCAAGCGCCCGGCGCGCGTGGTGCGTTGCTTCGACCACGGCATGGCGCTGGAGTTCGCGCTGCCGCTGTCCTTCGACGTGTTCGACGAAAACGTGGTGCTTTAGCCCGCGAAGCGGCCCGAATGCTTCTGGAGCCCCGATCCGATTGAATCGGATCGGGGCTCCAGTTTTTTGTTTTCACGCGTTTTCTTCACGCGAACCGGTATCCACTTCGCTTGAAGACGCTCTAGGCGAGCGGCAAGTAGGGGATCGCGATCCCCGCCACCTGCGCCAGCAGGAGCAGGTTGAGCGCCAGCACCACCGCCGCGGCGAGCACTGCGGCGACAGTGGTAAGCCGCTTGTTGACGAAGCCGCCCATCACGTCGCGCCGCGAGGTGAGCAGCAGCAGCGCGACCATCGGAACCGGCAGCACGATGCTGAGCACCACTTGGCTCATCACCAGCGCCTGCGTCGAATTCACGCCGAGCGCGACGACGACGAAGGCCGGGATCATCGTCACCAGGCGGCGGACCCACAGCGGTATCGTGAAATGCACGAAATCCTGCATGATGCCCTGCCCCGCCATCGTGCCGACGACCGAGCTCGAGAAGCCGGAGGCAAGCAGCGAGACCATGAACACGCCGGCAGCGCCCGCCCCCAGCAGCGGGATCAGGGTGCGGTAGGCGGTTTCGATTTCGGCGACATCGTCGTGCCCGCCATGGAAGACGGCCGCCGCCATGGCGATCATCGCCATATTGACCAGGCCGGCGAGACCCAGCGCAACCAGCACCTCGGTATTCGAGTAACGCAACACCTTGTGGCGTTCGGCGTCGTCGTGGACGGGCACCCGGTCCTTGGTCAAGGCCGAATGAAGATAGATCGCATGCGGCATCACCGTTGCGCCGACGATGCCGACGGCGAGGGTGACGCTGTGCGGCCCCGCCAGTCCGGGAACCACCGAATGAAACGCGAAGGCGCTCCAGTCGGGCGGCGCGACCGCCATTTCGATGAGATAGGCGACGCCGATGACGCTGACGAAGCCGGCGATCAGCACCTCGATCGGACGGAAGCCTGAGCCTTGCAGCATCAGCATGGCGTAGGTGGCGATCCCGACGAGGGCCAGGCTCCACAGCAGCGGCAGCCCGAACAGCAGGCTGAGGCCTATGGCGGCGCCGAGGAATTCGGCGAGGTCGGTGGCCATGGCGGCGATTTCGCTCGCGCCCCACATTGCATAGACGAGCGGACGCGGGAAACGGTCGCGGCACTGTTCCGCCAGGCTCTTCCCCGTGACGATGCCAAGCTTGGCGGACAGGCCCTGGAACAGCATGGCGGTCACATTGGCCAGCACCACCACCCACAGGAGCAGATAGCCGTATCGCGAGCCCGCCTCGACGTTGGTGGCGAAATTGCCGGGGTCCATATAGGCGATGGAAGCGACGACCGCCGGCCCGGCGAAGGGCAGCAGCGCCCGAATTCCGCGCCTTTGGCCGACGATGGCCGCGCGGCCGGCCGCAATGGTCCGGTCGGTCCAGCCGGTTTTCAACGTCGTGGTCGCCGTATCGCTCATGACGAACTTGAACCTCGCAGCTAAGGAGTTCAGATTGTAGCATTGGCTACACCGCACAATGTGTGGCGGAAGCGGCTTTCTGTCAATGGCTATATAACGTTGCCCATGCTACAAATTGGCGTGCGAGGCGAGAAAAGTGACGACGAAATTCAAGAGCGGCAAGGCATTGGCGGTCCCGGCGGATCATTCGTCCGACCTTCCGAGCGAGTCGACCCAGGCGCGGCGTTTCGGCAAGGCGCGGGCGGCGCGGGCTTCGACGCTGATCGAGGATTATGCGGAGCTCATCGGCGACCTGCTGGCGACCGAGGGCGAGGCGCGTCCGACGGACATCGCCCGACGGCTCGGCGTGTCGCACGCCACGGTGATCAAGACCATCGCCCGGCTCAAGAAGGCGGGAAGTCGCCACGTCGCGGCCCTACCGCGGCATTTTCCTCACCGACGCCGGCCAGGCCCTGGCCGCGCGGGTCCGGTCGCGCCATCGACTGGTGGTCGAACTTCTGATGGCTGTCGGCGTTCCCTCGGAGGCCGCCGAAGCCGACGCCGAGGGCATCGAACATCACGTTTCCGACACCACCATAGACGCCTTCGACCGGTTCCTGCGGGAAAAAGCCGGGGGCGGCCGCACGGAATAGGCCTCGTCGGCGCGACCCAAACCAAGGCTTCGAGGTAAACTTCATGAACACAGCCGACCGGACGCCTCGCGTCCAGATCGACACGCAGCCCGCCGCCGGCGGGCGCTACACGCTGACCGCGCAAGCGTTGCACTGGATCACCGCGGCGCTGATGTTCACCGTGCTGCCGCTTGCCTGGGTGATGGTGAACATGCCGCGAGACGCGCCGTCACGCGGGTTGCTTTTCACACTCCACAAGTCGATCGGCTTGACCATTGTGGCGCTGGTCGCAGTCCGCCTGCTCTGGCGCGCGACGCACCCGGCGCCGGCCCTCGTGGGCCTCGCGCGATGGGAGGCCGTGACGGCGTCCGCCTCTCACTGGCTGCTCTACCTGATCATGATCGGCATGCCGGTCAGCGGCTACCTTCTCTCGGCGGCCGGCGGCCATCCTGTCACCTATTTTGGCCTTTTGACCTTGCCGGGGCTGCCCAAGAACGAAGCGCTGGCGCACGCCGCGACGCGAGCGCATGTCGCCGTAGGCCAGTGGGCCGTTTATGCCCTGATCCTGCTGCATGTCGGGGCCACGGTCTGGCACGTGGCGGTCCGGCGCGACGGCGTGCTGAACCGGATGCTGCCGCCGCAGAAGCAGCTTTGAGCCCTGCGCCGCGCGCGCTCGACATTGACGGCCTCGCTCACCGGAAAGCAAGAATCAGCAATACGGAATAGCTTTCCGGCCATCATTTGGTCGGCGCGATGGAGGGTCAACGCCGGAAGGATGCGGCGTAGCGGATCGGAACGACGAAGGAGAGTTGGCCGACAGCCGCCTCCGGCGGCGGCGCGGGAAAGGGCTCGGCGCGCCGAACGAGCGCCAGGGTTTCCGCATCGAGGACAGCAGAGCCGGAACTCTTCACGATCCGGCTTTCCAGCAAACGGCCCTCCCGGTCGATGCTGAAGGCGAGGCGCGCGACGCCGGACCTGCCGGCCGCTTCGCGCGGATAGCGTTTCGACCGTTCGAGATGGGCGACCAGCGACCTTTCCCAGCGCAGGGTCGAGGCCGAAGGAAGGCGCGACACGTGGCCGGCGGCCGGCGCGGCGGGCTTGGCCGCGATCTCGGTTGCAGCCGGCGGCGCCGCGGCGGTTGAAGCCTCGACCGGCTCCTGCGCCGCCGCCTGCTCCGCCTGTTTTTTCGGCGGGTCCGGCGGCGGCAGGATCGCTCGCGTCGGGGTTCTGGACGGCCTCCGGGCCGGCGGCTTTTCCGGCTGCTTTTGTTCGCTCGCCTCCACTCGGTCCCGCTGTTCGGCGTCCGGCGCCGGCGGGCCGGCGGGCAAATCCGTAGCCTTCGACGAGGGCGCGACGGGCATCGGGGCGAGCTCGATCAGGGCGACGGGCGATCCGGCGTCGAGGTCGTAAGCGTCGTCGCGCGTCGACAGCGCGTAAACGGCAAACCCATGCGCAAGCAACACGGCCAGGGAGCAGACCGTCCAGCGGAAAATTTCCTTGCGGGTCATCGCGGCGTCGTTGGCGGCGGTCGTCGTCATGGCCGCGCGTCCGTCTCCAGACCGACCAGAGCGACTTTGAGGTAGCCGGCGGCGCGCAATTCGTTCATCACCCGCATCAATTCGCCATAGGCGACCGTCCGGTCGGCGCGCAGGAACACGCGGCGGCCTTTGTCGCCGTCGCTCGCCTGCGCCAGCGCCGAGGCCGAGGTTTTCGCGCGAGACGGCGTCGTCGCCGACGGCCAGCGAGAGGTCCGATTTCAGGGTGACGAAAAAAGGCTTGTCGGGGCGCGGCTGCGCTTTCGCATTGGCGGCGGGCAGACCGACGGAAATTCGACCGTCGCCAAGGGCGCAGCGATCATGAAGATGATCAACAGGACCAGGATGACGTCGATGAAAGGCGTGACGTTGATCTCGTGCATTTCGGCCAGATCGTCGTCGCCATGATCAAGACGGACGCTCATGGCTTACTCCGCGGCCTCCTTGCGACGAAAATTTAGCGCGTGCGCGATTTCGGCGCGATCGAGATCGCGACTGGCGATCGCGCAGGACTTCCGCGGTTCCGTCGGCGCAAAGCGCCTTGTAGCCGGCGATGCCGCGCGAAAACATGTTGTAGATGACGACCGCTGGTATCGCGGCGAACAGGCCGAGCGCCGTGGCGAGCAGCGCTTCGGCGATGCCGGGCGCCACGATGGCGAGATTGGTGGTGTGCTCCTTCGAGATGCCTATAAAGCTGTTCATGATGCCCCAGACCGTGCCGAACAGGCCGACGAAAGGGGCGATGGCGCCGATGGTCGCCAGCACGCCTGTGCCGCGCATCATCCTGCGACCGAGCGCCGCCTCGATCCGCTCCAGCCGCGAGACGAGGCGCTCCTTGACTGACGCCTTGTCACGCATGCCGTCCGATAGTTTAATTTCGAGCACGGCCGCCTGCGCCGCCTCCTCAAGCTGCGCCTGCCCGGCCAGCGCCAGTTCAGCTTCCGCAAGCGACCCGGAACGAGCAAGCAGGACGTTTTGCGCGCCGACCCGGCGCTTGCCGGCCAGAAGCTCCCAACCTTTGGCCAAGGCTACGGTCCAGGTGATCAGAGACGCAAGCGCCAAGCCGATCATCACCGCCTTCACCACGACATGGGCTGAAGCGAACATCCCCCAAGGCGACAAATCCTTGGGCAACAACGAGGCGGCGGCCGAGCTGGTTTCGTCTTGAGCCGGCAGGACGGTCGGAGCATCGGAAGCCGCAGGCGTGTAAATCGGCTGAGCGGCCGTAGAGTCGGAACCCGTAGGCGCGGCCGACGGCGTTTGCGCCGACGCCGCCAGGGATAGCGCCCCTGTGAGCATCACTATCGCCAACAGGCGCGACGTGGCGCGTCCGAATATGGTCATGGATTTTGTGCCTCGTTGTTGCGCGCTGCGCGGCGTGATCAAAGTTTCTGCGAAATGCCGACGAAAAAGCCGCGCCTCGGCCCGTATTGCGGCGCGAACACGCCGATGCCGCTGCCGTCGCGGATTTCGTAGATCGAGTCGAACAGGTTCACGACGTCGAAGCGCAAAGTCGTCGGTTTGGCGCCGTCGAGCCATTTGAACTCATGTGACAAGCCCGACATTGACCTGAGCGTAGGCCGGCACGGTCGTGAGATTGGCGAATCCGTCGCGCAACCCGCTGCCGAAAATCAAATCGGCGCTGAAGCGCGTGCCGTTCCACAGGTAGGAGGCGCCCGCCGAACCCGTCCAGGTCTGGGAATGATCGGTTGGAATGTAATGGTTCTGCACGTAGGCTGTAAGTCGCCAGATCGATAAGGTACTGGTTCGATACGAATTGGGTGGCCATTTGCCGGCCCAGCGCCACATTGGCGTAGGCCTGGAAATCGCCGTCCTGATATTTGACCTTGGCTTCGACGCCGTCGTTCCAGCCCTTGGCGTAGTTGAAGGCGGTCAAGCACATAGGCCGCGCCGAACTGGCCATCGTCGAGCAGGTCGGTCGCGGTCTTGTAATAGGCGTCGAGGCCGACTGAAAATTCGTCCGAATTTCTGATCGACGCCGACGTCATAGACATTCGACCGCTCCGGCTTGACCGGATCGTCGAGATTGACGGAAGGCTGCTGCGTCGTTCCTGGAACATCGCCAGGTTCTCGGCGCCGACAGCGCCATTTCCGGCGGCGTGAAATAGCGCGCATAGCCGGCATGGAAGGCGGTGTCCGCGAATGGCTTATAGGTCAGGCTGATGCGCGGGCTGAGCTGGTTGGCGTCGGTATATTCGTACATCTGGTCGAAACGCAGGCCGGCGTTGAGTGTCAGCTGGCTGTTGATCTTCCATTCGTCCTGCGCATAGACGCCGAACAGCCAGCCTATCTTGCTGCTCGACATCGGTCGGCGCGGCGAAAGGCGGCCCATCGACATTGCCGCCCGCGTCGACCGGAAAGACGATCGAGGCGTTGCTCGCCTGCGCGACTTCGCCGCTGCCGGTGAAGCCGACCCGCAACGTGTGCTGGTCGTTGAGTTTTATCGCCGTATCCTCCTGGATCCCGTTGAGGAAGGAGCTGCGGAAGACCGTCGATGCGACGCCGTTGAACAGGAGATCGCCAATCGGATCGGGCGTGAAGGCGAGCGAGCTGTAGCGCGAAAACGCGGAAATCTGGTAATCGACGGCGCCGAGCGTCTGCTGGAACGCGGCGACGTTGAAATAATTCTGCTCCAGCTGGTGTTCGTTGACCTGTGAAGACGTGAACCCGTCTTGGCCGGGCAGGCTGAAGGCCTGCGGCTGACCAGGATTGTTGGGAATCTGGTAATTGCCGACCGCCGTTCCGCTGATGAAGCTGAAGCGCCCGCCATCGCCGACGAGGGTCGAGGCATAGCCGAAGAATTTGCCCTGGTCGGTATGGTCGTGGATCGCAGCGACGCTCGGCGCCGGATTTTCGATGCCGATATTGCTGGTCAAAATAGCGGGCGGTGACAAAATACTGCGTGTCGCCGACCGTGCCGCCATATTCGAGGCTCGGCGTGAAATCGGCGAGGCTTCCGCCATAAAGGCTGATGCTGCCGCCGCCGTCGAAGGCGCCGCTCTTGGAGGTGATGTCGACGACGCCAGCTGTATGCAGGCCATACTGGGCCGGCAGCGCGCCGTCGATCACGGCGATATTGCCGACAAGGCCGCTGTCGATCACCTGGCCGAAGCCGGAAACGCCGTCGGGCAGCATGACGCCATTGATCCGGTATTGGACGTTGGCGTGTTCGTTGCGCAGATGCAGCCCGCCATTTGAAGCCGTATCCTGCGAAAATCCGGGCGTCTGCAACAGGACCTTCTCGATCGGCGCATTGTCGCTTTGCGGCAAAGCGGCGATGGCGGCCTGGCCGAGATCCGTGGAATTGGCGCCGTCGCGCGGCAGGATTTTTTCGCGCGCTTTGTCGAAAGTTTCGGTCTTGGCGGCGACGGTCTTCGCGGCGATTTGTTCGGGTGTCTCGCTCGGCGCGACCGGCGCGGACGGCGCGGTGGCCGGAGGCGCGACGTGATGAACGGCCTGACGAACTCTGGCCGCGGCGCAGGTTTATGAGCGACGATTTTTTTTACCGGCCGCACCGGCTTTGCGGCCGGCTTCGGCTGCTTCACCAGAACTTCGGGGAGCGGCGTTTGGCCGAAAGCAAGACCACCGGCGCCCAGGACCACGGCGAGTGAGCCGCCTAACATCAACATTTTCCGAAACCGCATCGCCGCCCCTCGCGCCGGATATTTTCATGCCGCCAGCACCCGCTCGCAGCCTGCATCCATCAAGGGTAATGTTATAATGTACGAACTGTCAACACGTCAGGGCGCGGGCCCAAATCAGCCGTGGACGTGCGGCGGCGCGGGCTCGGCGTTGACAGCCTCGCCGCAGGCGCCGCACAGGCCCTCAATCTCTATCACCTGCCGCTGTGGCCGGAAGCCGACCCTGGCGGCCGTTTCGGCCAGCAGCGCGTCGATCTTCGGGCTCTCGATCTCGTCGGCGCGGCCGCAGCGGTTGCAAATCAGCAGCAGCCCGTGATGGTCGTGGCCGAGATGATCGCAAGGGGCGTAGGCGTTGGTGCTGGCGATCTTGAAGACAAAGCCGTTCTCGACCAGAAACTCCAGCGCCCGGTAGGCGGTCGGGGGCGCAATCGTTTTGCCTTGCGTCCGCGACAATTGGTCGATGACCGCATAGGCGCCGAGCGGCGCCCGGGCGCGCGCCAGAAGCTCCAGCACCTGCCGGCGGATAGGCGTGAGCTGGAGTCCGCGTTGCGCGCAGATATCCTCGACCTGCCTCGCCCATTCCCGAGGTTCGCCTTGCGACTTGGGAGTCCTGGCCACGAAATCGCTCCATTAAAAATTGCGTGCTCATTCTAGCTTTTCCGGCGCCCGCAGTCACGAACTCACCGAATTTGAAATGTTATATTGTACGATTGCCACCAATGCGCTAGCCTTGGCGAGGCGTCAACGCCTGCTTAAACCTCGCGACCGATGAGAACGCTCATGAAACGGACCAAGCTTCTCGCCACGGCTTTACTGCTGGGCTGCTGGACAATCCTCCCGGCCGCAGCGGCGCCCTTGTCGGTCGTCGCGGCGGAAAATTTCTACGGCGACGTCGCGAGGCAGATCGGCGGCGCCGATGTCGCCGTGACCAGCATCATGTCGAATCCGGACCAGGATCCGCATCTGTTCGAGGCCAGCCCCTCGACCGCCAGGGATCTGGCCGGGGCGAAAATCGTCATCGCCAGCGGCGCGGATTACGATCCGTGGATGGAAAAGCTGCTCGCCGCGTCCAACGCGCCGGGCCGCGAGAAAATCGTCGTCGCCGACCTGGTCCACAAGAAAGCCGGCGACAATCCGCATATCTGGTACGATCCGGCGACCATGGCGGCGCTGGCCGATCGGCTGACCGCCGATCTCGTCGCCATCGATCCGGCGCACAAGTCCGGTTACCAGAAGCGCGCCGCGGCCTTCCTCGCGTCGCTCGAGCCGCTCGACGCCAAAATTTCGGCAATGAAGAAAAAATTCGCCGGCGCGCCGGTCACCGCCTCCGAACCGGTGTTCGGCTATATGGCGCAGGCCCTTGGCCTGAAGATGCGCAACGAGAAATTCCAGCTCGCGGTGATGAACAACACCGAGCCGAGCGTTTCCGACGTCGCCGCCTTCGAGGACGATTTGAAGACGCACAAGGTCAGGGTGATGCTGTTCAACGCCCAGGCGAGCGAACCGGCGGTGCGGCGACTGGTGAAAATCGCCGAGGCGGAAAAAATCCCGGTCGTCGGCGTCACCGAAACGGAGCCGGCGGGCAAGACTTACCAGGACTGGATGCTCTCCCAGCTCAACGCGCTGGATAAGGCTTTGGCGGGACCGACCCAGTGAAAGCGGTTTCCTGCGAAAACGTCAGCTTGACGCTCAGCGGCCGGAAAATCCTTTCGGCCGTCGGTTTTGAGATTGCCGAAGGCGAATTCGTCGGCATGCTCGGGGCCAACGGGGCCGGCAAGACCACGCTTTTGCGCGCCATTCTCGGCTTGCTGCCGTTGCAGGCCGGAATCATCCGCGTCCTCGGCCAGCCGGCGACGCGCGGCAATCCGGCGATCGGCTACATGCCGCAGGCGCGCGGCGACTTCGCCAATATCCGCTTCACCGGCTGGGATTTCGTCGCCAGCGCCGCCGGCGGCAAGCGGTTTGGATTGCCGCGCCTCGACGCGGCGCAACGCCGCGACGTCGACTGGGCGCTGGACATGGTCGGCGCGCGCGATCTGGCGCGGCGTCCGCTGGCTGAAATGTCCGGCGGCGAACGCCAGCGCCTGCTGTTGTCCCAAGCGCTGCTCGGCCGCCCAAAACTGTTGCTGCTCGACGAACCGCTGATCAATCTCGATCCGACCCGTCAGAGCGGCGTCGTCGAGATCGTCCGCCGGCTGCAGAAGGAGCTGGGTTTCGCCGTCATTTTCGCCGCGCACGAACTCAATCCTCTGCTCAATTCAATCGATCGCGTGCTTTATCTCGGCGGCGGCAAGGCCGTGCTCGGCGCCGTCGACGAGGTCATCACCGGCCCAGTGCTTTCGCGCCTCTATGAATCGGATATCGAAGTGGTGCGGCTCGGCGGCCGCATTTTCGTCATGGCCGGCGGAATCGACGTCGAGCGCCAGGCGCATCGCCATGACCATGACCACAACGACGGCGGCCACGCGCACGAACATGGCCATGAACACGAACACGAAGGGAGCGTCGATGTTCGCCTATGATTTCATGCGCACGGCCTTCGCGGCGGCGACCATCGTGGCGGCGCTTGCGGGCGTCGTCGGTTTTTTCCTCGTCCTGCGCGGACAGACCTTCGCCGGCCACGCGCTGTCCCACGTCGGCTTCACCGGCGCGACCGGCGCCGTCCTGTTCGGCCTGCCGCCGCTGTGGGGCCTCGTCGGCTTCACCGTGCTGGCGGGCTTCGCCATGGGCCTGCTCGGCGAGAAGCTGAGCGGGCGCGACGTGGCCATCGGCATGATGCTGTCGCTGGCGCTCGGCCTCGGCCTTTTGTTCCTGCATTTCTACACGGCTTACGCCAGCCAGGCGGCGGCGCTCCTGTTCGGCAACGTCCTCGGCGTCAACGCCGCCGCGCTCTGGACGCTGGCGGGCCTCGCCTTCGTCAGCCTCGGCGCGCTGGCTTTCATCTCGCGGCCGCTGCTGTTTTTGAGCCTGCAGCCCGAACTGGCCGAGGCCAAGGGCGTCCCGGCGCGCTTCGTCTCCACCGCCTTCCTGGTCATCGTGGCGATCGCCGTCGCCGAATGCGCCCAGATCGTCGGCGTCCTGCTGGTGTTCACGCTGATGGTCGGGCCGTCGGCGGCGGCGCAAAGGCTGACGACGCATGTCGGCAACGGCGTTGCGCTCGCCGTGGGCTTCGCGCTGCTCGAAGCCTGGGGCGGACTGGCCCTCGCCTACGCGACCGACTGGCCGACCAGCTTCTGGATCACCGCCTTGTCGGCAATCGTCTATTTCGCCAGCCTCGCGGCGGAGCCTTTGTCGCGCGCCCTGGCGCGACGAAGCGCCGCGGCGGCGCGAGCTTGAAACAACGGATTGATATAAAATAAGATAGCCTGATAAACTCACTTCAGCGCGCTCCAGCCAAAGGGGGCGGAATTGCTCATCGATTGGGAAGCTGCGGCGCCGGATTTCAGTTTCGAAATCCAGGTCCGGGACGTTCGGCAGGCGAGCGCATTCTATCGCGACGTATTTGGCGCCCGGGAGACGTTCCGGCGCGCCACTGACGACGGCTTGACGGTTCGGGCGGGACTGGCCGCCGGGGCGATCCAGTTCGTTCTTTCCTCGCTCGAGGGGGCTGAGCCGGCCTCGCTTTCGCGGCTGGCGAACGAGCTTGGCGTCGCATATCTCGCCGTCATCCTGCCGGTCGACGATCCGAACAGCCTCGCCGACAGCGCCATGCGCAACGGCGCCGTACTCAAGGAGCGGCCGGATTCGGAGGACCTCGTCGTCGTCACCGATCCCTTCGGCAGCCATTGGGCCTTCGTCAGGCGTGAGGCCGCCAGCGACTGTCTGGATGACCCCAACTGCGGGCCCGGGCGCGGACGCTCGCGCCTGAATTGAGCCGCGCCTGCCTGGTCAGCACGGACACCCAACGCATCCGGGGACGCCGCAGCCATTATTCTTGCAGCAGCAACGCGCGAAGTCGGATAATGCCTTGCATGATCACGCTCATCCGGAATCGGCCCCGAGGAGGCCTCTGCGGCGCCGCGCCGATAGTGTCGTCGTTTGCGCGAAGCGGTCGTGACGGCGGCGCGACGACCTGCTCGTTCTAACTTGATGCGCTCTCTGACCACGCTCTGATTTCGTTGTCGACGACAGCTGAAAAGCATTCGGCCGCATGCCCCTTCTGTCGCCATTTTGCTGCCGTACAAACAGCTTATGAGAAAAACGTGCGAGTCCCTTTATTTAAGCGCGACCCGAATTGCAAGAACCTGTGTTCAACGTTGGAATGTCCGAAAGGAGATCGCCATGACCGAACGCGTTCGACAGTCCAGCTCTTCCTCACAGCAACAAAAGCTCAGCGTCTCTGATTATATCATTCGTCGGCTTGCCAGCGAGGGCATCGATCATTGCTTCGGCGTCGCCGGAGATTACGCATTCCCACTGTGTGACGCTGTCGATCGCAGCCCTGAAATCAAATGGATCGGCTGCGCGAACGAACTGAACGCGTCCTACGCCGCCGACGGCTATGCCAGAATTCGCGGCGCCGCAATGCTCGTAACGACCTATGGCGTCGGTGAATTGTCGGCGCTCAACGGCGTCATGGGAGCGAAGGCGGAACATTCACTCGTCTTCCACCTTGTGGGCATGCCGTCCTATCAAAATCAGCGGCTGCACAAGATTGCTCATCATACATTGGGCGACGGCGTTTTCGGCAATTTCGTCGACATGTCGGCTCGGGCCGCATGCTGCCATGCGGTCATCACGCCCGATAACTGCATGATTGAAATGGAGCGGTTGATTGCGGAAGCAAGGCGCAACAACCAGCCTGCCTACATTGCCGTACCCTCCGATTACGCGGCTACGCCGGTCGTCTGGAACGAAGTCAGCCCCGTCAAGCTGGCGTCGAACGATGCGTCGCTGGAACTGGCGGTCGCGGCGATCCGGGAGCGGCTGGATGGCGCGAAATCGGTCGTCGCATTGCCTGCGTTCACCCTGGCGCGGTTGGGGCTGGAGCAACAAGCGCGGAAGCTGATCGAGACGCTCGGCTGCCCGTTCGCCACGACCGCGATGGAAAAAGGATTTTTCGGGGAAGGCCACGCTCAGTTCGCCGGCATTTATGCCGGGGCCTCTTCGGACAAGGAAACGCGCAAAATTGTCGAGGAAGCCGATCTGGTCCTGGACCTCGGCGGCGTCAATCTCAATGACATCACGACGGCTGCTTATTCCGCGCGGCTCGACCGGGATCGGTTCGTTTCGATCGGCATCAACGATGTCAGGGTCGGCCAAAGGATTTTCGGCTCCGTGCGCCTGGCCGACATTCTTCCAGCGTTGATGAAGCTCAAACTCAAGGCTGCGGCATATCATCGTAAGGCTGTCCCGGCGGCCCGCCTCGACGGAAAGCCGACCGACCGGATCTCGATGCAGGCGCTATATCCACGTTATGCCTCCTTCCTCCAGGCCGGAGACACTGTGGTCTTGGAGACGGGCAGCTCCACCCTGGGCATGACGCCGATGGCATTGCCTGACGGCGTGCGCGTCGAGTTCCAGGTCTTGTGGGGATCGATCGGCTGGGCGACGGCGGCCGCGCTCGGGGTTGCGCTGGCCGATCCAAGTCGTCGGGTCGTCCTGATCACCGGAGAAGGATCGCACCAACTCACCGCCAACGAGATCGGAAGCATGGGCCGTTTCGGCGCCAAAGTGACGATCTTCGTGCTGAACAACGACGGCTACATGGTCGAGCGGGCGTTGGAAGAAAACCCCGACTGGAGCTACAACGACCTTGCGCAGTGGAAATATGCCGATCTTCCCCGTGCGTTGGGCTGCGCCGACTGGTTCACGGCGCATGTCGAAACCTTGGGGGAAATCGACGCCGCCATGCAAAAGGCGCGCTCGTCAAAATCGGGAGCCTATATCGAGATTGTCGGCGGGCGCATGGATCTCCCGCCTGCATTGGCTTTTGCGCATGCGCGTCTGAGCGAGATGTATGGCGTGGCGCCTTCGCGCGCCCACTGAGCGATATAACGGCTGACGGCGTGACACCCTCGCCCGCTTCTGCGCCAACACGAGGAGCGACCGCAGTAGATGCAATCCGTTGCGCCGACGCCCATTCGTCAACGTCGGCCGCTCATATGTCGGCGCCGCCCGTCCGTCTATAGAGCGCGTGTCTGTGTTGACAGGACCGGCGTGAACTAAGCTTGCCAGCGACGGAAACGTAGCCGCGGTCGAGCCGCCTACCCTATCTTCTTCAGCCCCGCCGCGTAGCGGCGACCGTTTTGCGCGTAATGGGCGGCGCTGGCCAAGAGCTTTTTCGCCGACGCCTCGTCGAGTTGGCGGACGAGTTTCGCCGGCGCGCCGACAATCAGCGAAAAATCGGGAAACTCCTTGTTTTCCGTCACCAGCGCATTGGCGCCGACAATGCAGAACCTGCCGATTTTTGCACCGTTGAGCAGGGTCGCGCCCATGCCGATCAGGCTCCCCTCGCCCACCACGCAGCCATGCAGGATCACCGCGTGGCCGACGGTCACGTCGGCGCCGATGGTCAGGGGCGATCCCATGTCGGTGTGCAGCACCGAGCCGTCCTGGATGTTGGTCCGCGCGCCGATGTCGATCCATTCGTTGTCGCCGCGCAGGGTCGCGCCGAACCAGACGCTGGCGTCCTCGCCCAGCCGCACCTTGCCGATGACATTGGCGTCCGGCGCGACGAAACAGCGGCCATCCGGCGGCAGTTCCGGCGCGACGCCGTCGAGCGAATAGAGACTTATCGAAGACCACTCCTTGCCAAGGCCGGCATAATCGGCTCAATAAAGTTGTCCCTTTTCGCCGCGTTTGTCGCCTCCGCGCAAGCCCCTGTTGCAGGTCCCCGTCAATTTGCGGAAATTTCTTCTCCTCATGGGATTCGGCCCCTTCGTCGTCCTGCTGCTGGCGCTGGCGGTCTGGCGGCTGTGGCCTTCGCCCGCGCCGGAGGAGGCCCAGGTTTTCAGCCTTGGCGGCCACAGGCTGCGCTTCGCCGCGTCCTATTTGCGCAACAGCGAGGTCGCCGACGCCGACCGCGTCGATCTCGTGGCGCTCGCGCCCGATTTCGCTCCTGCCGCTGAAAACCCGCAACGCCTTCCCGCGCCCGGCGAAAGCGGGCAAAAAGGCCGCGCGCAGATCTTCATCACCTTGACGCCCGCGGGGAAAAACGAGGCGGGCGCTGCGGGCGCTTCGCCCGCCGAACGCTATGGCCCCTATCTCGCAGCCGAGGCGCTGGTTGCCGACGGCGGCTTGCTGCGCCGGCGCTTCGAGGACAAATCGCCTTTCGCCGGCGAAGATCTCTATATGGCGCCGCCCGACGGCGAAGAATTTTCCGCGCTCTGCGAGCGTCCGAAAATCCCCGCCGACGGCCTGCCCGACACCTGCCTCGCCGAATTTCGCGTCGAAAACATCCTGGCGCAAATCCGCTTCGATCCCGTCTGGCTCGGGCAATGGTCGGCGCTCCGCGCCAACACCCTGCTGCTGGTGCGCGGCGCCATCCAGCCGTAACGCAAAGCCGAGCTTGAGCTTGTCAGCCGCTCACAATTCGTCGAGATCGAAATCGAGAATAGCCATTTGCAGCGTGTAGGACTTGGCCTTGGGGTCGTCGGCGGAAATCACGCCGAGGAAATCGTCGCCGCGATTGAGTTCGACCGAATTGGTTTTTTTCATCCGCGCCACGATCTTCAATTCGTCATTGTCGAACATGCGGCGCAGATAGTCCTGCAAGACCGCGCGCTCGACCGGAATCTTCATGGCGAAGGAGAAGGAGCGGTCGCCGTCCTCGTCGTCGACGGCGATCGAGCCGATGACGCGCTCGCCGAAGCTGACGATCGCCTGTTCGACATTCTTGGATCGAGGCCGACGATGCCGGGCGCGCCGAAGCGATCTCCGCAGGAATTCCTGCAACTTGCGCAATTCGCTCTTGTCGAAAACGCATCTCCATCCGGTGTGTTGGGTGGAGGCTTGCCAAAAACCGGGCGCCTCGCGAAGAGGCGAAAAAATTGCGGGGATTTCCTGCGGACTTACCGCTTCGCTTCGCTCCGCCGCCAAGGGTCACGCGTGGCGACGCTCATGCGCAAAGAGCCTTGACGTCACTCTTCGCCGGCCTTGGCCGCGAGGATCTGGTCCATTTCGCGCGCAGGCTCCGCGCAGCCGGAGCCGCCCACGCTTTGCCCGCACGCCGGCGACCGTGACATTGGGCGGCACCGGCTGGATCACCACGATCCGGCGGCGATGCGCGAGCATCGTCCGACTTCGATATTGCCGAGGATTTTCGCGCCGGCGCCGATCAGCACGCCATGGCGGACCTTCGGATGGCGGTCGCCACTCTCCTTGCCCGTGCCGCCGAGCGTCACGCTGTTGAGGATCGACACATCGTCCTCGATCACCGCCGTCGCGCCGACCACGAGGCCCGTCGCGTGATCGAGGACAATTCCCTTGCCGATTTTCGCCGCTGGGTTGATGTCGGTCTGGAAGGCGTCCGAGGAGCGGCTTTGCAAATAGAGCGCCAGATCTATTTGGCCGGCCCCATAGACAGTGGGCCAGCCGATGCGCCTGCATGGCGTGATAGCCTTTGAAATAGAGGAGCGGTTCAATTAACCGATCGCAGGCCGGATCGCGATCGACGACGGCGGCGATGTCGACGCGAATCGCCTCGCCGACTGGAAGCGTCGCGCTCCGCGAGTTCGAGAAAAGTCTGTCGGATGCATGTCGCCGGAAAACTGGGTCGCTGACAGCCGCGCCGCCAGCCGGGCGCCATGCCTGCTCCAGCGCTCCATGGTTCAGGACGGACGATGCGAGAAGCAAACCAGCTCCGGCCGCAAGGCCTCCTCCGCCTCGCAGCCCATCCGCGAGGCGGAGGAGGCCTTGCGCCGCGAGCCGGAGCTGGGCTGCTTTCTCGCATCGTCCGTCCTGAACCATGCGACGCTGGAGCAGGCGGTCGGGCACAGGCTGGCGGCGCGGCTGTCGCATCCCGATTTTTCCGGCGACATCATCCGACATACTTTTCTCGAACTCGCGGAGCGCGACGCTTCCATCGGCGTGGCGATCCGCGCCGACATCCTCGCCGTCGCCGACCGCGATCCCGCCTGCCAGCGGCTGATCGAGCCGCTGCTTTATTTCAAAGGCTTCCACGCCCTGCAGGCGCATCGGCTGGCCCACTGGCTATGGAGCGCCGGCCGCAGGGATTTCGCGCTTTATCTGCAAAGCCGCTCCTCGGCCGCCTTCCAGACCGACATCAACCCGGCGGCGAGGATCGGCAAGGGAATCTTTCTCGACCACGCGACGGGCCTTGTGGTCGGCGCGACGGCGGTGATCGAGGACGATGTGTCGATCCTCCACAGCGTGACGCTCGGCGGCACGGGCCACGAGACTGGCGACCGCCATCCGAAAATCCGCCATGGCGTGCTGATCGGCGCCGGCGCGAAAATCCTCGGCAATATCGAAGTTGGACGCTGCTCGCGCATCGCCGCCGGATCGGTGGTGCTCCAGCCGGTGCCGCCCAATGTCACGGTCGCCGGCGTGCCGGCGAGAGTTCGTCGGCGGCTCCGGCTGCGCGGAGCCTGCGCGCGAAATGGACCAGATCCTCGCGGCCAAGGCCGGCGAAGAGTGACGTCAAGGCTCTTTGCGCATGAGCGTCGCCACGCGTGACCCTTGGCGGCGGAGCCGAAGGTCGAAGCGGTAAGTCCGCAGGAAATCCCCGCAATTTTTTCGCCTCTTGCGCGAGGCGCCGGTTTTTGGCAAGCCTCCCACCGAACACACCGGATGGAGATGCGTTTTGGACAAGAGCGAATTGCGCAAGTTGCAGGAATTCCTGCGGAACGCCTTCGGCGCGCCCGGCATCAAGGTCGGCCTCGATCCCAAGAATGTCGAACAGGCGATCGTCAGCTTCGGCGAGCGCGTCATCGGCTCGATCGCCGTCGACGACGAGGACGGCGACCGCTCCTTCTCCTTCGCCATGAAGATTCCGGTCGAGCGCGCGGTCTTGCAGGACTATCTGCGCCGCATGTTCGACAATGACGAATTGAAGATCGTGGCGCGGATGAAAAAAACCGATTCGGTCGAACTCAATCGCGGCGACGATTTCCTCGGCGTGATTTCCGCCGACGACCCCAAGGCCAAGTCCTACACGCTGCAAATGGCTATTCTCGATTTCGATCTCGACGAATTGTGAGCGGCTGACAAGCTCAAGCTCGGCTTTGCGTTACGGCTGGATGGCGCCGCGCACCAGCAGCAGGGTGTTGGCGCGGAGCGCCGACCATTGCCCGAGCCAGACGGGATCGAAGCGGATTTGCGCCAGGATGTTTTCGACGCGAAATTCGGCGAGGCAGGTGTCGGGCAGGCCGTCGGCGGGGATTTTCGGACGCTCGCAGAGCGCGGAAAATTCTTCGCCGTCGGGCGGCGCCATATAGAGATCTTCGCCGGCGAAAGGCGATTTGTCCTCGAAGCGCCGGCGCAGCAAGCCGCCGTCGGCAACCAGCGCCTCGGCTGCGAGATAGGGGCCATAGCGTTCGGCGGGCGAAGCGCCCGCAGCGCCCGCCTCGTTTTTCCCCGCGGGCGTCAAGGTGATGAAGATCTGCGCGCGGCCTTTTTGCCCGCTTTCGCCGGGCGCGGGAAGGCGTTGCGGGTTTTCAGCGGCAGGAGCGAAATCGGGCGCGAGCGCCACGAGATCGACGCGGTCGGCGTCGGCGACCTCGCTGTTGCGCAAATAGGACGCGGCGAAGCGCAGCCTGTGGCCGCCAAGGCTGAAAACCTGGGCCTCCTCCGGCGCGGGCGAAGGCCACAGCCGCCAGACCGCCAGCGCCAGCAGCAGGACGACGAAGGGGCCGAATCCCATGAGGAGAAGAAATTTCCGCAAATTGACGGGGACCTGCAACAGGGGCTTGCGCGGAGGCGACAAACGCGGCGAAAAGGGACAACTTTATTGAGCCGATTATGCCGGCCTTGGCAAGGAGTGGTCTTCGATGAGTCTCTATTCGCTCGACGGCGTCGCGCCGGAACTGCCGCCGGATGGCCGCTGTTTCGTCGCGCCGGACGCCAATGTCATCGGCAAGGTGCGGCTGGGCGAGGACGCCAGCGTCTGGTTCGGCGCGACCCTGCGCGGCGACAACGAATGGATCGACATCGGCGCGCGGACCAACATCCAGGACGGCTCGGTGCTGCACACCGACATGGGATCGCCCCTGACCATCGGCGCCGACGTGACCGTCGGCCACGCGGTGATCCTGCATGGCTGCGTGGTGGGCGAGGGGAGCCTGATCGGCATGGGCGCGACCCTGCTCAACGGTGCAAAAATCGGCAGGTTCTGCATTGTCGGCGCCAATGCGCTGGTGACGGAAAACAAGGAGTTTCCCGATTTTTCGCTGATTGTCGGCGCGCCGGCGAAACTCGTCCGCCAACTCGACGAGGCGTCGGCGAAAAAGCTCTTGGCCAGCGCCGCCCATTACGCGCAAAACGGTCGCCGCTACGCGGCGGGGCTGAAGAAGATAGGGTAGGCGGCTCGACCGCGGCTACGTTTCCGTCGCTGGCAAGCTTAGTTCACGCCGGTCCTGTCAACACAGACACGCGCTCTATAACGGAGGGCGGCGCCGACATATGAGCGGCCGACGTTGACGAATGGGCGTCGGCGCAACGGATTGCATCTACTGCGGTCGCTCCTCGTGTTGGCGCAGAAGCGGGCGAGGGTGTCACGCCGTCAGCCGTTATATCGCTCAGTGGGCGCGCGAAGACGCCACGCCATACATCTCGCTCAGACGGCGACGTGCAAAAGCCAATGCAGGCGGGAGATCCATGCGCCCGCCGACAATCTCGATATAGGCTCCCGATTTTGACGAGCGCGCCTTTTGCATGGCGGCGTCGATTTCCCCAAGGTTTCCACATGCGCCGTGAACCAGTCGGCGCAGCCCAACGCACGGGGAAGATCGGCATATTTCCACTGCGCAAGGTCGTTGTAGCTCCAGTCGGGGTTTCTTCAACGCCCGCTCGACCATGTAGCCGTCGTTGTTCAGCACGAAGATCGTCACTTTGGCGCCGAAACGGCCCATGCTTCCGATCTCGTTGGCGGTGAGTTGCTGCCATCCTTCTCCGGGTGATCAGGAGCGACCCGACGACTTGGATTCGGCCAGCGCAACCCCGAGCGCGGCCGCCGTCGCCCAGCCGATCGATCCCCACAAGACCTGGGACTCGACGCGCACGCCGTCAGGCAATGCCATCGGCGTCATGCCCAGGGTGGAGCT
>CAWKJW010000060.1:0-18096 GCA_963849665.1 uncultured Alphaproteobacteria bacterium | reverse complement strand
GAAGTAGGGAAGCGCCCAGCCCTTCATGGTGCGCAGGATCTGCGACACAGTATAGTGCCGCTTTTCGCCGGGCTTCGGCAGTAGAGCTCATCCGGAGCAGCCAGCAGTTCGGGCTTCTGTGGAAAGATCACCTCGGGAACTTCTGCGGAATGCCGTTCGGGGGTGGCGGCACCAACGAGCGTTGTCCGTGTTGGAGAGCGGAGCTCAAAATCCGCATGCGCCATCTGCTCCTGCACCAGGAAACGGTAATCGTAGTTGGTGACGATCGCCGGAGCGTCGAATATCTCCGGGTCGAGCCGCAGCAAAGTGTCCTGGAATGTCGAGAGCTTGCCCAGCAGCGGAATAAACTGTTTCGGCATCGTCTCGCGCGACGCCGGCCACACCCGCGTCCCCGCCCCGCCGCACATGATCACCGGAATAATCTTGGTCATACAGCCCTCGTCCGCAATGCTCGCGCCTGACATTTACCCGTCCAGCCAAACCGCGTCCATCGCAACGAGCGCGAAATCAGAAGGGCGCTCAACCGCCAAAAGCGACGAGAAGGGCGCCGCAGGCGATCAGCCCGATGCCCAGCCAATTCGCGGAGGAGAGTTTTTCGCCGAGAAACAGAACGCCGAACACGGCCACCAGCACGACGCTGAGCTTGTCGATCGGCGCGACCCGGGCGGCCTCGCCCAGTTTCAGGGCGCGGAAGTAGCAGAGCCAGGAGGCGCCGGTCGCCAATCCGGACAACGTCAGGAAAACCAGGGTTTTCCCGCTCAGTCCCGTCGTCTGGAGCCGCCCTGTCAGGGCCAGCAGCAGGGCCAGGACGCAGACGACGACAAGGGTGCGCACAAAGGTCGCCACATCGGAATCGACGCCCTCGACGCCGATCTTGGCGAAAATCGCCGTCAAGGCGGCGAAGACCGCCGCCAGCAGTGCCCAGCCCGCCCAGGACGCGAATGCGAGCCTCATGCGGCTCCTCCGTCACTTTCCGCGAGAAGCCGCGCCTGAAAATCGGCGATCAGCGGATCGAGGATCTCGTCCAGCGCTTCGCCTTCCATCACCTTGTCGATCTTGTAGAGCGTGAGATTGATGCGGTGGTCGCTGACGCGTCCCTGCGGAAAGTTATAAGTGCGGATGCGTTCGGAGCGGTCGCCCGACCCGACCTGCGCCCGCCGGTCGGCGGCGCGGGCGTCGTCGAGCTTCTGGCGCTCGAGATCGAACAGGCGCGAGCGCAGGATGTCCATGGCCTTGGCCTTGTTGCGGTGCTGCGAGCGCTCCTCCTGCATCATCACCACTACGCCCGAGGGCATATGGGTGATGCGGATCGCCGATTTGGTCTTATTGACATGCTGGCCGCCCGCCCCGCCGGCGCGCATCGTGTCGATGCGCAGGTCGGATTCGTTGATCGCCAGATCGACTTCGGTGACCTCGGGCAGGACCGCGACGGTCGCGGCCGATGTGTGGATCCGCCCCTGCGTCTCGGTCGCCGGGACGCGCTGCACGCGATGGGTCCCGCTTTCGAACTTCAACCGGGCGAAAACGCCCTTGCCCCGCACCTGGGCGATGATTTCCTTGAAACCGCCGGCCGTTCCCTCGCTGGCGGAGATCAACTCCATCGTCCAGCCGCGCCTTTCCGCGTATTTCTGGTACATCCGGAAGAGATCGCCGGCGAAGAGCGCCGCTTCGTCGCCGCCGGTTCCCGCGCGGATTTCGAGAATGGCGTTTTTCTCATCCGCCGCGTCCTTGGGCAGCAGCGCCAGCCGCAGGCCTTTTTCGGCCTCGGCCAATTGTTCCTTCAGCCGTGGCGTTTCGTCTTCGGCCAGCGTCCGCATGTCGGAATTGGTGGCCGGATCGGCCAGCAATTGTTCGAGATCGGCAATTTCCTGCGCCAGGGCGCGAAAGGCCTTGATCGCCGCCGCCACCGGGTCAAGCTCGGCCAATTCGCGCGAAAGGGCGACGAAAGCGGCGGAATCGACGCCTTCCGACAGGCGATGGCCGATCTCTTCGTGGCGGCGCAAGATGAGGTCGAGTTTTTCCGGCGGCAGCATGTTGAGAAATCCGGCGACGATCTGTCTGTCGCGCGAGGGAGGAATAGGGCTTCACGCGTTGGGTCGCACAGGCACGCTACAAAGGCACGCTGTGACTTTCCGCGAAGCGATGCAGTTCGCGGCGCAGCGAAATCCGGTCGTCCGGATGGTCGATCATCGGCGTCAGGAAATCGCGCGTCGCCTGGAGGTCGGTGGCGAGGATCGCCGCCTTGACCGGACCAATCGCCGAAGGCGTCATCGACAGGCCGCGATAGCCGATGGCGGCGAGCGCAATCGCCTCCAGCGGCTTCCCGCCCATTTCGCCACACAGGGTGACCGGCGTCTTGCGCCGCGCCGCCGCGTCGACGATTGATTTCAAGGCGCGCAGATTGGGCGCCGACAAAGTGTCGAAACGGGCCGCGACGCGCTTGTTGTCGCGATCGACGGCGAACAGGTATTGCGTCAGGTCGTTGGAGCCGACCGAAAGGAAATCGGCGAGGGCGCATATTTCGTCGAGCTGCCAAAGCAGCGACGGGACCTCCACCATCACGCCGAGCTTCAGGCTGGTCGGCAGCTCGTAATCATGGCGGCGCAGGAATTCGAGCTCCCGCTCGCAAATTTCCTTGGCTTGCGAGAATTCCGCGGTGGTCGCGACCATGGGAAACATGATGCGCATTTCGCGCCCGGCCCCGGCGCGCAACATGGCGCGCAGCTGCATCCGCAACAGGCCGGGCCGGTCGAGCCCGATGCGGATGGCCCGCCAGCCGAGCGCCGGATTCTCCTCCTCCATCTTGGCCATGTAGGGCAGGACCTTGTCCGAGCCGATATCGAGCGTCCGAAAGTCACAGGCCGCCCGTCCGCGGCCTCGATGACCTTGCGGTAAAGGGCATATTGCTCGGAAAGGCGTGGAAAGTCGTCGCCACCATGAATTGCAATTCGGTGCGGAACAGGCCGATCGATTGCGCCCCCGCCTCGGCGACATGCTGGCAGTCGATCAGCAGGCCGGCGTTCATGTGCAGGCCGACATGCACGCCGTCGCGGGTGATCGCCGGCACGTCGCGCAGCTTATGGTACTGCTCCTGGCGCCGAGCGCGCAGCCGCGCCTTTTCGCCATAGGCCGCCTCGACGTCCGGCGGCGGGCGCAACTGCACCTCGCCTGTGCCGCCGTCGATGATGATCGGGTCGCCGGTCTCGACGAGATCGGTGATGTTGCGGACCTCGCCGATCGCGGGAACGCCAAGGGCGCGCGCGATGATCGCGACATGGCTGGTCGGGCCGCCATCCTCCAGCACCAGGCCGCGCAGATTGGCCCGGTCATAGTCCAGGAGCGCCGCCGGGCCCATGTTGCGCGCCACCAGGATGGCGTTGGCCGGCAAAGCGCCGCCATGCGCGACGCCCTGGCCGGTCAATTGCTGCAGCAGGCGATTGGCGATGTCGTCGAGATCGTGCAGCCGCTCGCGCAGATAGGGGTCGGTCTGGCGCTGCAATTTCGCGCGGGCGTCGTTCTGCACGCGCTCCACCGCCGCTTCAGCGGTCAGGCCGGATTCGAGCGCCTCGCGCAGCCGCCGCA
Source organism: uncultured Alphaproteobacteria bacterium (assembly GCA_963849665.1). Classification (GTDB taxonomy): domain Bacteria; phylum Pseudomonadota; class Alphaproteobacteria; order Rhizobiales; family Beijerinckiaceae; genus Rhodoblastus. The sequence goes on along the minus strand of CAWKJW010000060.1, from coordinate 14,514 downwards.
GCCAGCCGCGATCATTGGCGAACATGCGCACGGTTTCGAGCACGTCGCGATGCTCGCCCGCGCCATAATGGTCGCCGCGCGCGATCAGGACGTCGATCTGCTCGCGCATCGCCTGGATCGCGTGGTCCAGCCGACGCTGCTCGGCCTGCGGATCCTCCGCGACCAATTGCTTCACGACGATGCGCGGCTCATGCAGCACGACATGGCCGAGGCCGACGCCTTCGCTGAGCGGCGACGCCAGTCGAGGCCATCGGCTTTTGCAGGCTGAAACTCTGACCAGGCTGGGCGAGCGATTGCAGCTCGCCCGAAGCGATCATCTCGGCCAGCAGCATGGCCGTCGTCTGCAGCGCCTCGACTTCCTCCTCGGAATAGGTGCGCCGGGCGCGGTTCTGCACGACCAGCACGCCGAGCGTGTTGCCGCCGCGCAAGATCGGCACGCCGAGGAAGGATTGATAGATTTCCTCACCCGTTTCCGGGCGGTAGGAGAAGGCCGGATGCGCCTGCGCGTCAGCGAGAGCCAGCGGCTCGGCCTTTTCGGCGATCAGACCGACCAGGCCTTCGCTGGTCGTCATAGTGGTGAGATGCACCGCCTCGCGGTTCAGGCCTTCGGTGGCGTAAAGCTCGAGCTGCCCGTCCGAGCGCAGAACATAGACAGAACAGACCTCCGCCACCATGTTGGCGGCGATGTGGATGACGATCCGGTCCAGCCGCGCCTGCGCGCTCACCGGCTCCGCCATGACCTCGCGAAGCCGGCGCAGAAGCAGACGGGGTCCGCCCAGAGCGCCGCGCATGTTTCCTGTCCTGTCCGGAAACGCGCGGTGCGCGCGCCTCCCTTACATCAATTTGACGAGTCGCTCGCCGACCGCCGGTTGCGCCCGTATAGGCATGCAAGGCGCGGACCGCAAGCGCGGGCTTCGATCGCCGGAAATGGGTTTTCTTCGCCTATTGTGTCGCCCGCGCGCAATTTTCCGTCAAGGGCCGGGAGAAGTCCCCGCCGATCAAGCCTTGTCGAGGCCATAGAGCGAATGCAGCGTGCGCACCGCCAGTTCGGTATAGGCCGCGTCGATGAGGACGGAAAACTTGATTTCCGACGTCGTGATGGCGCGGATATTGACTCCTTTTTCGGCCAGGGCGCGAAACGCCTGCGCCGCGACGCCGGAATGGCTGCGCATTCCGACGCCAATCGCCGAAACTTTCACCACATCGGTCGAGGCCTGGAGATTGGAGAAGCCGATCTCGCCCCGCGCATTTTCCAGCACAGTGCGAGCGCGCTCGAATTCGGCCGCGGGAACCGTGAAGGTGATGTCGGTGGTCGCGGCGTCGTCCGAAACCACCTGGATGATCATGTCGACATTGACATTGGCCTCGGCCAGCGGCTGGAAGATCGCCGCCGCGACGCCGGGCTTGTCGGCGACCTTGCGCAAGGTGATCTGCGCCTCGTCCTTCGAGAAGGCGATTCCGGTCACGACTTGCTGTTCCACAATATCCTCCTCGTCGCAAATCAGCGTGCCCGGCTGCGGGTTGGCCGGATCGTCAAAAGACGAACGTACGAAAGTCTTCACCCGGTGCACCATGGCCATTTCGACCGAACGCACCTGCAGCACCTTGGCCCCGAGCGAAGCCATCTCCAGCATTTCCTCGAAGGCGATCTTGTCCAGCCGGCGCGCCTTGTGAACGACGCGCGGGTCGGTCGTATAGACGCCGTCAACATCGGTATAGATATCACAGCGATCGGCATGAATTGCGGCTGCAATCGCCACTGCGCTGGTGTCGGAGCCGCCGCGCCCCAAGGTGGCGATCCGGCCGGTCGCCGGATCGACGCCCTGGAAGCCGGCGATCACCGCCACTTCCTTGCGCCCAAAACCTTCGCTCACCCTGTCGCCGTCGATCCTGGCGATTCGCGCCGAGCCATGCGCGTCGTCGGTCTCGATCGGGATCTGCCAGCCCTGCCAGGACCGCGCGGGAATCCCCATCTCCTGCAAAACGATGGCGAGGAGGCCCGAAGTCACCTGTTCGCCGGAGGCGACGACGGCGTCATACTCGCGCTCGTCATAGAGCGAACTGGCGTCCCTGACCCAGCCGACCAGTTCGTTGGTCTTGCCGGACATGGCCGAAACGACGACCGCGACTTCGAAGCCCGCGTCGATCTCGCGCTTCACGTGCCGCGCGACATTGCGGATTCTCTCGATATTGGCGACCGAAGTGCCGCCGAATTTCATGACCAGACGCGCCATAATGCCCGAAATCGTCCCTTAAAGCTCGCCCCGCGCGCGCGGGGCGGCTATACATGACGGCGTGGACCAATTGTGTCAACGCACCCTTGGCAATAGATTTTCAGGTCGGGCGATGTCGGAATCCCAAGAACACAGCGCGGGCAGCGTCGATCGCGCCGAACTCGCGCGTTTTGCCAAACTCGGCGACAGCTGGTGGGATCTTTCCGGGCCGCAGCGCGCGCTGCACAAACTCAACCCGGTGCGCGTAGCCTATCTGCGCAATCTCTTCTGTTCGCATTTTCCCGACGGGACGCAGCCGCGCGACCGAAATGGCGACGAACCCCTTACAGGCCTGCGAATTGTTGACCTCGGCTGCGGCGGCGGCCTTCTGGCCGAGCCGCTCGCGCGTCTCGGCGCCCAGGTGACGGCCGTCGATCCGGCGGAAGAGAACATCCTGGCCGCCCGCCGCCACGCCGAAGCGGGCGGTCTCGCCATCGACTACCGTTCGATCACGGTTGAGGCCCTGGCCGAGACGGGCGAGAAGTTCGACGCGGTCCTCGCCATGGAAGTGCTGGAGCACGTCGCCGACGTCGACGGATTTTTGCGCGCGGCGGCGACCCTGGTTCGGCCCGGCGGCCTCCTCGTCGGCGCGACATTGAACCGCACGCTGAAAAGTTACGCCCTGGCGATCGTCGGCGCCGAATATCTCTTGCGCTGGGTCGAGCCGGGCACCCATGACTGGTCGAAATTTTTGACCCCGAAGGAATTGCTGAAACCGCTCGAGTCTAGCTGGACTGCATGAAATCGACCGCGCCGGAATCGTCTATCGCCCGCTCGGCGACCAATGGCGCCTGTCGGGCGACACGGACGTCAATTACATGATCGCATTGGAAAAATAAAACGGCCCCTCGATGAGGGGCCGCTGCAGCGAGCGGATTATCGCGCCCGCGTTATTCTTGCGGAAATCGGATCAGGCGCTGATCGCCACCTTCAGCTCGTTGAGCTGGGCGAGCTTTTCGGCGGCGGCGTTTTTCGTCTCCTCCGATTTGGCGTCGGCGAAATCTTCCTCGGCGTTCTTGATCTGCGCCGCCAACTGCCCCGCATCGAATTGCTCCAGCGGCGCCGAATATTCGGCCAGAAGCGTCAGGCCGCCGCCGGCGATATCGGCAAAACCGCCGCGCACGAAAAGTTTGGTCTTCTTGCTGGCCGTCTCGTCGATCTGGACAATGCCCGCCTTCAGGACGGTCATCACCGGCGCATGGTCTTTCATGACCGTGAACTCGCCTTCGATCCCCGGCACGACGACGGCTTCGACTTCACCCGAAAACAGCAGTTTTTCGGGCGAGACGAGCTCAAAGTGAAATGTCGCCATCAGACTCTCCAAAACCGGGCGTCCGCCCGTCGGGGCGCTTGTTCTTCCAAAACTCCGGCGGAAGAGGCCGCCGGAGCCGCGTTACCAGAAGATCAGGCCGCCTGGGCCGCAAGCTTCTGCGCCTTCTCGACGGCTTCGTCGATCGAGCCGACCATGTAGAAGGCCGCTTCCGGCAGATGGTCGTAGTCGCCCGCGACCAGGCCCTTGAAGCCCTTGATCGTGTCGGCGAGCGAGACGAGCTTGCCGGGCGAGCCGGTGAACACTTCCGCGACATGGAAGGGCTGCGACAGGAAGCGCTCGATTTTGCGTGCGCGAGCAACCACGAGCTTATCCTCTTCGGACAATTCGTCCATGCCGAGAATGGCGATGATGTCCTGGAGCGACTTGTAACGCTGCAGCGTCGACTGCACCTTGCGGGCGATGTCGTAGTGCTCTTCGCCGACGATGGCCGGCGACAGCATGCGCGAGGTCGAATCGAGCGGATCGACCGCCGGATAAATGCCCTTTTCCGCGATCGAGCGCGACAGAACAGTGGTCGCGTCCAGATGGGCGAAGGAGGTCGCCGGGGCCGGATCGGTCAAGTCGTCGGCGGGGACGTAAATCGCCTGCACCGAGGTGATCGAACCCTTGTTCGTCGTGGTGATGCGCTCCTGCAGCATGCCCATGTCGGTGGCGAGCGTCGGCTGATAGCCCACCGCCGAGGGAATGCGGCCGAGCAGCGCCGACACTTCCGAACCCGCCTGGGTGAAGCGGAAGATGTTATCGACGAAGAACAGCACGTCCTGGCCCTGGTCGCGGAAATGCTCGGCGACGGTCAGGCCGGTGAGCGCGACGCGGGCGCGGGCGCCCGGGGGCTCGTTCATCTGGCCGTAGACCAGCGCGCATTTGGAGCCGGCGGTCGAGCCGTTGTTTTCCTTGGGGTCCTTGTTGACGCCGCCTTCGATCATTTCGTGATAAAGGTCGTTGCCTTCGCGGGTGCGCTCGCCGACGCCGGCGAACACCGAATAGCCGCCGTGCGCCTTGGCGATGTTGTTGATCAGCTCCATGATCAGCACGGTCTTGCCGACGCCCGCGCCGCCGAACAGGCCGATCTTGCCGCCCTTGGCGTAAGGCGCGAGCAGGTCGACGACCTTGATGCCGGTTTCGAGAATCTGCGCTTCCGTCGCCTGCTCGGCGTAGGAAGGCGCGGGCTGGTGGATGGCGCGCAGCCCTTCGTTCGGCACCGCGCCGGCTTCGTCGACCGGCTCGCCGATGACGTTGATGATGCGGCCGAGCGTGCCTTCGCCGACCGGAACCATGATCGGAGCGCCGGTGTCGCGCACCGGCTGGCCGCGAACCAGCCCTTCGGACACGTCCATGGCGATGCAGCGCACGGAGCTTTCGCCGAGATGCTGGGCGACTTCGAGAACCAGGCGGGCGCCGTTGTTCATCGTTTCCAGCGCGTTCAGAATTTCCGGCAGGTGACCGTCGAACTTGACGTCGACGACGGCGCCGATGACCTGCGTGACGCGGCCCGTGGGCAAAGAGGCTTCAGCCATTTTTTCGGTCCTCACATTCTTTATGACGGTCAGAGCGCTTCGGCGCCCGAGATGATTTCGATCAGTTCCTTGGTGATCATCGCCTGACGCGAACGATTGTAGATCGTCGTCTGCTTCTTGATCATTTCGCCGGCGTTGCGCGTGGCGCTGTCCATGGCGCTCATGCGGGCGCCCTGTTCCGACGCGGCGTTTTCCAGCAGGGCGCGGAAAATCTGCACGGAAATATTGCGCGGCAGCAGGGTCGCCAGGATTTCGTCCTGGCCCGGCTCATATTCGTAAGCCGCCGAGCTGACCGGCTGGTCGCCGCCGATCTGGGCGGGAATGATCTGCTGCGCCGTCGGGATCTGCAAAATCACCGAGCGGAATTTGGAATAGAAGAGGGTGGCGACGTCGAACTCGCCGTCCTCGAACCAGGCGATGATCTTCTTGCCGATCGGATCAGCGTTCTCGAAGCCGAGCTGCTTCACCGAGCGCAGGTCGATCAGCTCGACGATCTGCTTTTCGAACTGGCGGCGAAGCTGGTCATAGCCCTTCTTGCCGATGCACAGAATCTTGACCGTCTTGCCCTGGGCCTGCAAGGACAGCGCCTTGTCGCGCGCGAGGCGGGCGATCGACGAGTTGAAGCCGCCGCACAGCCCGCGCTCGGCGGTGGCCACCACCAGGAGATCGAGTCTCGTTCTTGCCGTTGCCCGACAAAAGCGCGGGCCCCGAGCCGGCGGCGATGCCAGAGGCGAGATTGGCCAGAACCGCGTCGATGCGCTCGGCATAGGGCCGTGCGGCTTCGGCGGCCAGCTGGGCGCGGCGCAATTTCGCCGCGGCCACCATTTGCATGGCCTTGGTGATTTTCTGCGTCGCCTTCACGGAGGCGATGCGATTGCGTAGGTCCTTCAACGAGGGCATGGTTTTCCGCTCGACTGCCGTCCGCAAGCCGAAACGCCGGCCAGCGGGACGATCAAAAAGGCGAGCCCGCCGTCATTGCGACGGCGGGCTCGATGCGAATTCAGGCGAAGGCCTTGGTATAGGCTTCGACGATCGACTTCAGCTGGGCGGCCGAAGCGTCGGACAGATCCTTGGACGAGCGGATCGCTTCGAGCAGGTCGGCGTGGCTCGTGCGCAGCAGGGCCAGAAGACCGTCTTCATAGGCCTTGATGCGGTTGAGCGGCAGCGCGTCGAGGTAGCCGTTGACGCCGGCGTAGATCACCGAAACCTGCTCTTCCATCTTCAGCGGCGCGAACTGCGACTGCTTCAGGAGTTCGGTCAGGCGCGAGCCACGGTTCAGCAGGCGCTGGGTGGTGGCGTCCAGATCGGAGCCGAACTGGGCGAAGGCGGCCATTTCGCGATACTGCGCGAGTTCGCCCTTGATCTTGCCCGCGACCTTCTTCATCGCCTTGGTCTGGGCCGAGGAGCCGACGCGCGACACCGAAAGGCCGACGTTCACCGCCGGACGGATGCCTTGGTAGAACAGGTCGGTTTCGAGGAAGATCTGGCCATCGGTGATCGAGATCACGTTGGTCGGGATATAGGCCGACACGTCGTTGGCCTGGGTTTCGATCACTGGCAGCGCGGTCATCGATCCCGCGCCATTGGCGTCGTTCAGCTTGGCCGCGCGCTCGAGCAGGCGGCTGTGCAGGTAGAACACGTCACCGGGATAGGCTTCGCGGCCCGGCGGGCGGCGCAGCAGCAGCGACATCTGGCGATAGGCGACGGCCTGCTTGGTGAGATCGTCATAGACGATCAGCGCGTGCATGCCGTTGTCGCGGAAGAATTCGCCCATGGCCGCGCCAGCGAAGGGGGCGAGGAACTGCATCGGCGCCGGGTCGGAGGCGGTGGCGGCGACGACGATGGAATATTCCAGCGCGCCCTGCTCTTCGAGCACCTTCACGAACTGGGCCACGGTCGAGCGCTTCTGGCCGACGGCGACGTAGACGCAATAAAGCTTGGCGCCCTCGTCCGTGCCCTGGTTGAGCGACTTCTGGTTGAGGATGGCGTCGAGCGCCACCGCGGTCTTGCCGGTCTGGCGGTCGCCGATGATCAGCTCGCGCTGACCGCGGCCGATCGGGATCAGCGCGTCGATGGCCTTGAGGCCGGTCGCCATCGGCTCATGCACCGACTTGCGCGGAATGATGCCGGGGGCCTTGACGTCGACGCGCGAGCGTTTGGCGGCGTTGATCGGGCCCTTGCCGTCGATCGGATTGCCGAGCGCGTCGACGACGCGGCCGAGCATTTCCTTGCCGACGGGAACGTCGACGATCGAGCCGGTGCGCTTGACCGTCTGGCCTTCCTTGATGTCGCGGTCGGAGCCGAAGATGACGACGCCGACATTGTCGGCTTCAAGGTTCAGGGCCATGCCCTGAATGCCGTTCTCGAAGGCGACCAACTCGCCGGCCTGGACATTGTCGAGGCCGTAGACGCGGGCGATGCCGTCGCCGACGGACAGGACCTGGCCGACTTCCGTAACCTGAGCTTCATTACCGAAATTCGCGATTTCGTTCTTGAGAATCGCGGAAATTTCTGCGGCGCGGATATCCATCAGCCGACCTCTTTCATGCGTGTGCGGAGCGAATTGAGCTTGGTTTTCAGCGAGGCGTCAACCATGCGAGAACCAAGCTGGACGACAATGCCGCCAATGATCGACGGATCGACATTGACGTTGACCTTGACGGTCGAGCCGCCCGAGACCTGACGCAGCGCTTCTTCAAGCGCGTTGGTGTGATCGGGCGAAAGCGGTTCGGCGACAGTGACCTGAGCGCGCGTCACACCCTTGGCCTTGTCGTTCAGCGCGTTGAAGGCGCGGATCATGTCCGACAGGACGAACAGGCGGCGCTTGGAGGCCACGAGCTTCACGAAATTGGCGGTCAGGCCTCCAATGCCGGCGCCGTTGAGGATGGCCGCCATGGCCTTGAGCTGCTCTTCGGCCGAAAAAACCGGGCTGGCGACGAATCGCCGCAGGTCGGCGCTCTCATCGAGCATGGCGGTGAATTTCTGCAGGTCGCCGGCGACGGCGTCGGTCGCATTTTGCTCCTGCGAAAGGGAGAACAGGGCCTGGGCATAGCGTTCCGCAACGCCGGATGTCGGATTCTTCGAGTCGTCGACTTCAGCCACGCGGAAAAGCCCCTTCTTGCTGTGGGCAGACAATCTCTCATCCATCTACGGCCCGACGCCAGGCGCCGCGACATTGCATGGACTGAAACTGTCTGGAAACGGGAAGTTGGCGGAAGCCGTTCTTCCCGAAAGGCGGGCGTCACCTAACATAGGGCGCCCCGCCGCGCAACCCTGACCGAAGCGGCGGAAATAGGGCTTTGTGATAATATTCGAGAGAAAAGGCTGAAACGCTCATAAAAAATTTTGTGGCTCGACATCGACGGACACCCGAATCCCGCCCCGCGGCCTTGGGCGCGTTCGCCAGCATCCGCCTCAGAAAACCTTGCAGATCGGCGCGCCGCGGCGCCTTGACCAGCAGGCGGAATCGATGCTGGCCGCGCACCACGGCGATCGGCGCCTCGGCCGGCCCCAGCACGACGATATCGTGCTCGCCCGGCATCTGGCCGGGCCCGGCGACGCTCCAACCCGCCTTGTCCTCCGTCGTCTGATGCGCGGCGCGCGCCAGCGCGCGGGCCTGAGCCTCAGCCGCCGCGCGGTCGGGACCCGCAACAATCAATGCGGCCAGCCGGCCAAAGGGCGGCAGGCGCGCGTCGCGGCGCGCCTGAGTCTCCTCGCGATAAAAACGCTCGAAATCGCTCGACAGCAGCGCCCGCAGGACCGGATGCTGCTTTTGCCAGGTCTGCAGCAGGGCGCGGCCGGGCTTTTCGCCGCGCCCGGCTCGGCCCGCCACCTGATTGAGCAATTGGAAGGTGCGCTCCGCGGCGCGAGGATCGCCATTGGCCAGACCGATGTCGGCGTCGACCACGCCCACCAGGGTCAGATGCGGAAAATTATGCCCCTTGGCGACCAGCTGCGTGCCAATGACGAGGTCGAAGCGATGTTCGGCCACCGCCTGCAGTTCGGCGCGCATCCGCTCTGTTCCCCCCGGCATGTCGGAGGAAAGAACCAGCTGGCGCACATCGGGAAAAAGCTCGGCCGCCTCCTCGGCCAGACGCTCGACGCCCGGCCCGCAGGCGCTGAGCGCATCCGCCGCGCCACAGGCCGGGCAGAGGTCGGGACGCCGCTCGACATGGCCGCAATGATGGCAGACCAGGGCGCGGCGAAAGCGATGCTCGACCAGCCAGGCCGAGCAGTTCGGACATTGGAATTTGTGGCCGCAGGACCGGCAGAGGGTCAAGGGCGCATAACCGCGCCGGTTGAGAAACAGCAGCGCCTGCTCGCCACGTGCGAAATTTTGCCGCAGGGCCTCGACGAGGCGCGGTGAAATCCATTTGCCGCGAGGCGCCGCCTCCTTGCGCAAGTCGATGGCCTCGATCAGCGGCAGGTCGCGTCCGGCGTAACGATTTTCCAGGCGGAGATGGGCGTAGCGGCCCTGGCGGGCGTTCTCGCGCGTCTCGATCGAGGGCGTGGCCGAGGCGAGGACGATGGCGAGGATTCGAGGCGCGCCCGCACCACCGCCATGTCGCGGGCGTGATAGGCGACGCCATCGTCCTGCTTGTAGGCGGCCTCATGCTCCTCGTCGACGACGATCACGCGCGGATCGGCAAAGGGCAGGAACAATGCGGAGCGCGCGCCCGCCACGACCCGGACGTCGCCCTTGGCCACGCCGCGCCAAATTTTTTCGCGCCGTCGCGGCGACAGGCCGGAATGCCATTCCGCGGGGCGATGGCCGAACCTTGCCGCAAACCGTTCGAGAAATTGCGCGGTCAGGGCGATTTCCGGCATCAGGATCAGGGCCTGGCCGCCATCGCGCAAAGCCTGCGCCACGGCCTCGAAATAGACTTCCGTCTTGCCGGAGCCGGTGACGCCTTCGAGCAGAATGGGCTTGAAGGCGCGAGATGCAACGGCCTCGCGCAGGGATTGCGCGGCCTTCGCCTGATCCGGCGCCAAGGAGGGCGAGAAAAAGCCGGGGTCGGGCGCCTCGGCCGCCGGCTCCGGCGGCAGCGCCAATGTCTCCAGGACGCCGTCGTCGACCAGGGCGTCGATCACGCTGGTCGAGACGCCGGCCCGGCGGGCCAGATCCGACTTGCTTGTCGCGATCCCTCCCTCGGCCGCCTCCAGCACGCGTTTTCGCGCGGGCGTGGCGCGGTTCGGCGCAGACCCCGTCAAGCGCAGGCCGATGCGCACGGGCTCGTCGCCCGCCTCTTCCGCAGCGCGAGTGGCCATGCGCAAAACCATGCCGCTCGGCGCCAGGGTCCAGGCGGCGACCCAATCGATGAAGGCGCGCAAGCGCGCCGGCAGCGGCGGCAGGTCGAGACGCGCGACGACTGGCTTGAGCTTGTCGGCGTCGCCGTCCCGCAATAGCCAGACGACGCCGGACAATTGGCGCGTTCCCAGCGAAATGGCGACGAAATCGCCTTCCGCCAGACGCATTCCGTCTGGAATGCGATAGGAATAGGGATGATCGACGGCGACGGGCGCCAGGACATCGGCGATTTTCGCCGCGACCATTTTCCCGACGACGACTTTGGGCGCCTCGGTCTGGCTCGCCTCGCTCATTTTTCCGCGCCCCGCAGCCAAGCCTCGTTATGGCCGCAGCGTCACCGCCGTCAGGCCAGCATGCCGTGGCAATGCTTGTATTTCTTGCCCGAACCGCAGGGGCAGGCTTCGTTGCGGCCCACGCGGCCCCAGGTCGCGGGATCGTTTTGATCGCGGACCACCGCATGCTGCTCGAGCACGCCGACGCCCAGCGAGCGCGGCGAGAACTCGCCGGCCGCGATGGCAGCGTTGATTTGCGCCAGCGCCAGCTCGTCCTCGCCGGTCAGCGGATCGAGGTGGGAGGCCTGCATCGGCGGCAATTGCAGCTCGGCGGGCTTTTCATGCGCCACTTCGACGCGCATCAATTGCGCCGTCACCATCTCGCGCAATTGCGTGATGAGGGCGCCGAACAGCTCGAAAGCCTCGGACTTGTATTCGTTGAGCGGATCGCGCTGGGCCAGGCCGCGCCAGCCGATGACCTGACGGAGATGGTCGAGCACGACCAGGTGTTCGCGCCAGAGATGGTCGAGCGTCTGCAACAGCACCTGCTTTTCGATATAGCGGGTGATTTCCGGCGAATTGACCTTTTCACGCAGCGCATAGGCCTCGTCGGCGGCCTTTTCGAGCCTCTCGCGCAATTCCTCGTCGGCGATGCCTTCTTCCTTGGCCCAGTCGGCGAGCGGAAGCTCCATGTTGAGCTGCGCCTTGACCTCTTCCGCGAGGCCGGCGATGTCCCAGGCTTCGGGGTAGGCGTCACGCGGCACGTGGCGCGACACTAGGTCCTCGACCACGCCATGGCGCATTTCGGCGATGGTTTCCTCGAGCGAATCCTGCGCCATCATTTCGCGGCGCTGCTCGAACACCACCTTGCGCTGGTCGTTCATGACGTCGTCGAATTTCAACACGTTCTTGCGCATGTCGAAATTGCGCGCCTCGACCTTTTGCTGCGCCTTTTCCAGCGCCTTGTTGATCCAGGGGTGGATGATCGCCTCGCCTTCCTGCAGGCCGAGTTTGCGCAGCATGGCGTCCATGCGTTCGGAGCCGAAAATGCGCATCAGGTCGTCCTGCAGCGACAGGAAGAACTTCGATTTGCCCGGATCGCCCTGGCGGCCCGAACGGCCGCGCAGCTGGTTGTCGATGCGCCGGCTTTCGTGGCGCTCGGTGCCGATGATGTATAGGCCGCCGGCGTCGAGCGCCTTCTGCTTGAAATCGGCGATCTCCGCGCGAATGACCTTTTCCTTCGCGGCCCTTTCCTCGCCTTCCAGGCCTTCGCATTCCTGTTTGAGGCGCATGTCCAGGTTGCCGCCGAGCTGGATGTCGGTGCCGCGGCCGGCCATATTGGTGGCGACGGTGATCGCCCCGGGCACGCCGGCCTCGGCGACGATATAGGCTTCCTGCTCGTGGAAGCGGGCGTTCAGCACCGCGAAATTCTTCGACGGCTTGCCTGAGCGGGCTGCCGCGTAGAGCTTGTCCAGCGCGCCGGGCGCGCCGAAATCGATCATCTTGTAACCCTTGCCCTTCAGGAAATCGGCAAGCTGCTCGGATTTTTCGATCGAAGTCGTGCCGACCAGCATGGGCTGGGCCTTGGCGTTGGCGTCCTCGATTTCCGCGACGATGGCGGCAAGCTTTTCCTCGCCGGTGCGATAGACCTCGTCGTCGGAGTCAATGCGGATGATCGGCTTGTTGGTGGGAATCTCCACCACGTCGAGCTTGTAGATTTCGGCGAATTCCTCGGATTCGGTCGCCGCAGTGCCGGTCATGCCCGCCAGTTTCTTGTACAAGCGGAAGTAATTCTGGAAGGTGATCGACGCCAGGGTGACGTTTTCCGGCTGCACCGTCACGTTTTCCTTCGCCTCCAGCGCCTGATGCTGGCCCTCCGAATAGCGGCGGCCCGGCATCATGCGGCCGGTGAATTCGTCGATGATCACCACTTCATTGTTGCGGACGATGTAATCCTTGTCGCGCTGGAACAGCTTGTGGGCGCGCAGGGCCTGATTGACGTGGTGGACCAGCGTCACGTTGGAGGCCTCGTAGAGCGAGCCCTCGGTCAACAGGCCGGCTTGCGTCAGCAATTGCTCCATGTGCTCGTTGCCGGCTTCGGTCAAGGCGATGGTGCGCTGCTTTTCGTCGAGTTCGTAATCTTCCGGGCCGAGCTTGGGGACCAGCTTGTCGATCGCGACATAGAGGTCCGAGCGGTCGTCGGAAGGGCCGGAAATGATCAGCGGCGTGCGCGCCTCGTCGATCAGGATGGAATCCACCTCGTCTACGATGGCGTAGGAATGGCCGCGCTGGACCATTTGGTCCAGCTCGTATTTCATATTGTCGCGCAGATAGTCGAAACCGAATTCGTTATTGGTGCCGTAGGTAATGTCGGCGGCATAGGCCTCCGCGCGCTCGGCGTCGTCGAGGCCATGCACGATGACGCCGACGGTCAGGCCGAGGAACCTGTATATCCGGCCCATGTTCTCCGCGTCGCGGCTGGCGAGGTAGTCATTGACCGTGATGACGTGGACGCCCTTGCCGGACAAGGCATTGAGATAGCAGGCCAGCGTCGCGACGAGGGTCTTGCCTTCGCCGGTGCGCATTTCGGCTATGGAGCCTTCGTTCAGCACCATGCCGCCGATCAGCTGTACGTCGAAATGGCGCTGGCCGATGGCGCGCTTGGCCGCTTCGCGCACGGTGGCGAAAGCGGGAACCAGAAGCTCTTCGACTTTCTTGCCAGCGCCGATCTGGGCGCGGAATTCGTCGGTGCGGGCGCGCAGGGCCTCGTCGGAAAGCGCGGCGACCTCGGGCTCCAGCGCATTGATCGCCGCGACTTCGCGAGGTATAGGTTTTCAAACGGCGTTCGTTGGCGGTGCCGAAGATTTTTTTTGCGAGGCTACCCAACATTCCGACGACCTTTCAGAGCGGCGCTGGGGCGCGCCGCGATCTGCTGATAAACCCGCCCCCGGCGAAAGACAGGACCGGCGACGAACGCCGCCTCAATGTCGGGAGCCGCCGCGCCCGGAACAAGGCGCCCCGCCCTGTTCGCGAACTCCGCGACATTACTTGACAAAAAGCGGCGCAATGCCCCGACAGCCAGGACTCCGCGCCAGGAACGCGCGCGAGGAATAGAAGCGGGACGCCCCCTTGTCAACGAATCCCGGTTTTTCAGCGTTCTCTTTTCCAGGTCTCGCCGCCGCACAGGCCGCCGCCGGGCAGACAGCCCTTGATCTTCAGGTGAGCGGCGTCGCTCAGCAGGATTTCGCCCGCATAGGTTTTGCCATTGTCCAGATTGAAGATGGGGCCGCGCCAGACCGCGCCGTCGCGGCGCAGGCCGAGCAGGATCTTCCGGCCGATCGGCGATTTCTCGCCCGGGCCCGGCTTTGGCGCGGAGGCGACATAGCCGCACAGCTCACGGCCGCAGGATTTGATCCGGATCACCGCCGATCCGTCCGCCACGCGCCAAAGTCCCGTGGGAGCATCCGGACCCGCGGCGCATGCGGCGGGGAGGCAGGCCAGCAAAGCGGCGGAAAAAGCGGCTACAGCGTAAAATTTCATTCTTTTTCATCTCCTTGGCCGGCTTCGGGCGCCGCGAGCAGGGTCATCAGCGAGTCTTCGTCCGCGTGGGAGGCGGCGACGATTTTTTCCGGCGGCGCCCAGGCGCGACAGAGGGAGGCGATCTCCGCCGACAGGCAGAAGTGGCTCAGCGAACGGGCCGTCCGCCGACCCATCCGCTCCAGGGCGAGGGCGGCGCTGCGCGGCGAATAATGCAGGACGAGCAATACGGTAATGTTTTTGCCCTCCTTACTGGTTCAGTTCGTGTTGTCCT